>NZ_JBFTQG010000004.1:0-314032 GCF_056398885.1 Cupriavidus sp. 01T418
AAGAGCGGCCGGGACCCAAACTCGCATCGCCTTAAGGCGATACTCAAACATGGGTCCCTCTTTTCCGCTCTTTTCGCCTGCCGACGAGGCGCCCCATACGGCCTGGCGAACCTTCACGGCTCGCTTCGCATCGCGGGTGGGTGTGGACCGCCCATCGGGCGCTCCACACGGCTACACCGAATCTTGATCGGGCGGTATCGCTTTTTTTTATTCGCGCTGGTTGGTTCCCCTACCCATGAACCTCAGTCCTTTCCGAACTCCGCCCCCATTTCAGTCGCCCGGGCTGCGGCCGCATGCATCGCCTTGGCGAAAGCCTCGCCGATGCCGGCGGTTTGCATCGCGGTGAGCGCTGCGTAAGTCGTACCGCCCTTGGACGTCACGCGCTCGCGCAGTACGCTGACAGGCTCTTCGGATTGCGCCGCCAGTGCCGCCGCGCCACGGAAGGTTTCCACCGCGAGCGCACGTCCCTGGCTGGCAGTCAGGCCGAGTTCGGCAGCTGCCTTCTCCATCGCTTCGATGAAATAGAAGACATAGGCCGGGCCGCTGCCGGAGATGGCGGTGACCGCGTCGATCTGCGCGTCGCCTTCCACCCACTCGCACTTGCCCACCGCCTCGGCCAGCGCGCTGGCGATCTCGCGGTCCTGCCGCGGCAGGCCGGGCACGGCGGCCAGGCCGGTCATGCCCATGCCGGCCAGCGCCGGGGTGTTGGGCATGGCGCGCACCAGACGGGTGCGGCCGCCGAACCAGCGCTGCATGTCGGCCAGGCGGATGCCGGCGGCCACGCTGACGATCAGGTTGTCGCCCAGGTGCGGCAGCAACGACGCCGCCGCTGCGCGGAATTGCTGCGGCTTGACTGCCAGCACCAATACATCGCTGGCGCCGAAGGCCGGGTCGGGCGCGCCCGCGGCATGCACGCCGAGGTCGCGCCGCAGGCGCGCCTGGGCTTCCTCGAAGGGATCGGCCACGCGGATCGAAGTGGCCGGCACGCCCCGGGCGATCAGGCCGCCGATCAGGGCGGTGGCCATATTGCCGCCGCCGAGGAAACCAAAGGTGAGTGTGTCGAGCATGTCGGTCTCTTGCTGGGAATCGTCTAGGGAGAGTGGCGCCGGCGTTCAGCCAGGCGTCGCGGGCGCGGCGGCATGGTCGCGCGCGCCGAAAATGGCGGTGCCGATGCGCACCAGGGTGGCGCCCTCGGCGATGGCGGCTTCCATGTCTGCAGACATGCCCATCGACAAGGTGTCCACCGCCAGCCCGTCCGCGCGCAAGGCATCCAGCAGCGTGCGCAGTGCGGCGAAGGGTCGGCGCTGGGCCGTCACATCGGTCACCGGTTCGGGAATCGCCATCAGGCCGCGCAGCCGCAGGCCGGGCAGCGCCGCCACGGCGCGCGCCAGGGCGGGGACTTCGTCCGGCGCCGCACCGCTCTTGCTGGCTTCTCCGCTGATATTGACCTGCAGGCAGACTTGCAGCGGCGCCATGCCGGCGGGACGCTGTGCCGACAGGCGCTGCGCGATGCGCAGGCGGTCGATGGCGTGGACCCAGTCGAAATGTTCGGCCACGGTACGCGTCTTGTTGCTTTGCAGGGGGCCGATGAAGTGCCAGCACAACGCGGCGCGCAAGTCGTCAAGCCGGGCGATCTTGTCCACGCCCTCCTGCACGTAGTTCTCGCCGAAGGCGCGCTGGCCGGCCTCGAAGGCGGCCCGCACGGCGGCGGCGGGAAAGGTCTTGGAAACCGCCAGAAGCGTGACTTCACCGGCCGGCCGCCCGGCGTGTTGTGCGGCCGCCTCGATGCGCCTGTGGACGGCTTGCAAGTTGGCGGCGATTACAGACATAATCCGGCGAACATATCAGGAAGTACAACGAAGTACGACAAAAAATAGGGTGGGGTCATTATAGATGGACATCGCACAGCTATTAGCTTTCGCCGTCAAGAACAAGGCGTCCGATCTCCATCTCTCGGCAGACATGCCGCCGATGGTGCGTATCCACGGCGATATGCGCCGTATCAACGTGGCCGCGATGGGTCACAAGGATGTCCACGCCATGATGTACGACATCATGAGCGACACCCAGCGCAAGCAATATGAAGAACGGCTGGAGATCGATTTCTCCTTCGAGATCGCCAGCCTTTCGCGTTTCCGCGTCAATGCGTACAACACGCAACGCGGCGCGGCCGCGGTGTTCCGGACCATTCCCTCCAAGGTACTGACGCTGGATGACCTGCACGCGCCGGCGGTGTTCGCCGACCTGTGCATGAAGCCGCGCGGCCTGGTGCTGGTGACCGGCCCCACGGGCTCGGGCAAGTCCACCACGCTGGCGGCCATGGTCGACCACCGCAACGATCAGGACATGGGCCACATCCTCACGGTGGAGGACCCGATCGAGTTCGTGCACACGTCCAAGAAGAGCCTGATCAACCAGCGCGAGCTGGGGCCGCACACGCACTCCTTCGCCAACGCGCTGCGCTCGGCCCTGCGTGAGGATCCGGATGTGGTGCTGGTGGGTGAATTGCGCGACCTGGAAACCATCCGCCTGGCCCTGACCGCGGCCGAAACCGGCCACCTGGTGTTTGCCACGCTGCACACCAGCTCGGCCGCCAAGACCATCGACCGTGTCGTCGACGTGTTCCCGCCGGAAGAAAAAGACATGGTGCGCACCATGCTGTCCGAATCGCTCGAGGCCGTGATCTCGCAGACGCTGCTCAAGACGCGCGACGGCAACGGCCGTACCGCGGCGCACGAGATCATGATCGCCACGCCGGCGATCCGCCACCTGATCCGCGAAAACAAGATCGCGCAGATGTACTCGATGATGCAGACCAGCAGCGGGCTTGGCATGCAGACGCTGGACCAGTGCCTGTCGGACCTGATCAAGCGCGGGCTGATTGCCTACAGCGACGCGCGCGCCATTGCCAAGAACCCGGACTCTTTCACTGGCTGAGGCGAGGCTGCCGCATCCGAACCAGGACACCGCCATGCTCGATCACGAATCCGCCGCCAAGTACATCAATGACCTGCTCGAGCTGATGGTGAGCAACCGCGGCTCCGACCTGTTCATTACCGCCGATTTCCCGCCCGCGATCAAGGTGGACGGCAAGGTCACGCCGGTGTCGCAGCAGCTGCTCAACCCCGCCCAGGCGCTCGGCCTGGTGCGCTCGATCATGAACGAACGCCAGTCCCGCGAGTTCGAGAACACCCGCGAGTGCAACTTCGCCATCGCGGTGCCCAATGCCGGGCGCTTCCGGGTCTCGGCCTTTATCCAGCAAGGCAAGGCGGGCATGGTGGTGCGTACCATCAATACGCGCATCCCTTCCGTGGAGGATCTCGACCTGCCGCCGGCGCTGCATGACATCGTGATGTCCAAGCGTGGCCTGGTGATCGTTACCGGCGCCACCGGCTCGGGCAAGTCGACCTCGCTGGCGGCCATGCTCGATCACCGCAACGCGCACTCCTACGGGCACATCATCACCATCGAGGACCCGATCGAATACGTGCACGCGCACCAGAACTGCATCGTCACGCAGCGCGAGGTCGGCATCGATACCGACTCCTGGCTCGTGGCGCTGAAGAACACCCTGCGCCAGGCGCCCGACGTGATCCTGATCGGCGAAATCCGCGATCGCGAAACCATGGAATATGCGATGCAGTACGCGGAGACGGGCCACCTGTGCCTGGCCACGCTGCACGCCAACAACGCCAACCAGGCCATCGACCGCGTGGTCAATTTCTTCCCCGAGGAGAAGCGCCAGCAGTTGCTGATCGACCTGTCGCTGAACCTGAAGGCGATGGTGTCGCAGCGCCTGTTGCCGCGCAAGGGGAAGAAGGGCCGCGTGCCAGCGGTGGAAATCATGATCGGCACGCCGCTGGTGGCCGACCTGATCTTCAAGGGCGAGATCCACGCGCTCAAGGAAGTCATCAAGAAATCGCGCGAGCAGGGCATGGTCTCGTTCGACCAGGCATTGTTCGATTTGTACGAGGCCGGCAAGATCACCTACGAAGATGCGCTGCGCAACGCCGACTCGCTCAACGACCTGCGGCTGATGATCAAGCTGCACGGCACCCTGGACCGCGAGACCGACCTGGGTGCCGGCACCGAACACCTGAATGTGATCTGACCTGCCGCCAGCGCGGCGCTTGCCCCTCTAGTATCCTGAATCTGAAATTCGTTGAGAAAATAAGTGTGTCGAGAAGGCGTGCGAGCCTAGGAACGAAGCGCAGCAAGGCTGGAGCCTTGCGAGCATTCGTGACGACGGATCGCGCGTCTTGTCGGCGGACTTATTCAACGAATTTGTGATTCAGGATACTAGTACACTGTTCGCGCCGCCGGCACCCAGCCGCGCCATCCGAGGAGCCTGTCATGAGCAACGTCTACCAGTTCGAAGCCAGTTCCCTTGCCGGCCAGCCGGTATCGCTGTCGCAATTCAGCGGCAAGGTGCTGCTGATCGTAAATACCGCCAGCGAGTGCGGCTTCACGCCTCAATACGCCGGCCTGCAAGCGCTGCAGGAGCAGTACGCGCAGGGCGGCCTGGAAGTGCTGGGTTTTCCCTGCAACCAGTTCGGCAAGCAGGAGCCGGGCGACGCCGGGCAGATCGGCCAGTTCTGCGAGTCGCGCTTTCACGTCACCTTCCCGATGTTCGGCAAGATCGACGTCAATGGCGCCGACGCGCATCCGCTGTATCGCTGGCTGACCTCCGAAAAGCCGGGCGTGCTGGGCCTCCAAGCGATCAAGTGGAACTTCACCAAGTTCCTGCTGCGCCGCGACGGCACGGTATTCAAGCGCTACGCGCCCACCACCAAGCCCGCGGATATCAAGGCCGATATCGAGAAGCTGCTGGCGGAGCCGGCCTAGTCCGCCGTAATTAGTCGTTGGTGCCTATCGGAGACGGGGATTTCAAGCCAGTGGATCCGTCCGCTCATGATGGGGTTTCTCTCAGGGGTAATGGAGAGACGGATCATGCACGGGGGCTCCTGACAACGTCCTGCCAGCAGGGATCAGCGCGGCATCCATGTCGCCAGCATCGGCACCATCACGGCGGTCAGCACGCCGTTCAGGCCCATGCCGAGCGCGGCGAAGGCGCCGGCCTCCTGGTTGACCTGGAAGGCGCGCGCGGTGCCGATACCGTGCGCCGCCACGCCGGTGGCGAAGCCGCGCACGGTGTAGTCGGTGATGCCCAGCAGGTTGAGCAGCCTGGTGGCGCTGACGGCGCCGATGATGCCGGTGCCCATCACCAGCACGGCGGTGAGCGACGGCAGGCCCCCGATCTTCTCGGCCACGCCCATGGCGATGGGAATGGTGACCGACTTGGGTGCGAGCGAGCGCACCGTCTCGGGCGAAGCACCCAGCAGCCACGCGATGCCCACGGCCGATACCACCGCGACCAGCGAGCCCGCCAGCAGTCCGCCCAGCAGCGGCAGCACGTGCTGCCGCAGCTTGGGCAATTGCATGTAGAGCGGCACCGCCAGCGCGACGGTGGCCGGTCCCAGCAGGAAGTGGACGAACTGCGCGCCGTCGAAATACGTCTTGTAAGGCGTGCCGGTCACCGTCAGCAGCGTGACCAGGATGGCCACCGCGATCATCACGGGATTGGCCAGCGGCGAAAAGCGCGCGCGCTCGTAGACGCGGAAGGCGAACACATAGGCCAGCAAGGTGGCTGTCAGGCCCAGCAGCGGGCTGGCGGCGAGGTAGACCCAGATTTCGTTGAGGCGCGGCGTCATCATGCCTGCTCTCCCGGTGCTGCCTGGGCAGTGGCTGTGCCTGCGATTTCAGGCGGCCGCGGCTTGCCCATCAGGGCACGCGCCACCAGCGCCGTGGTAGCGATCGCCAGCCAGGTGGAAAGCACCAGCGCCACCACGATCGGCATCCATTCCCCGCCGATGCGGTGCGCATGCACCATGATGCCCACGCCGGCCGGCACGAACAGCAGCGACAAGTGCTTGAGCAGCTCGGACGTGGTGCCCTGGATGACCGGCAGCAGCCGGTTGTCGAAGGTGAGCCAGCCGAACAGCAGGATCATGCCGATCACCGGGCCGGGCACGGGCAGGCTCAGGGCGTAGCTGAGCGCCTCCCCGATGGATTGGAAAACCAGGAGGATGGCGAAGGTTTGAAGCATGTGAGCGTGGAGCGAAGAGATTCGGGGGCGAAAGCCATCGCATGGTACCCCGGAGCGGCCTGGCTTGCCTGCTTGTTTGCTCCCCTCACGGGAGAGAGAGCGACAGCCGTCGTCATTCCCCCAACATCCGATCGACCAGTTCGATCCAATGCATCACCGGCGTCCCGGTGCCGCTTTGCAAATGCGTGATGCACCCGATATTCGCCGACACGATGGCATCAGGCTTCGAAGCCTGCAGATTGGCGAGTTTCTCATCACGCAACCGGTAGGACAACGCCGGCTGCAGTACCGAATACGTGCCGGCGGAGCCGCAGCACAGGTGGCTGTCGGCGCAGAGCCTGACTTCCACGCCAAGGCCGCCCAGCAACGCCTCCACCTTGCCGCGGATCTGCTGGCCGTGCTGGAGGGTACATGGTGGGTGATATGCAACCCGCTGGCCGTTGCTGCTTTTGCCGCCTTGCCCCTCGGCGGCAATGGCCTGCAGGTTGTCGGAAAAATCCGGCAGCAGCTCCGACAGATCCTTGGTCAGCGCCGAGATCTGCCGGGCGCGTTCCGCGTAGCGCGTATCGTTGCGCAGCAGGTGCCCGTATTCCTTGACCATCGCGCCGCAGCCCGACGCAGTCATCACGATGGCCTCGGCGCCAGCCTGCACCGCTGGCCACCAGGCATCGATATTGCGCCGCATATTGTCGAAGCCGCCGTCGTGGTCACCAGTGTGGTAGCGCACCGCGCCGCAACAACCGGCTTCGCGCGCCACCACCAGTTGCACGCCGAGGCGGTCGAACACGCGTGCCGTGGCGGCATTGATGTTGGGCGACATCGATGGCTGCACGCAACCGTCGAGCAACAGCATCTTGCGCGCATGCGAGTTGCGCGGCCAGGTGCCGGCGTCCATCGGCTGCGGCACCTTGTTGCGCAGGGCTTGCGGGAGCAGCGGGCGAAAACGCTGGCCCAGCCGCATGGCCGGCCCGAACAGCGCGGGCCGCGTCATGCTCTCGCGCAGCGCCCAACGCGCGAAACGCTCGCGCGCGGGGCGCTGGATGCCTTGCGCTCCGAGACGATCGTCGACGACCTTGCGGCCGATATCGACCAGCCGGCCATACTTCACGCCCGAAGGGCAGGTGGATTCGCAATTGCGGCAGGTCAGGCAGCGGTCCAGGTGCAGGCGCGTGCTTTCCGTGACGGGCTGGCCCTCCAGCACCTGCTTCATCAGGTAGATGCGGCCGCGCGGCCCGTCCAGCTCGTCGCCGAGCAACTGGTAGGTGGGACAGGTCGCGGTGCAGAAGCCGCAGTGCACGCATTTGCCGACGATGGACTTGGCTTCTTCGCCGTCGGGCGTGTCGCGCAGGAATTCGGCCAGGATGGTTTGCATGGTTCGGGGACTCTCTGATGCCTTGGCTGGGGATCGGAAGGGCGTGGCGTGCGGCTCAGAGGCCGGCGTACATGCGCTGCGGGTTGAAGATGCCTGCGGGGTCGAAGCTGGCCTTGAGGCGCTGGTGGATGGCGGCCAGCGGCGCCGACAAGGGCGTGAACACACCCACCGACTTGTCGCCATTGCGGAACAGCGTGGCGTGGCCGCCCGCGGCCTTCGCGGCGGCGCGCACGAGGTTGCTGTCGGCCGCGCTGTCGGGGCCGCCCAGCCACCAGCGCTGGCCGCCGCCCCATTCGATCAGTTGGCCACCGGGCAGCGCCAGCGGCGTGGCGGTGGTCGGTACGGCAATGCGCCACAGCGCCTGGCCGGCCTGGGCCGGGGCGAAGAATGGGTGGCTTTGCTCGCGCAGCGCGCGCCACAGCGCATCGGCCTCACCCGGTTCGACGGCTTCGCCGCCAAGCCGCGCGCGGGCGGCACGCAGCGCGGCCGCCGCGCCCGACAGCCGCAGGTGCAGCACGCCGTCGTGCCAGGCCGAGGCCGCAATCGGCAGCGGCTGGCCGCCCCACTGGTTGAGACGGTCAAGCGCCTCGGCCTCGCTCAGCGCAAAGCGCAGCGTGGCGTCGTCGAATGGCATCGGCAAGACCTTGAGCGAGACTTCCAGGATCAGCCCAAGCGTGCCGAGCGATCCCGACATCAGGCGCGACACGTCATAGCCGGCCACGTTCTTCATCACCTGGCCGCCGAAATTCAGGATGTCGCCACGGCCGTCCATCACCTGCGTGCCCAGCACGAAATCGCGCAGCGCACCGACCGCTTGCCGGCGCGGGCCGGACAGGCCGGCGGCTACAGCGCCGCCCAGGGTGGCCACAGCGCCGCCATTGCCTCCCGCGCCGAAATGCGGCGGCTCGAAGGCCAGCATCTGGCGCCGCTGCGCCAGCGCCGCCTCGATCTCCGCCAGCGGCGTGCCGCAGCGCGCGGTGATGACCAGTTCAGGCGGGTCGTAGTCGACGATGCCGCTATAGGCGCGCGTGTCCAGCATTTCCCCCTGCAGTTGCTGGCCGTAGAAATCCTTGCTGCCGCCGCCCCGCAGGCGCAGCGGCGCGCGCGTGTCGGTGGCGTGCCGGATGGCATCGCGAAAGGCGGTGAGGGTGGCTTGCAGGTCGGCTGGCATGGTGGCTGGCTGGCGTTGGCGTTGGCGTTGGCGCTGGCGTAAATGGGGTCAGGCCGAGGAGGGCGGGCGGTCCGGTGGCGCGCCGGGTGTGATCCGCTCGCTCTCGTCCTGGTAAGGCGGCAATGCGTTGCCGCAATGCTTGCAGAAGCCGGCGTCGGGATCGTGCCCTTCGGTCAGGCAGTGGGTGCAGGTACGCGTGGTCAACGGCCGCTTTATGATGCTCGCGGCCAGCTCGGCGCCGACGATGCCGGTCGGAAAGGCGATGATGCCGTAGCCCAGCAGGATGGTCAGCGAGGTGACGAACTGGCCCAGCGGGGTCTTGGGCACGATGTCGCCGAAGCCGGTGGTGGTCAGCGTCACCACCGCCCAGTACATGCTGACGGGGATGCTGGTGAAGCCGTGCTGCGGACCTTCCACCACATACATCACCGTGCCCAGGATCACGGTGATGATGAACACCGTGCCGAGGAAGACGAAGATCTTGCGCCGGCTGTTGGCCAGCGCGCGGTACAGGATCTGCGCTTCCTCGAAATACACCGTCAGCTTGAGGATCCGGAACACGCGCAGCAGCCGCAGCAGGCGCACGTCGATCAGGAAGGCCAGTTCCGGCACGAAGAAGGCGAGCCAGGTCGGGATGATCGACAGGAAGTCCACCACGCCGAAAAAGCTGAACACGTAGCGCAACGGACGCCGCACCACCAGGATGCGCATTGCGTACTCGGCGGTGAACAGCAGCGTAAACAGCCACTCCAGCACCGTAAACACGCGGCCCAGCCGCAGGTTCGCCGCCGGCAGGCTGTCGAGCACGACAGTCAGCACGCTGGCCACGATGGCCAGCAGCAGGACGATATCGAACAGCCGCCCGTTGCGCGTGTCGGCCTCGAAGATGATGCGGTACCAGCGCTCGCGCCAGCCCGATTCGGGCTTGCCCAGGCGCTGGCGGGTCTGCGCGCTCAGGCGCTCGCGCTGTGTGGTCTCTTGACTGGTCATGTTCAGAAACGAGGCAGGTCGGGATGCGGCAGCAACCCGCGCTTCACATGCATGCGGCCATACTCGGCGCAGCGCGCCAGCGTGGGAATCGCCTTGTCGGGGTTGAGAAGCCGCGCCGGGTCGAAGGCCGCCTTGACGCCGAAGAACAGCTCGCGCTCCTCCGGCGAGAACTGCACGCACATGGAGTTGAGCTTTTCCACGCCCACGCCGTGTTCGCCGGTGACGGTGCCGCCCAGTTCCACGCAACTCTCCAGTATGTCGGAGCCGAACAGCTCGGCGCGGTGCCATTCGTCCTGGTCCGCACCATCGAACAGGATCAGCGGATGCATATTGCCGTCGCCGGCGTGGAATACGTTCATGCAGCGCAGGCCGTACTTGCGCTCCATCTCCTCGATGCGCTTGAGCAGCGTGCCGATGTGCTTGCGCGGGATGGTGCCGTCCATGCAGTAGTAATCCGGCGAGATGCGCCCCGCCGCAGGGAAGGCGTTCTTGCGCCCGCTCCAGAAGCGCAGCCGCTCGGCCTCGCTTTGCGACACCGCGATGCGGCTGGCGCCGGAGGCGCGCAGCACCTCGCTCATGCGCTCCACCTCCTCGGCCACCTCTTCCGGCGTGCCGTCGGATTCGCACAGCAGGATGGCGGCGGCATCGAGGTCATAGCCGGCGCGCACGAATTCCTCCACGGCGGCGGTGGCGGGCTTGTCCATCATCTCCAGCCCGGCGGGGATGATGCCGGCGCCGATCACGTCGGCCACCGCGTTGCCGCCCTTGGCCACGTCGTCGAAGCTGGCCATGATCACCTGCGCCAGCTGCGGCTTGGGGATCAGCTTGACGGTGACCTCGGTCACCACCGCCAGCATGCCTTCCGAGCCGATTACGGCGGCCAGCAGGTCCAGCCCCGGCGCGTCGGGCGCTTCCGAGCCGAACTCCACCACCTCGCCCTCCATCGTCACGGCGCGCACGCGCAGCACGTTGTGCACGGTCAGGCCGTACTTCAGGCAATGTACGCCGCCCGAGTTCTCGCTGACGTTGCCGCCGATGGTGCAGGCGATCTGCGACGAGGGATCGGGCGCGTAATACAGGTTGTACGGCGCGGCAGCCTCGGAGATGGCGAGATTGCGCACGCCCGGCTGGACCACTGCGGTGCGCGAGAGCGCATCCACCTTGACGATGCGCTTGAACTTGGCCAGCGACAGCACCAGGCCGGTGGCAATCGGCATGGCCCCGCCCGACAGGCTGGTACCGGCGCCGCGCGGCACCACCGGCACTTGCAACGCGTGGCACAGGCGCAGGATCGCGCAGACCTGTTCCTCGTTGTCGGGCAGCGCCACCGCCATCGGGATCTGGCGGTGGGCCGCCAGGCCATCGCACTCGTAGGGCACGGTGTCCTCGGGCTTCCACAACAGGGCCGCATCGGGCAGGATTTTCGCCAGGCCTTCGAGCAGCGCGTT
Organism: Cupriavidus sp. 01T418; assembly: GCF_056398885.1. NCBI lineage: Bacteria > Pseudomonadati > Pseudomonadota > Betaproteobacteria > Burkholderiales > Burkholderiaceae > Cupriavidus > Cupriavidus sp. 01T418. The sequence continues at coordinate 11,088 of NZ_JBFTQG010000004.1, forward strand.
GCGGCGCGTGGCGTCGGTGACCAGTGAAACTTCGTGCGGGGCGTTCATGGCAACTCCTGTAATGGCCGCCAGCGTCCGCCATGGCAGGGCGGAAGCAGGTGGGGAGCAAGGACTATAGCGCAGCCTGGTGACCGCGAAGCCTTGCGGCAACGTGAATTCCGCATGGCAGGCCGATCAAAATCGCTCATGACGGCATTGGGCCGGGACGTGTCATGCGGGCGGCGGCGGCGAGGATCCTCGCGGGCCGGCCGGTACCAGTCCAGCTTAGCACCGGCATGGCGCAAGGCGGAAACGGGGCGCTTTTTATGGTCAGCGCGGCGCCAGCATGTGCACCATTTCCAGCTTGTCGTGATAGTCCGGTGCCACATGGAGCGCCTGCGGCTCCACGCCGTAGCGCACGAAGCCCATGGCCTCATAGAGCGCAATCGCCGGCGTATTGATGACATTGACGCTGAGCGTGACCTGGCGCAGGCCGGGCATGGCGGCAGCCACCGCCATCGCCTGTTCCATCAGTTGCCGCCCGAGGCGCCGGTCGCGATAGCCCGGAGCCACGTACATGCCCCAGATAAACGCCTTATGGCGCTGCTTGGCCTTGTCCTCGCGCATCACCCCGACCACGCCAGCCAGCGCGGTGCCGTCCCCGGTAGCATCGAAGGCGCCGATCACGGCCTTTTCGGGCGTTGCCTCAAGGGCGCCGGCGATGGTGGCCAGCGCCAGGTCACGCTCTTCCTCGAAGCTGGAACCGAAGGCGGCGGGCGCCTCAAGCAAGCCTTCGAGGCGCAACGCCTGGAAGGCGCTGGCGTCGTTGGGGGTGAGCAGGCGGATCTGCATGGGCATCATGCTGGTTCCTGGTTGGCAATCGCGGGCAGCCGTCTGGCGCGTCGTTCCCGATATGCCTTGACTGCCCATTGGATCGGGCCAACTACCACGGGCATGCCGGCCACGGAGATGCATGCGATGAAGCCGGGTACCAGCGACAGCTTCAGGGCTAGCATCGGCAGGGTTCCTCTTCGTTGATGTTCAGGTTCGGGTTTGGAGGTGCTACCAGTCCAGGCTGAGCAGCCAGTCGACGAAGTACCGCGCCTCCGGCTTGAGCGGCGCCTGTTCGCGCTCGACGATGTAGTAGCCGTGCGGCGATACCGATTCGATGTCCAGCAGCCGCACCATCTGGCCCAGCGACAGCCAGTGGCGGGCCATGCGCTGGCGCACCAGGGCCACCCCCTGGTTGGAGGCGATGGCTTCGAGCATCAGGCCGATGTCATTGAATTGCGGGCCGGCCTGGGGCTCGGGCCAGTCCAGGCCCGCGGTCTCGAACCAGGGCTTCCAGGGTTCCAGCGGGCTGCGCAGCAGCACCAGGTTGTGCAGGTGCTCGGGTCTGGTGATGGCGCGGCCGTCGATGCGCTCGTAGTACTCGCGCCCGCAGGCCGGGAACACGGGCTCGACCAGCAGCTCGGTGGTCTTCAGGTCGGGGTAGCGCCCGGTGCCGTAGCGGATCTCCACATCCGTGTCTTCCGCCTTCACGTCCAGGAAGGGGATGGCCAGGTGCAGTTCGGTGTCGATGTGCGGGTACAGCGCCGTGAACTCGGGCAGGCGCGGCACCAGGTGCTGGCGGCCGAAGGTGGGCGGGATCGCTACGCGCAGGCGGGTGCGCAGCTTGCTGTACTCGGGCCGGGCCAGTTCGTTGAGCGACTTGAGGGCATCCCGCACGTTGCGCAGATAGCGCGTGCCCGCCGCGGTCAGCCGCAGCGCGGCGTTGGCGCGCACGAACAGGTCCTCGCCCCACAGCTCCTCGAGGTTCTTGATGCGGTGCGAGACCGCGCTGGGCGTGACCGACAGCTCCTCGGCCGCGCGCGCGAAGCTGCCCAGGCGCGCGGCTGCTTCGAACGCGATCAGCAGGTGCAGCGGCGGAACGCGGTTGAACACGGATGCCATGCCGCGCCGGTCCTCAGCGCACCGGGCGGAAGATCTTGCCCGGGTTGAGGATATGGTTGGGATCGAGCGCGTTCTTGATGGCGCGCATCAGGTCGAGCGCGTCCTCGCCATGTTCGCTGACGAGGAAATCCATCTTGTGCAGGCCCACGCCATGCTCGCCCGTGCAGGTGCCGCCCATGGCCAGCGCGCGCTCCACGATGCGGCGGTTGATCGTCTCGGCTTCAGCCAGTTCCTCGGGCTTTTCCGGGTCAATCAGGATCGCCACGTGGAAATTGCCGTCGCCCACATGGCCCACGATGGGGCAGGGCAGGCTGGATGCGTTGAGGTCGCGTTCGGTCTCGGTCACGCAATCGGCCAGGCGGGAGATCGGCACGCATACGTCGGTGGTGACCGCCCGGCAGCCCGGTTTGAGCTGCAGCATAGCGAAGTAGGCGGTATGGCGCGCGTTCCACAGGCGGCTGCGGTCTTCCGGGCGGGTGGCCCACTCGAAGCCCTGGGCGCCGTGCTCGGCGGTGATCTGCTGCACGGTCTCGGCCTGCTCCTTGACGCCGGTCTCGGTGCCGTGGAATTCGAAGAACAGGTGCGGCATCTCCGGCATGGACAGGTTGTCGTGGCGGTTGATGGCGCGGATGGCCAGCGCGTCGACGAACTCCACGCGCGCGACGGGCACGCCCAGCTGGATGGTTTCGATGGTCGCCTGCACCGCGCTGCCCATGCTGGGAAAGGCGCAGATGGCGGCCGAGATGGCCTCGGGCTGCGGATACAGCCGTAACGTCACCTCGGTAATGATGCCCAGCGTGCCTTCGCTGCCGATCATCAGGCGCGTCAGGTCGTAGCCGGCCGAGGATTTGCGGGCGTGGGTGCCGGTCTTGATGATGCGGCCGTCGGCGGTGACCACGGTCAGCGCCAGCACATTCTCGCGCATGGTCCCGTAGCGCACCGCATTGGTCCCCGAGGCGCGCGTGGCGCACATGCCGCCCAGCGACGCATCGGCGCCCGGGTCGATCGGGAAGAACAGGCCGGTGTCCTTGATTTCCTGGTTGAGCTGCTTGCGGGTGACGCCCGGTTGCAACGTCACATTCAGATCCTCGGCCTGTACCGACAGCACGCGGTTCATCTGCGACAGGTCCAGGCTGATGCCGCCGGCCACGGCCAGCAGGTGGCCTTCGAGCGAGGAGCCGGCGCCGTAGGGGATCAGCGGCACGCGGTGTGCGTTGCACAGGGCAGCCACCTCGGCCACTTCCTCGGTGCTGCGGGCGAAAACCACGCCGTCCGGCGCTGCCGGCGGGAAGGGGGATTCATCGCGGCCATGGTGTTCGCACACGCCAGGGGAGCTGGAGAAGCGCTCGCCGAAGCGGGCCTGCAGGGCGTCGCGCAGGGCGGCGGGCAGGGGGCGGCGCACCAGCGCGGCGTGGGCAAGGGGTTGGTTCATGGGGTCTCCGGCGGGGCTGTCGTGGCGGGATGCCGTGCAGCGCCGGCCCTTGCAGGGCCGCGCTGAACGGGGCCGGCGCTCGCACCCGGTAGCGTTTCAGGCGAATGCTGTTATTCTACGCCGCCCCCGGCCCAACGCGTTGCCCGGGCGCCGCAACGGCCACTTGGACAGCGGCGCCGGTTCCCCCGGCGCCGCCCCGAAGCGCGCGATAATGCAAGCTCAGCCAACGCAGGAGACCCGCATGGGCAACCGCCTGACCAAGATCGCCACCCGCACCGGGGACGGCGGCACCACCGGGCTCGGTGACGGCAGCCGCACCGGCAAGGACAGCCTGCGCATAGCCGCCATCGGCGACGTCGACGAGCTCAACTCGAATCTCGGCGTGCTGCTCACCGAGACGCTGCCCGACGATGTGCGCTCGGCCTTGCTGCATATCCAGCACGACCTGTTCGACCTCGGCGGCGAGTTGTCCATCCCCGGCTACGTGCTGGTCAAGCCCGAGCAGGTGCTGCAGCTCGACGAGTGGCTGGCGCATTACAACGCCAACCTGCCGCGCCTGGCCGAGTTCATCCTGCCGGGCGGCAGCCGCGCCGCGGCGGTGGCGCACGTGTGCCGCACGGTTTGCCGGCGCGCCGAGCGGGCGCTGGTGGCGCTGGGCGCGCAGGAGGACTTGAACGAGGCGCCGCGCCAGTACCTGAACCGGCTCTCGGACCTGCTGTTCGTGCTGGCGCGGGTGCTCAACCGGGTGGGCGGCGGCAGCGATGTCCTGTGGCAGCGGGATCGTTAGCCGCGCCTGTTTTTGGTGATGTAAAAAGCACAAAATAACGTCCTTGCGCGCAACGTCCCGGAACGCCGCTCAACCCGACCGGCCAGGCTGCCCTCGAGCGGGCCAGAAGTCGAGAAAATTAGTCGGATTTGCTTGTCCGGCCCTTGAAATGGCCCCGGGCGGCCACATTTCGCCCTCAGGATGAATTGCAGCCCCCGCGGATAGCGGGGCTCAAGTGTCAAGTGGAGAGAATAAATGGGTAAGATCATTGGTATCGACCTCGGTACCACCAATAGCTGCGTCGCGATCATGGAAGGCAATACGCCCAAGGTGATCGAAAATGCCGAAGGCACGCGTACCACCCCGTCGATCATCGCCTACATGGAAGACGGCGAGATCCTGGTCGGCGCGCCCGCCAAGCGCCAGGCGGTGACCAATCCGCGCAACACCCTGTACGCGGTGAAGCGCCTGATCGGCCGCAAGTTCGAAGAAAAGGAAGTGCAGAAGGACATCGGCCTGATGCCGTACTCCATCGTCAAGGCCGACAACGGCGACGCATGGGTGTCCGTACGCGACCAGAAGCTGGCACCGCCGCAGGTGTCCGCCGAAGTGCTGCGCAAGATGAAGAAGACCGCCGAAGACTACCTCGGCGAGCCGGTGACCGAAGCCGTGATCACCGTGCCGGCCTACTTCAACGACTCGCAGCGCCAGGCCACCAAGGACGCCGGCCGCATTGCAGGTCTCGATGTCAAGCGCATCATCAACGAGCCGACCGCGGCCGCGCTGGCCTTCGGCCTGGACAAGAACGAGAAGGGCGACCGCAAGATCGCCGTGTATGACCTGGGTGGCGGTACCTTCGACATCTCGATCATCGAGATCGCCGACGTTGACGGCGAGAAGCAGTTCGAAGTGCTGTCGACCAATGGCGACACCTTCCTGGGCGGCGAAGACTTCGACCAGCGCATCATCGACTACATCATTGCCGAGTTCAAGAAGGACCAGGGCGTCGACCTGTCCAAGGACGTGCTCGCGCTRCAGCGCCTGAAGGAAGCGGCCGAAAAGGCCAAGATCGAGCTGTCGAGCTCGCAGCAGACCGAAATCAACCTGCCGTACATCACGGCGGACGCCTCGGGTCCGAAGCACTTGAACCTGAAGATGACGCGCGCCAAGCTCGAAGCGCTGGTTGAGGAACTGATCACCCGCACCATGGAGCCTTGCCGCATCGCGATCAAGGACGCTGGTGTCAAGGTCAGCGAGATCGACGACGTGATCCTGGTCGGCGGCATGACCCGCATGCCCAAGGTGCAGGAACAGGTCAAGGAATTCTTCGGCAAGGAAGCGCGCAAGGACGTGAACCCGGACGAAGCCGTGGCCGTTGGCGCCGCGATCCAGGGTTCGGTGCTGTCGGGCGACCGCAAGGACGTGCTGCTGCTGGACGTGACGCCGCTGTCGCTGGGCATCGAAACCCTGGGTGGCGTGATGACCAAGATGATCACCAAGAACACCACCATCCCGACCAAGCATGCGCAGGTGTTCTCGACCGCCGACGACAACCAGCCGGCCGTGACCATCAAGGTGTTCCAGGGCGAGCGTGAAATGGCCACCGGCAACAAGCTGCTGGGCGAGTTCAATCTCGAAGGCATTGCGCCGGCACCGCGCGGCCTGCCGCAGATCGAAGTGTCGTTCGACATCGACGCCAACGGCATCCTGCACGTGGGCGCCAAGGACAAGGCGACCGGCAAGGAAAACCGCATCACCATCAAGGCGAACTCGGGCCTGTCGGAAGACGAGATCCAGCGCATGGTGAAGGATGCCGAGGCCAACGCCGAGGAAGACAAGAAGGCCCGCGAGCTGGCTGATGCCCGCAACCAGGCCGATGCGCTGATCCACTCGACCAAGAAGGCAGTCACCGAATATGGCGACAAGCTGGAAGCGGGCGAGAAGGAAAAGATCGAAGCCGCGATCAAGGAACTGGAAGACGCCGCACGCGGCGGCGACAAGGCCGGGATCGATGCCAAGGTCAGCGCGCTGTCCGACGCGAGCCAGAAGCTGGGCGAGCGTGTCTACGCCGACATGCAAGCCAAGGCCGGCGATGCCGGTGCGGCGGGTGCAGCCGGTGCCGGTGCTGCAGGCGCGGGCCATCAGCAACAAGCCCAGCCGCAGGACGACAACGTCGTGGACGCCGAATTCAAGGAAGTCAACGACAAGAAGTAATGGAAGAGCGGGGCGGGGGCGTGGAACACAAGCTGCGCCAGCCCCCATCCCGACGCCGGGCGATAGACATTGGACCAAGCGGGGTTGCCGCGGTCGAATGCCTCGCTCGGCTTTTTTGCTATTCTGCTCGGGCGGGTTTTGCACGCGCCTCCGGGCCACTCAGGTAGGCAGCCACCATGGCAAAACGTGATTTTTACGAAGTGCTCGGGGTGGGCAAGAACGCCAGCGACGATGACATCAAGAAGGCGTATCGCAAGCTGGCGATGAAGCACCACCCGGACCGCAATCCGGACAGCAAGGATTCCGAAGAGAAATTCAAGGAGGTCAAGCTGGCCTACGAGATRCTCTCCGACCCCGAGAAGAAGGCGGCCTACGACCAGTACGGCCATGCCGGCGTCGACCCCAACATGGCGGGCGGTTTCGGCGGTGGCGGCCAGGGCTACGGCGGTTTCGCCGACGCCTTCGGGGATATCTTCGGCGATATCTTCGGCCAGCAGGGCCAGGGCGGCGGACGCCGTGGCGGCGGCCCGCAGGTGTACCGCGGCGCCGACCTGCGCTACAGCATGGAAATCTCGCTGGAGCAGGCCGCCCACGGCCACGAGGCGCAAATCCGCGTACCGCACTGGGATGAGTGCGATCATTGCCATGGCAATGGCGCCGAACCCGGCTCGAGCGTGGAAACCTGCCCGACCTGCCATGGCGCGGGCCAGGTGCGCGTGTCGCAGGGTTTCTTCTCGATGCAGCAGACCTGCCCCAAGTGCCACGGCACCGGCAAGTATATTCCCAAGCCGTGCACCAAGTGCCACGGCCAGGGCAAGCTGAAGTCGCAGAAGACGCTGGAAGTGAAGATTCCCGCCGGCATCGACGAAGGCATGCGCATCCGCTCCACGGGCAACGGCGAGCCGGGCATCAATGGTGGCCCCCCGGGCGACCTGTATGTGGAAGTCCACATCAGGCAGCACGCGGTGTTCGAGCGCGACGGCGACGACCTGCACTGCCAGATGCCGATCTCCTTCGCCACGGCGGCGCTGGGCGGCGACCTGGAAGTGCCCACGCTGGGCGGCAAGGCCAGCTTCCCGGTACCCGAAGGCACACAGGCCGGCAAGACCTTCCGCCTGCGCGGCAAGGGTATCAAGGGTGTGCGCTCCGGCTATCCGGGCGACCTCTACGTGCATGTGAACGTGGAAACGCCGGTCAAGCTGACCGAAGCGCAGAAGGACATCCTGCGCCAGTTCGACCGCTCGGTGCACGAAGGCGGCTCGCGCCACAGCCCGCAGGAGCAATCCTGGCTGGACAAGGTGAAGAACTTCTTCAGCTGATCCGGCGACGGCATGCGGCCGGCCACGCTTTGAAGCGTGGCCGGCTTTTTTGTTTCTTGAGGGCCGATACGACCGTGGGCTTCGCCGGGGGAGAGGGCGGGCGCGCGATAATGCAATGTTGCCCGCCTCCTGGCGACCTCTATTTACGCTGGTGATTTCCCGTGGCTGTCTCCCCGATCCCCTCGTCTTCTTCCTCGATCCCGCCGGCGCCGATATCCGGCCCGGCCATTGCCGCCGAGCCTTTCGTCCTGCTGGACGACGCCACCGCCGCCCCCGCCGAGGCAGCCTCCCGGCTGTATACCGGCTTTGCCCGCGAAGACGTGCTGCCTGACGCTTGCGCGCTCGGCACGCTCGATGCCTTGCTGGCCGAAGGCTGGCGCCAGGGCTGGCACGCCACCTTGTTTGCCCCTTACGAATTCGGCGGCCCGCTGGTCGGCGTGCCGGTCCATGTCGATCGTGCGCTGCCTTTCCACGATGGCGCGCTGCGCTTGCTGTGGTTCCGGCAAATGTGCCGGCTGGACGCGGGGGAGGTCGCACAGTGGCTAGCGCAGTCGCCGCGCGAACCGGCGGGCGTGATGGATGTCGTGGCCGACACGCCGGAACCGGCCTTCCACGCGGCCATCGCCCGGATCCACCAGTGGATCGAAGCCGGCGATACCTACCAGGTCAATTTCACGCAACGCCTGCGCTTTGCCGCCTTCGGCGACCCGCTGGCGCTGTACGCCGCGCTGCGCGCTGCCCAGCCGGTGCCCTACGCCACGCTGGCGCGCCTGCCGGGCGACGGCTGGGTGCTGTCGCTGTCGCCCGAGCTGTTTGTCCGGCACGACGGGCAGGGCGGCTTGCTGGCTCGTCCGATGAAAGGCACGGCCCCGCTCACCGGCGACGGCGCGCGCGATGCCGAGGGCGCGGCTGCGCTGGCGGCCGACCCCAAGAATCGTGCCGAGAACGTGATGATCGTCGACCTGCTGCGCAACGATCTTGGCCGCGTCGCCGTGCCCGGCACGGTGGCCGTTCCGGATCGCTTCGCGGTGCAGCCCTTTGGCCAGGTGCTGCAGATGACCTCGACCGTCACGGCCGCCGCGCGTCCCGGCACCACCCTGGCCGACCTGCTGCGCGCGCTGTTTCCCTGCGGCTCCATCACCGGGGCGCCCAAGCGGCGCACCATGCAGATCATCGGCGAACTGGAGCGCGCGCCGCGCGGGCTCTATACCGGCTCGCTGGGCTGGATCGACGCACCCGGCGGCGAGCAGGCGGATAAATGGCCCGGCGCCTTCGCGCTGTCGGTGGCAATCCGCACGCTGGTGCTGGGCGCGCCAGGCGCCGACGGCCTGCGCGCAGGCGAGATGGGCGTCGGCGGCGGCATCGTGCACGACAGCGATGCCGCGGGCGAATATGCCGAGTGCGGGTGGAAGGCACGGTTCCTGACCGCGCACGATCCGGGCTTCACCTTGTTCGAGACCATGCGGGTGGAGGACGGGGAATGCCAGCGCCTGGGCCAGCATCTGGCGCGGCTGGCCGCTTCCGCTGCCTGCCTTGGTTTTCGCTTCGAACACGCTCGTGCGCTGGCGGCCGTGCAAGCTGCGGTGACGGATCTGGGCGCCGGCACCTGGCGCTTGCGCCTGGCGCTGGACAAGGCTGGCAGCTTCGCCATCGCCCACGGCCCGCTGGCGCCGCTGCCCAGGGCCCCGGTGCCGGTCATGCTGGCGCCGCAGGCGCTGGCAAGTGCCGACCCGCTGCGCCGCCACAAGACCAGCGCGCGCGCCGCCTACGACGCCGGCTGGCAAGCCGCCGAGCGCGCGGGCGCCTTCGACAGCCTGTTCTTCAATGCCCGCGGCGAATTGCTTGAAGGCGGCCGCAGTTCGGTGTTCGTCAAGGTGGATGGAGAGTGGCTGACGCCGCCGCTGACGGCGGACATCCTGCCCGGCGTGATGCGCGCGGCAGTGCTGGCCGACGGCGCGCGCTACCTGGGCAGGCCGGTGCGCGAGGCGGTTGTCACGCGGGCCATGCTGCGCCGCGCTGAAGCGCTGGCGCTGGCCAACTCGCTGCGCGGGGTGTTGCCGGCGGTATTGCGGGCCGAGGACTGATCCGCCCGTTCAGCGATGACGCGTGTCCAGCCGTCCGTCGGTGAGCTTCCAGCGCACCACGCCCGGCAGGTTGATCAGGTCGCGGTCGTGGCAGATCGCCACCACGGTGCGCCCCTCGGCGGCCAGCTCAAGCACCAACGCGATCACCTGCTCGCGCGCCTGGCCGTCCAGGCTGGAGGTGGGTTCGTCCAGTAGCAGCAAGTCCGGCTCAAGCACTTTGGCGCGCGCCAGCGCCACGCGCTGTACCTCGCCGCCGGACAGGCGTTCGGGCGCGGTGTCCTGCGCATGGGTGATGCCGGCCCATCCCAGCGCGGCGTCCACGCGCCGCCGGACCTCGTCGGCCGCCATGCCGCGGGCTTTCAGGCCGTAGGCAATGTTCTCCCGGACCGAGGTGCGAAACAGGTAGGGATGCTGGTGCAGATAGGCGATGCGCTGCCGCAGCGCGCCGGGCAGGGGATCGAGCGGGGCCTCGCGCGGCCGGCCGTCCGCGCCGGTCCAGGACACCGTGGCGCCGGGTGCGGGCTCGAGTCCCGCGATCATGCGCAGCAGGGTGGTCTTGCCGGCGCCGTTGACGCCGGTCAGCACCACGGCGGCGGCGCGGGGAAAGGCCAGTTCGCCGATGTCGAACAGACGCCGCCCGCCTACCTGCCGCTGCAAGCCGCGCACCGTCAGCAGCGGCGGCAATTGCGCGGGCGGCAGGGCCCGCCCGTCGGGGGTCTTGCGTGCGGGCAGCGTGCTCACCGGCGGAATCCTCCAGCGCCCTGCAGCCACGCCAGCATCACATTGACCAGCATGGCCAGGGAGACCAGCACGATGCCCAGGGCAATCCCCTGGGCAAAATCGCCCTTGCTGGTTTCCAGTGCGATGGCCGTGGTGATGGTCCGTGTGGAGCCTTCGATATTGCCGCCGATCATCAGCGCGGAGCCGACCTCGGCAATGACCCGCCCAAAGCCCGCGACCAGGGCCCCCATCAGGCCAAAGCGCAATTCGCGCAGGACGGTGTGGAAGGTGCGCCAGTGCCCGGCGCCCAGCACCCACGCGGTCTCGCGCAGGCGCGCGTCGGCCCCCTGCAAGGTGGACAGCGCAAAGGCTAGCATCACGGGGAAGCCGATCACCGCCTGCCCGAACACCATGCCGCTGCGGGTGAACAGCAAGGAAAAATCGCCCAGCGGCCCCTGGCGGGTGAACAACAGGTAAAGGATCAACCCGACCAGCACGGTCGGGAAGGACAGGAAGCCCTGCGCCATCACCACCACCGCGCGGCGCCCGGGAAAATCGTGCGTGGCGATCAGGTAGGCCGCGCCGATGGCCGGCACGGCGGCGATCGCCAGCCCGAGCACGGCCACCAGCAGCGAGGTCCAGACGATGAACCAAAGGTCGCCGTCACCGCTGGCCAGCAATTGGAAGGCTGTGGCGGTGGCGGCACCGATCGTCATGTCCGGACCCGGCCGGTCAGGCCGAGAAGGTGTGCTCGACGGCCGGGAAGCTGCCGTCCTTCACGGCCGCCACGTAGGCGCGCACGGCGGCCTCGATCGAGCCGGCGCCTTCCATGAAGTTGCGCACGAACTTGGCCTTGCGGCCCGGGTAGACGTTGATCATGTCCTGCAGCACCAGCACCTGGCCGGAGCAATCGGCGCCGGCGCCGATGCCGATGGTCGGGATCGTCAGCAAGCCGGTGACTACGCCGGCGACCGCCGCCGGCACCGCTTCCATCACGATCAGCTGGGCGCCGGCGGCCTGCAGCGCGAGCGCATCGCGCTTGAGCTGCGCGGCGCTCTCGTCGGTCTTGCCTTGCACCTTGAAGCCGCCCAGCGCGTGCACCGATTGCGGAGTCAGGCCGATATGGGCGCACACCGGGATGCTGCGCTCGACCAGGAACTTGACGGTGGGCGCGAGCCAGTCGCCGCCCTCCAGCTTGACCATGTGCGCGCCCGCGCGCATCAGCGCCACGGCGCTGGCGTAGGTGGCTTCCGGCGTGGGGTAGGTGCCGAACGGCAGGTCCGCCACCAGCAGCGCGCTCTGGTTGCTGCGCGCCACGCATTCGGTGTGATACACCATGTGTTCCAGCGTCACGGGCAGCGTGGTTTGCTGGCCTTGCATGACATTGCCGAGGGAGTCGCCGACCAGCAGCACCTCGACGCCGCAGTAGTCGAGCAGCGCGGCGAAGCTGGAGTCGTACGCGGTCAGCATGGCGATTTTTTCGCCGGCGGCGCGCATGGCCTGCAGCCTGGGGATGGTGACGGTCTTGCGGGAGGGGTCGAGGAGGTAACTCATGACGTTGGGCCGGTAGAGAGACGGGAATCGGGCCGGGCGCCGGTCGCGGCAGCAACTGCTGTCGTTATGGTCAAGGCTGGCAGGCGGGAACCTGTCAGGGCGCAGCGAGATTGAGAAAGGCCTTGCGGCCGCGCATGTTTTCGATGCGCGACAGTAGTGTACGGAAATCGCCGTCGTTGTCCACCGGACTGAAGTGGGCCGTGTCGACGATCATCACCGGGGCTTCGTCGTAGCGATGGAACAGCTCGCCGTAGGCGTCGGTCAGGCGCTCCAGGTAGGCGTCGTCGATGCTGGACTCGCCGGGCGCGCCGCGGCGCGCGATCCGTTCACGCAGCAGGGCGGGCGCGGCCTGCAGCATGATGACCAGGTCCACGCGCTGGCTTTGGGCCGGCAGGCGCGCGGCGAGGGCGTCGTACAGCGCCAGTTCGTCCTCGGGCAAGGTCAGTCCGGCGTAGAGGCGGCTCTTGGTGTACAGGAAATCCCCCACCATGCGCTGTCCCGCCAGCAATGCCGCCTGCCAGGCCTGGAGTTGCTGCGCGCGCTGGTTCATCAGCGAAAGCTGCAGCGGCAGCGCGAAGCGCGCGGGCTCGCGGTAATAACGTTCCAGGAAGGGATTTTCGCGGGCCGCGTCAAGCAGCTCGCCGGCGCGCAGGGTTTGCGCCAGGCGTTGCGCGAGCGCGGTCTTGCCGGCCCCGATGGGGCCTTCCACCACAATGCGGCGCAAGTGTTCGAGCATGGGCGGGTCCGGTCGGCTAAAGCCAGGCTAAGAGGGCGGGTGAAACGGATGACGCGGATGAAGCAGGAGCTGCGGCTGGCCGATGCCGGTCATGGCATCAGGAAGCGTCGCGCGCATCCCGCTGCCGCGTGCACTGGCAGAACGAGACTCTTTCGATGCGCTGCGAGATGACCGCGGGCAGGTAGTTCGCCGCGCGCCCAAGGCCCGGGATGACCAGGTCGGCATCCAGTTCCAGCAGCGGCACCAGCGTAAAGGCGCGTTCGGCCACGCGCGGATGCGGTACCACGAGTTTTTCGTCCTGGTGGATCTCGTCGCCGAACACCAGCAGGTCCAGGTCGAGGGTGCGCGGCGCGTTGCGAAATGGCCGCTCGCGCCCGAACTGGTCCTCGATGTGGTGGCAGATGCGCAGCAGCTGCGCCGCGGTGAACGAAGTTTCCACCTTGACCACCGCGTTGTAGTAGTCGCCGCCGCTCGCATCGACGGGAGCCGTGCGATAGAGCGACGATCTCGCGATCACCGTGATGCCGACCTGCTGCGCCAGGCAGACGATGGCATCTTTCAGTGCCTGGCTGGCGTCACCCAGATTGGCACCGATGCCGATAAAGGCAAGTGTCATTACGATTCCTCCGGCTGGACGCGTACCTTGCCGGCTTTCCGGTCTTCAGTGGAGCCGGAATCCTGGCTCGCGTCCAATTCACTCCGCGGAGAAACTTTATCCGATTTCCGCGGACTGCGCCGACGGCGCTTCTTGCGCGCCGGACCGCCGCCTTCGCCGTCGTCGGCAAACTCGCTGCTCTCGGCGTTGCCGGCTCCGCCAGCGCCTCCGCCTTGCTTGCCGCCGCCGCGCACCGGGCGCACCGCATCGATCAGGTCTTCGCGGCCATGGTTATCTGCGTCCTGGAAGTCCTGCCACCACTTCGCCAGTTCGGCCGGCTGCTCGCCGGATTCGCAGCGCAGGGCGAGGAAGTCGAACCCGGCGCGGAAACGCGGCGATTCGATCAGGCGGAACGGCATGCGGCCCACGCGCTTCTCGAAGCGCGGCTGCATGCCCCAGATATCCCGCATATCGGTGACGAAACGGCGCTGGATGGCGAGCTGGCCGGTCTGGCGTTCCAGCACGTCGTCCATGGCGAAATTGAGCGCGGCGATGGCGTGTTCACCCTCCTCGCGCAGCGTGGTCCAGCGCTGCAGCACGTGGTGCCACAGCAACGCGGCGAACAGGAAGCCCGGCGAGACCGGCTTGCCCACCTGCACGCGCTGGTCGGTGTTGTCCAGTGCCAGTTGCACGAAACGCTGGCCCATCGGCTGCTCCAGCGCGACATCCAGCAGCGGCAGCAGGCCGCTGTGCAGGCCGGCCTTGCGCAACTCCTGCAGCGAGGCCCAGGCGTGGCCCGACATCAGCAGCTTGAGCATTTCGTCGAACAGCCGCGCGCTGGGCACGTTATGGATCAGCGAGGCGAGCTCGGCGATCGGCTGACGGGTGTCCTCGTCGATGGTGAACCCGGTCTTGGCGGCGAAACGCACCACGCGCAGCATGCGGATGGGATCTTCGCGGTAGCGCGTGAGCGGGTCGCCGATCATGCGCAGCGTGCGCGCGCGGATGTCTTCCATGCCGTGATGGTAGTCATACACCGTCTGCTCGGCCGGATCGTAATACATGGCATTGATGGTGAAGTCGCGGCGTTCCGCGTCTTCCGCCTGCGAGCCCCAGACGTTGTCGCGCAGCACACGGCCGGAGGCGTCGATCGCGTGGGTCTTGCTGTCGAGCTCCGCGCGTTTGAGACGGCGCCCTTCGGGCAGGGTCTCGCTGGCGATCGCGTCGACCAGCGCGCGGAAGGTGGAAACCTCGATGATCTCCTGGTCGCGCCCGCCGTAGAAAGTGACGTGCACGATCTGGAAGCGCCGGCCGATGATGCGCGAGCGGCGGAAGAGCGCCTGCACCTCGTCGGGCGTGGCATTGGTGGCGACGTCGAAGTCCTTGGGCTTGATGCCCAGCAACAGGTCGCGCACCGCGCCGCCGACGATAAAGGCCTGGTAGCCCGCCTGCTGCAGCGTGGAGGTGACCTTGATGGCGTTGCGCGAGATCAGCGACTGGTCGATCTGGTGCTCGCCATGGGCAACGATGTTCGGCGTATGGCGCGGGCCGCGTCGTTTGGCGGGGCGCTGCTGGGTGCCCGGCTTGCCGAGCAGCCTGTTGATTAGCTTCTTGATCACGTCAGAACAGATCCATGATGCGCCAGCCGGCCGCGGCGGCGTGATGACGCAGGCGATCGTCCGGGTTGGCGGCGATCGGTTCGCTGACCTTTTCCAGTAGCGGCAGGTCGTTGGCCGAATCGCTGTAGAAGGTGGTGTTTTCGAAGGCATCCCATCGGGTGCCCATGCTCTTGAGCCAGGCTTCGACGCGGGCGATCTTGCCTTCGCGGAAGCAGGGCATGCCCGCGACTTCGCCGGTGAAGGCGCCGTCGGGCTTGCCATCGGCGGTGGCCGGCTCGGTGGCGACCAGGTGCTTGATGCCAAAGCCCGCCGCGATCGGGGCCGTGACGAAGCTGTTGGTGGCGGTGACCACGGCGCACAGGTCGCCGGCGTCGAGATGCTTGCAGACCAGCGCCCGCGCCTGCGGCTTCATCGCCGGATCGATCACTTCCCGCATGAACTGACCCCGCCACGCTTCGAGCCGGTCGCGCGGGTTGGCCGCCAACGGCGCCAGCGCGAAACGCAGGAAAGCCTGGATATCCAGGGTGCCAGCCTTGTATTGGCCGTAGAATTCATCGTTCCTGCGGCGGTAGGTTTCCTCGTCGACAACACCCAGGCGCACCAGGAAGCGGCCCCATTCGTGGTCGCTGTCGGTCGGGAGCAAGGTGTGGTCGAGGTCGAACAATGCCAGATTCATGGGCGGCGATTTTACATTAACTGACTGTCACCGTTTTCGTAACGTCTTAGGATGCCAACAAATATAAGCACGGGGTGTGCCAAGGGCCTCCCGGGCCGCGCCGGCGATCCGTGTTTACCACGTGACTACTCGCGCAGTTCGGCGAACATTTCCCGCAGCAGGGGCAGGGTGACGGCGCGCTTGCGCTCCAGCGAATAGGTGTCGAGCGCGTCCAGCAGCGCCATCAGGCTGGGCATGTCGCGGTACTTGCGTGTGACCAGCCAGTGCGGGATTTCCGGGGAAAGCTGCAGGCCGCGTTCGCGCGCGGCCTGCACCAGCGCCGTCATCTTGTCCTCGTCCGACAGCGGCGCGAGCTGGTAGACCAGGCCCCAGCCCAGCCGTGTGCGCAGGTCCTCGCGCACCGGCATGGCCAGCGGCGCCTGGCTGCCGGCCACCACGATGGCGGTGCGCACATGGGCGCGGACCTCGTTGTAGAGCGAGAACACGGCAATCTGGCGCGCTTCGTCGAGCAACTCCACGTCGTCCACGGTGTAGAGCTGGCAACTCGGGTCGAAGATGAAATCCGACAAGGCATGGTGCGGGCTCAGGTAGCGGCAGCTGATGCCGGCCTGGTAGCCGCTGTCGCAAACGGCATGCAGCAAATGGGTACGGCCCGAACCCACCTCGCCCCACAGATAGATCAGGCGGTCGGCCGCACGCTCCTGGGCCACCGCGGCGGCCAGGTCGTGCAGGCGTTGCACCGGCTCGCGGTTGACGGCCACGAAAAAATTCTCGAAGGTCGAGGGCGGCGGACTGCCAAGTTCAAGCGACAGCTGCTTGGGGCGCGGAAACATGACTTATCGATTACTTGGGGTAAGAATCAGCTATCGGGTAAACGCGTCGCGGCAATCCTGCGCTGATCACCTGGATGGGGCGGGGAGGAAGGCCGGGGGCTGCCGCAATTGTCTTCATTGGTAATGGCCGGGGGCAACGTTTCATGACGCGGGACACCGGAAACTGGAAGCCGGAAGCCTGTATCCGTTAAAATTCCAATTCTACTGGACTCGCGGCCGCAAATCGCCGTCGTGAGCGCCGCATTCCTCACTTCATACCCCAGGAAAAGCAGGTTCCCATGAGCGTATCCCCCACTTCCGGCCAGGCAGGCCTCTCCTACCGCGATGCCGGCGTCGATATCGACGCGGGCGACGCGCTCGTCGACCGCATCAAGCCGTTCGCCAAGCGCACCATGCGCGAGGGCGTGATGGCCGGCATCGGGGGCTTTGGCGCGCTGTTCGAGCTGTCCAGGAAATTCAAGGAGCCGGTGCTGGTGTCCGGCACCGACGGCGTGGGCACCAAGCTCAAGCTGGCGTTCCAGCTCAACCGCCATGACACCGTGGGCCAGGACCTGGTGGCCATGAGCGTCAACGACATCCTGGTGCAGGGCGCCGAGCCGCTGTTCTTCCTCGACTACTTCGCCTGCGGCAAGCTGGACGTGGAAACCGCCGCGACCGTGATCCAGGGCATCGCCCATGGCTGCGAGCTGGCCGGCTGCGCGCTGATCGGCGGCGAGACCGCCGAGATGCCGAGCATGTACCCCGACGGCGAATACGACCTGGCCGGCTTCGCGGTTGGCGCGGTCGAGAAGAGCCGCATTATCGACGGCAGCACCATCGTGCCGGGCGACGTGGTGCTGGGCCTGGCCTCGTCGGGCGCGCATTCCAACGGCTACTCGCTGGTGCGCAAGATCATCGAAGTGGCCAAGCCGGACCTGAACGCCGACTTCCACGGCCAGCGCCTGCAGGACGCCATCATGGCGCCCACCCGCATCTACGTGAAGCCGCTGCTGTCGCTGATCGAGACGCTGCCGGTCAAGGGCATGGCCCACATCACCGGCGGTGGCCTGACCGAGAACGTGCCGCGCGTGCTGGCGCAGGGCGTGACCGCCGTGCTGCAGCGCGACGCCTGGACCCTGCCGCCGCTGTTCCAGTGGCTGCAAGCCCAGGGCAATGTGGCCGACGACGAAATGCACCGCGTGTTCAACTGCGGCATCGGCATGGTGGTGATCGTCGCCAAGGAAGACGCCGACCGCGCCATCCGTCATCTGCAGGCGGCCGGCGAAGCCGTGTGGCAGATCGGCGAGATCCGCGAGCGTGAGGAAGGCCAGGCGCAGACCATCGTGGTCTGAGCGGTCCCGCATCCATAAAAAAACGGCACATGCCCAGGCATGTGCCGTTTTTTTATGCGCACGCAGCGTTACTCCACCGCGCCCAGCTTCACCAGCGCGTCTCCAGTCACCCGGCAGATCCGCCAGTCCGGCATCACGTCCGCACCCATTGCACGGTAGAAATCAATAGACGGCGTATTCCAGTCCAGCACGCTCCATTCAAAGCGGCCGCAACCGCGCGCGACCGCCAGCGCCGCCAGATGCTTGAGCAACATCTTGCCCAGCCCATGACCGCGCCAGGCCGGATCGACATAGAGGTCTTCCAGATACAAGCCCGGTTTGGCCAGGAAGGTGGAGAAATTATGGAAGAACAGGGCAAAGCCCACCGCCTGCGCGCCCGGCACCTCCACCAGTACGGCCTCGGCATGCGGGCGCGCGCCAAAGAGGGTTTCGCGCAGTTTTTCCGGCGTGGCTTCGACCAGATGGGCGAGTTTCTCGTATTCGGCCAGTCCCGTGATCAGCGCGAGCAGGGTCTCGCAGTCGTCGGGCGTGGCAGGGCGCACTACGAAATCGGTGGTGGACATGGCGGGTTCGACGGCATCGGCAAGTAGTAAGACACGACTATAGCTTATCCATCACATCCGCCGACGACGCTATGCCTGCCCAATCCTCGCCAGACGCGCCACTTGCGCGACGTAATCCGCCGCCAGGCAATCCACCACTTCCCGCTCGGGCGTGCTGCGCAGCCAGGTGAGCTGGCGCTTGCAGAGCTGGCGGGTCGCCGCCAGGCCGCGCTCGCGCATGGTGGCGAAGTCGGTTTCGCCATCGAGGTATTCCCACACCTGGCGGTAGCCGACGCAGCGGATGGACGGCAGCGTCGGCTGCAGGTCGCCGCGCGCGCGCAGCCGTTCCACCTCCTCGACAAAGCCGCCGGCCAGCATGGCGTCGTAACGGCTGGCAATGCGCGCGTGGAGCACCGCGCGGTCGGACGGCTCCAGTGCGATCACGCGATAGCGGCCGTCGGCGGCGCCGGCAAAGGCGCGTTCGTCCGCCTGCCGCGCCAGCAGCGCCGACATGGGCTGCCCGGACAGGCGGTGAATCTCCAGCGCGCGCTGGATGCGCTGGGCATCGTTGGGCGCGAGCCGGGCCGCGGTCACCGGGTCGACTGCGGCCAGCATCGCGTGCAGCGCTGGCCAGCCGCGCCCGGCGGCCAGCGCGTCGAGCTCCGCGCGCAGCGCCGGGTCGGCCTGCGGGAGGTCGTTCAGGCCCTGGGTCAGGGCCTTGTAGTAGAGCATGGTTCCGCCGACGATCAGCGGCTCGCGGCCGCGCGCGCGGATCTCGCCAATCAGCCGCCCGGCATCGGTGGCGAACTGCGCGGCCGAGTAGCTGTCGGCCGGGTCGATGATGTCGACCAGGTGGTGCGGCACCGCGGCGAGTTCGGCGGGTGAAGGCTTGGCGGTGCCGATGTCCATCTCGCGATAGACCAGCGCCGAATCCAGGCTGATGATCTCGATCGGCGTCTGCGCGGCCAGCGCCAGCGCGGCAGCGGTCTTGCCGGAGGCGGTGGGGCCGAGCAGGCAGACCACCGGCGGGCGGTCTGCCCCGTGGCGGGCGGTAGTCGTAGCGGCGTTCAAGATGGCGGGAGCCTGGTTGGCGGGCAGGGGCAGGCGGCCTATTGCCCGCGCAGGAACAGGCGGTCGAGCTCCGCCACCGACAACTGCACCCAGGTCGGCCGGCCGTGGTTGCACTGGTCGGCGCGCTCGGTCTGTTCCATCTGGCGCAGCAGCGCGTTCATCTCTTCCAGCGTGAGCTTGCGGTTGGCGCGCACCGCGCTGTGGCAGGCCAGGGTGGCGAGCAGCTCGTTCTGGCGCTCGACCAGCAAGCGCGAGCCGCCGAAGGCGTGCAGGTCGCGCAGCACGTCGCGCGCCAGGGCTTCGGTGTCGGCCTGCTTGAGCAGGGCGGGGATGGCGCGTATCGCCAGCGTGGTGGGCGAGACCTGCGCGATGTCGAAGCCGAGCAGGACCAGGGTTTCCTGATGCTCCTCGGCCGTGCCGATTTCCACCGCACTGGCCGTCAGCGTGACCGGGATCAGCAGGGACTGCACCGCCAGCTCGCGCGCTTCGAGCGCGGTCTTGATCTGCTCGTAGAGGATGCGTTCGTGGGCGGCATGCATATCCACCAGCACCAGGCCGCGTGCGTTCTGCGCCAGCACATAGATGCCATGCAACTGGGCGATGGCATAGCCCAGCGGGCTGGCCTCGTCTTCCGGCAACGCCTGGCCGGGCAACTGCTCCAGCAAGCCGGGTGGGTCGTTTTCGCGCGCAGCCTGGGCATCGGCCAGCCAGGCCGGGGGCGTGCTGCCTGGGCCAGCCGGTGGGCTGTAGGAGGCAGGGGAGCGTGAAAACCCGTTGCCCGGCTGGATCGCGTCGCGGACCATGCCGAGGTAGGCCTGGCGAGGCTGCGCCACGCCAAGTTCGGTCTGGCGCGCGGCGGCGGTGTAGTCCACCCAGGGGCGTGGGCTGGCGCTGGTGCCACCACCACCACCACCACCCAAGCCACCGGTCCTGCCCGATCCGCCGAAGCTGCCGGAACCCCCGCCAGCCCCGCGGGCGCCCGCGAAACCGCCGGGGCCGCCGGCGCGGGCCACCGCGGTGGCATCGTCTAGGTCGGTCGCCGTATGCAGGCTGTCGCCCTGTTCGCCGGCCTGGCGTGCCAGGCAGCGTTGTACCGCGTGGTAGACGAACTGGTGCACCGCGCGCGATTCGCGGAACCGTACTTCGATCTTGGACGGGTGCACGTTCACATCCACCATCTCGGGCGGCAGGTCCATGCACAGCACGTAGGACGGGAAGCGGTCGCCGTGCAGCACGTCCTGGTAGGCGCTGCGCACCGCATGGGTGAGCAGCTTGTCGCGCACGTAGCGGCCATTGACGAAGAAGAACTGCTGGTCGGGGCGGCCGCGCGAGGCGGTAGGCAGCCCGGCGAATCCATACAGGTGCAGGTTGCCGGCCTCCTCATCCAGGGGCAGGCGGGCGTTGGCGAAGTCGCCGCCGAGCACCTGGCCTGTGCGCGTGGCCGCGTCGCCCACGTTCCAGTGCTCCATCGGTTTGCCGTTGTGATGCACGGAAATAGCCACGTCCGGGCGCGCCAGCGCCGCGCGCCGCACCATCTCCAGGCAATGGCCGAACTCGGTTTGTTCCGACTTAAGGAACTTTCGGCGGGCCGGCGTGCTGAAGTAAAGGTGCTGAACGTCGACGGTGGTGCCCACGCCGCCGGACGCAGGCTGCACCTCGCCGGTGTCGGCGACAACCTGCATCGCATGCGAATCGCTGGCCGTGCGGCTGGTCAGGGTCAATTCGGAAACCGAGGCGATCGAGGCCAGCGCCTCGCCGCGAAAGCCCAGGGTGAGCACGGATTCAAGCTCATCCAGCGAGGCGATCTTGCTGGTGGCGTGGCGCGTCAGCGCCGCCGGCAGTTCGGCGGCGGGAATGCCGCAGCCGTTGTCGGCAATCACGATGCGCCGCACGCCGCCTTCTTCCAGCCGGATATTGAGCTGGGTGGCGCCGGCATCCAGTGCGTTTTCGAGCAGTTCCTTGACCACCGAGGCGGGGCGTTCCACCACTTCGCCGGCCGCGATCTGGCTGATCAGCTGGTCGGGCAGGGGGCGGATGGGACGGGGCGGCTGGGCGGGGCGCGGGTCTTGGGCAGGCATGGGCGCAATTATACGTGGGCGCACCGCTGGCCCGCGCGCGTCGGGCCAGCAGATTGCGGCCGGATCAGGTGACGTTGGCATCAGTCCGGTCTTGTATGATGTGGGTTGAATTTGGAACGGGGGATCGAATTGGATATCGTATTGCAGTTTCTCGACATGCTGCTGCACGTCGACAAATACCTTGGCACCGTCATCGAGAACTACGGTGCGTGGGTATATGCCATTCTTTTTGCCATCGTCTTCGCGGAGACCGGCCTGGTGGTGCTGCCTTTCCTGCCGGGCGACTCGCTGCTGTTTATCGCCGGCGCCTTCTGTGCCACGCACGCCATGAATGAGTGGGTACTGGTCGGCCTGCTGCTGGTGGCGGCGATTGGCGGCAATACGGTCAACTACTTCGTGGGCAGCTGGGTCGGCCCGAAGGTGTTCGATGGTCATTGGCGCTTCCTGGACCAGCAGGCACTGCGCAAGACCCACGATTTCTACGAGCGCCACGGCGGCAAGACGCTGGTCATGGCCCGCTTCCTGCCGATCGTGCGCACTTTCGCGCCGTTCGTCGCCGGCGTGTCGCAGATGACCTTCGCCAAGTTCCAGATGTTCAACGTGATTGGCGCGGCGGCCTGGGTCCTGGGCCTGGTGTTTGCCGGGTATTTCTTCGGCAACCTGCCATTCATCAAGCAATACCTGAACCTGATCGTACTGGCGGGCATCGGCGCGGCGGTCGTGCCACTGGTGCTGGGCGGACTGTGGAAGCTCGTGCGGGGCGGCAAACGCCGTCCTTCCTGAGACCAGCGGGGCAGGCCGTGGCCTGCTCCGGCCTGATTCTCAGCTCATGCTGCGGCTCATCATGCGCAGTGCCGGCATGCGGTCGCGGATCTGGGTGGAGTCGGCGGCATCCGGCCGCGCCATCACATAGGCCTCCAGGTCGGCCAGCGCCGGCCGGAAGCACTCCAGGTTGGCATAGGCCAGGCCACGGTCGCGCACTTCCTCGATCGAGCCGGGCAGCAGGATCACCAGGCGGTTCTGCACCGCCAGCAAGCGCTGCCAGCGCGACTCCTGCAGATAGATCGACTTGAGGTTGCGCAGCAGGCGCGCCACGATCTCGCGGTGGCTAGCCACCTGCAGGAACAACCCCAGCGGCACCTCGTTGGTATCGGCAATGCCCTCGCGCTCCAGGTGCGGGTCGAGCATTTCCTGCAACTGCTCCTTCGACAGGGTCTCGCCGGTGAGCGGATCCACCACCACTTCGCCGGCGGGAATCGACATGCGTACCAGGAAATGGTTGGGGAAGGACACGCCCTTGAGCGGCAGGCCGATATGCTGGCCCAACTCCATATACAGCACCGCCAGCGAGATCGGGATGCCGCGCCGCTGCTTGAGCACGACGTTCAGGTAGGAGTTGTCGGGATCGTAAAAGTCGTTCGCGTTGGCGCCGAAGCCAAGATCGCGGTAGAAGAAGTGATTGAGCAGACGCATGCGCTGGATGGCCGGCGTGCCTTCGGCGACACGGCGCTTCAGGCGTACCGCGAGCATGTCGAGCGCAGCCAGCTCGGCCTGCAGGTCCAGGTCCGGATAAGCATCCTGGGCGATCGAGAGCACCGTCTCGGTAAGTGGGATACCGTCCTCATCTGCCACGAGACTGGCGAAGTATTCCAGGACTTTCGTGGTTGTCATTGCGGCATTTCCTGAATGCGGCCTGGCGGCTGTGCGTGATAGATGCTGGCGGCATGGCAGGTGTTCCCGGACCGTGCGCTGGCATCGTCCGCGGCCGCCTGCCTGGGCAGAACCGCTTCATCTCACTCTGACACAACCTCAGTTGCCTTGACCCTGCACCGCGCACTGCCGCAGCTCCTGGCTGGATTGGCAGGCGGGGCCTCTTAGCCGGCTCTTCGCTTGAAAGCGGAGTATCTCAGCCCCATGAGCCACAGTGTACCGAAGTAGACGACCGCCGCAAGTACCAGGCATGAGGCCAGCAGCGCAATGCGCAGCAGCGGCGTGGCGCCCAGGGCGACCCAGTCGAAGTTGCGGGCGAACCAGAGCAGCATGCCGGCCAGCAGCAGCACGGCGGTCAGCAACTGGGCCAGGAACAGCCACCAGCCCTTGGCCGGCTTGTAGAAGCCGCGCTTGCGCAGGCCCAGGAACAGCAGCAGCGCGTTGACCGTGGCGCCGAAGCTGATCGACAGTGCCAGGCCGGCATGCCCGAGGCGCGGCACGAAGACATAGTTGGCCATCTGCGTGATCACCAGCACCAGCAAGGCGATCTTGACCGGGGTGCGGATGTCCTGGCGGGCATAAAAGCCCGGCGCCAGGATCTTGATCACGATCAGGCCGAGCAGGCCGGTGCCGTAGGAAACCAGGGCCTGCCGGGTCATCTCCACCGCATGCGCGTCGAACTTGCCGTAATTGAACAGCACCGCGGTCAGCGGCGCGCCGAACACGAACAGCCCGACCGCGCAGGGCACGGCCAGCAGGAAGGTCAGGCGCAGGCCCCAGTCGAGCAGGCCGGAGTACTCGGCCCGGTTTTCCTCGGCGCTGGCCTTCGACAGGCTCGGCAGCAGAATGGTCCCCAGCGCCACGCCCAGTAGCGCCGTCGGGAATTCCATCAGGCGGTCGGCGTAGGTCAGGTAGGACACGCTGCCGGCGGCCAGGCGGGAGGCAATATTGGTATTGATGATCAGGCTGATCTGGGCCACCGAGACCGCCAGCAACGCCGGTGCCATCTGCCTGATGACACGGCGCACGCCCGGCTCGGCCCAGGCCGCGCGCAGGTTCAAGCGCAGGCTCGGCATCACGTTCAGCCGTCGGAGCGCCGGGATCTGCACCGCCAGTTGCAGGATGCCCCCCACCAGGACGCCCCAGGCCTGCGCGTAGATCGGCTGCGCCATATGCGGGCCGACGAACAGCGCGGCCACGATCAGGCAGAGATTGAGCAACACCGGCGTGAAGGCCGGCATGGCGAAGCGGCGCCAGGTATTGAGGATGCCGGAGGCCAGCGCCACCAGCGAGATCAGGCCGATATAGGGGAACATCACGCGCGTCATGAAGACCGCGGCATCGTAGGTTTCGCCGCCATGCTGGCGGAACCCCGTGGCGACCACCATCATCACGAGCGGTGCGCCGATCACGCCGAGCAGCGAGACGCCCATCAGGACCCAGGTCATGACCGTGGCAACCGAATCGATCAGCGCACGGGTCTCGGTCTCGCCGCGCTTGCCATGGTATTCACCCAGGATCGGCACGAAGGCTTGCGAGAACGCGCCCTCGCCAAAGATGCGGCGCAGCAGGTTGGGAATGCGGAACGCCACGTTGAAGGCATCGGTCATGTCCGAGGCGCCAAAGGCCCGGGCGATCAGGATCTCGCGGATAAGGCCGGTGATGCGCGACAGCATCGTCAGGCTGCTGATGGTGGCAAGCGCTTTGAGCAGGTTCAAGATGGGGCGGCGGCAAGGGGGAGGCGGCAGCAGCGGGGATCGGACCGCCGGTACGAACCGGGTTCAGACGTCGGGCGCGCGCCAAAGTTGCATCAAGGCCACGCAGGGGCGGGACCGGTGTGGCGCGTATTATACGGTTAGGCCCCGTGGCCGCCCGCATATCGGCCTTTGCGTCACCCCGCCAGACATGGCGCATGGCTTGGCTTGCCAGCCGCTTTTTCTTGTGTGTATAATTGCCGATTCACAAGGCTAGTTGCGTTCCGGATTCGTGTGCCAGTGCATCCCGGGTCGCTTGATGTGCACTTAATTTGTGTCCCGCGGTTTGTACGTTTGCACCGTCGTTCCGTCGGACACGCATCTGAATTCAGGAAATCTACTTAAATGGCAAATTCCGCACAAGCTCGCAAGCGCGCGCGCCAGGCCGTCGCCCAGAACGCCCACAACTCCAGCCTGCGTTCGCGTCTGCGTACCGCTGTCAAGGCTGTCCGCAAGGCGATCGAAGCTGGCGACAAGGCTGCTGCTGCCGAGATCTTCAAGAACTCGCAATCGATCATCGACGCTATCGCCGACAAGAAGATCGTGCACAAGAACAAGGCTGCGCGTCACAAGTCGCGTCTGTCGTCGGCTATCAAGTCGATGGCTGCCTGATCGCAGTTGCCGGCGGCATGCCGGCCATTGCGCCTGACCGCGCTGCTTCGGTGGTCGTTGGGCCTTGGCCTGGTATTGCGTTGGCAGGGTGAGCCGTCCAGCGGCGGCTTGCCAGATAAAAGAGCTCGTCTTTTGGCGAGCTTTTTTTGTTTTGTTGCACCCGGGGTCTGCTGATCCCGGTGCGCGCTGCGGTTGGTCCGCCGGGCTGAGGCACGGCGAGGCAGGCTTACTCCAGCGAGCAGGCTTCGACCAGTTGCAGGTTGTTGTCCCGGGCGAAGTTGAGCACGAAGTCGAGCGCCTTGGGCTCGATATCACGCAGTCGCGCATCCACCACCACGCTCTTCACGCCGCCAGCCATCATCGGTCGCACGTACGGAGAGTAGGTGATGCGGGGATCCCCGGTGTCGCCTTCGGGGCGGAATTGCGCCATCACGCCGCACAGCCGTTCAGCCCAGTCGCTTGGTCGGAAGGTCTTGCCTTCCTTGGTGATGCCTTGGATAAAGTATTCGCGAACGGTGGGATTCATTGGACTGCGGGGATAGTACGTTGACTCGACGATAAACCCGCCAGACTGACCAAACGGGAGCCCGTTTGACGCGGCCAGGAAGCGATTGGTTCGTTTCATTTCCGGCCGGGGTGGCGGGGCGTCGGTGTCGGCGGGGGCACTTTTGATGCCGGCAGCGGGCGGTGGCATGGGTATGCCGGGCCCCGCGTGAATCAGCCGGTATTATATCTTATATAAGACTCGCGCATAGGCCTCCGTGCCGGACCAGGTGCCGTGCACGCTCGCCAAAGCAGAAATAATCCCTTATGATTCTTACAGTTAAATTGCGTAAGCGACGCGAAAGGCGGCTCCGCGGCATGGTCAGGCCATGAATCCTTCATGGCGGCCAGCCACCACCGAGCCGCCTTCCTTGTTTTATGAGCCCAACTTCGATCAAGCATTACCTCCAGTTCAGCGACCTGACTCCCGACGAGTACGAGTACCTGCTGGATCGCGCACGGATTCTGAAGACCAAGTTCAAGAACTACGAGACATGGCATCCGTTGCACGACCGCACGCTGGCCATGATCTTCGAGAAAAACTCGACTCGTACGCGCTTGTCGTTCGAGGCTGGCATCCACCAGCTGGGTGGCCACGCCGTCTTCCTCAATACCCGCGACTCGCAGCTGGGGCGCGGCGAGCCGATCGAAGACGCGGCGCAGGTGATCTCGCGCATGGTCGACATCATCATGATCCGCACCTTCGGGCAGGACATCATTGAGCGTTTCGCCGCGCATTCACGCGTGCCGGTGATCAACGGGCTGACCAACGAATACCATCCCTGCCAGGTGCTGGCCGATGTGTTCACCTATATCGAGCAACGCGGCAGCATCCGCGGCAAGACGGTGGCCTGGATCGGCGATGCCAACAATATGGCCTACACCTGGATCCAGGCGGCCGAACGCCTCGGCTTCACCTTCCATTTCTCGGCGCCTCCCGGCTACCAGCTCGCCCCGGCCATGGTGCCGGCGTCGGCTGCGCATCTGGTCAAGGTGTTCGACGATCCGCTCGCCGCCTGCCAGGGTGCCGACCTGGTGACCACCGACGTGTGGACCAGCATGGGTTACGAAGCCGAGAACGATGCGCGCAAGCGCGCCTTCAAGGACTGGATGGTGACCACGGCGATGATGGATCGCGCCAATGCCGACGCGCTCTTCATGCACTGCCTGCCCGCGCACCGCGGCGAGGAAGTCGAGGCGGCTGTCATCGATGGCCCCAAGAGCGTGGTGTGGGAAGAGGCCGAGAACCGCCTGCATGTGCAGAAGGCCCTGATGGAATACCTGCTCTGCGGGCGCTATTGATCCTGGCGTGCCCGGCGCCACGTTTGGCGCACATGCGGCACGCCTGCCCGATGACCGAAGGCTCGCCGGGCACCGCCTGAGGGCGGCAAGTGCCGCCCAAGCCGGAGCGGACGTGTCAAAATAGCGGTCTTTCCGCATTCTTTTTCGCGTGACCAGCCTGAACGCTGGCCGCGCTTACTTTTCGCATCGAGTCGAACATGAGCGATATCAAGAAAGTCGTGCTCGCCTACTCCGGCGGGCTGGACACTTCGGTGATCCTGAAGTGGCTGCAAGACACCTATCAGTGCGAGGTGGTCACCTTTACCGCCGACATCGGCCAGGGCGAGGAACTCGAACCTGCCCGCCAGAAGGCGCTCAAGTTCGGCATCAAGCCGGAAAACATCTTTATCGACGACCTGCGCGAAGAGTTCGTGCGCGATTTCGTCTTCCCGATGTTCCGCGCCAACGCCGTTTATGAAGGCGAATACCTGCTGGGCACCTCGATCGCGCGTCCGCTGATCGCCAAGCGCCAGATCGAGATCCTGCGCAGCACCGGCGCCGACGCCGTGTCGCATGGCGCCACCGGCAAAGGCAACGACCAGGTTCGCTTCGAGCTGGGCTACTACGGCCTGGAGCCGGGCGTGAAGGTCATCGCCCCGTGGCGCGAGTGGGACCTGCTCTCGCGCGAGAAGCTGCTGGCCTACGCTGAAAATGCCGGCATCGAAATCGACATGAAGCACAAGAAGGGCGGCGCCCCGTACTCGATGGACGCCAACCTGCTGCACATCTCCTTCGAAGGCCGCCACCTGGAAGATCCCAAGGCCGAGGCCGAGGAAGACATGTGGCGCTGGACCGTGTCGCCGGAGAACGCACCGGACGCGGCTGAATACCTGGACGTCGAGTTCGAGGGCGGCGACATCGTCGGCCTGAACGGCAAGCGCATGACCCCGGCCGAAGTGCTGACCGAGCTGAACCGCCTGGGCGGCAAGCACGGCATCGGCCGCCTGGACCTGGTGGAAAACCGCTATGTCGGCATGAAGAGCCGCGGCTGCTACGAAACCCCGGGCGGCACCATCATCCTGAAGGCCCACCGTGCCATCGAGTCGATCACGCTCGACCGCGAAGTGGCTCACCTGAAGGACGACCTGATGCCCCGCTACGCCAGCCTGGTCTACAACGGCTACTGGTGGAGCCCGGAACGCAAGGCGCTGCAGGTGCTGATCGACCACACCCAGGCCAAGGTCAACGGCTGGGTGCGCGTCAAGCTGTACAAGGGCAACGTGATCGTGGTCGCGCGCGACTCCAAGGACACGCTGTTCGACAAGACCATCGCGACCTTCGACGATGACGGCGGCGCCTACAACCAGGCCGACGCCGGCGGCTTCATCAAGTTGAACGCTCTGCGCATGCGCATCGCCGAGAACGCTCGCCGCCAGCGCGGCGAATAGGCCGGACCGCGGGCAAGCAGCAGAAGAGGGGCCGTCATGGCCCCTTTTTTGCGCCGCCGTGCCACTCGATATTCCAGATTCCAGATTCCAGTCATCCAGAAACAAGCATCAAGGAGAAATAGCGTGAGCCAGTTCGACAATGTATCCGTCGTCAAGAAAGCCAACCTGTACTTCGACGGCAAGTGCGTGAGCCACACCGTGCTGTTCCCGGACGGCACCCGCAAGACGCTGGGCGTGATCTTCCCCGCCGTGCTGACCTTCAACACCGGCGCTCCGGAAATCATGGAAATCAATGCCGGCGCCTGCCGCGTGAAGCTGGCTGGCGAAGACCAGTGGCATACCTATGGCGCCGGCCAGCAGTTCAACGTGCCGGGCGACAGCAGCTTCGATATCGAGGTGACCGAAACGCTGGACTACGTCTGCCACTTCGCCTGAGCACGGCAGCCCGGGCGGCTTAAAGCACCACGGGCTCGGGGTCGATGCGCACGCCGAAGCGGGCTTGCACCGCATCGGCGATGCGGCCCGCCAGCGCCAGCAAGTCCCGGCCCGTGCCGCCGCCGTGGTGCACCAGCACCAGGGCTTGCTTGCCATAGACGCCCACCGGGCCGTCGCTGACCCCCTTGAATCCACACTGGTCGATCAGCCAGCCGGCCGCCAGCTTGTAGCTGCCATCGGCTTGCGCATGGCTGACCAGGTTGGGGTGCTGCGCCAGCAACGCATGGCGCTGGCCGGCGTCGACCACGGGATTCTTGAAGAAGCTGCCGGCATTGCCGATCAGGGCAGGGTCGGGCAGCTTGCGTGAGCGGATGGCGATCACCGCGTCGCGGATGCGGTGCGCCGTGGGCGCTGCAGCTGATTCTTGCGCCAGTTCGCGCGCCAGCTCCGCGTAACCCAGCACCGGCTGCCATGGCAGCGGCAGGCGCAGCGTGACGGCGGTGATGATGTAACGGTCCCGGCCCTCGCGCTTGAACAGGCTGTCCCGGTACGCGAACTGGCATTGTTCCAGTGTCAGGCGGACGAATTCGCCGCTGCGCCGGTCGAACGCGCGCAGGCTGTCGAAGCGCTCGCGCAGCTCCACGCCATAGGCGCCGATGTTCTGGATCGGTGCCGCGCCTGCGGTACCGGGGATCAGGGCTAGGTTTTCCAGGCCCGGCAGGCCATCGGCAATAGTGCGGCAAACCAGCGCATGCCAGTTCTCGCCGGCGCCGGCCGTCACCAGGTGGGCCCCGTCGGCGGCGCTTGCCGCATAGCCGGGGATTTCCATCAGCAGCACCAGCGCGTCGAGGTCCTGCGTCAGGACAACATTGCTGCCGCCGCCCAGCACGACCAGCGGCAGGCCATGCGCGCGCGGATCGGCCAGCGCGGACAGCAGGTCGCTTTCGCTGCGCACGTGCACCGCAAAGCGCGCGTGCACGTCGAATCCGAATGTATTGTGGCGGCGCAGGGGATAAAATTCGTGGAAATCAGCCATGCAAGGGAAAAGTGAGGCGGCCGCCGTGGTCGACGGCACCGGACTGCAGGGTAGGCTGGATTATACGTAAGCGCCGCCGCCAGCCGGCGCGCGCCCAGGACAAGCCCCGCGGGAGTGCCGCGGGCAATTGGCAATACACAGCAACACGCAGCAAGACAAGGAGAATGCAATGCCGTCGTTTGACGTAGTGTGCGAAGCGAACATGATCGAGGTGAAGAACGCGGTCGAGCAGGCCAACAAGGAAATCTCGACCCGTTTCGACTTCAAGGGCTCGGATGCGCGGGTCGAGCAAAAGGAGAACGAACTCACCGCCTTCGCCGACGATGACTTCAAGCTCGGCCAGGTCAAGGACGTGCTGATCAGCAAGATGGCCAAGCGCAATGTCGACGTGCGCTTCCTCGACTACGGCAAGACCGAGCGTATCGGCGGCGACAAGGTCAAGCAGGTCATCACCATCAAGAAGGGCGTCACCGGCGACCTGTCCAAGAAAATCGTCAAGATGATCAAGGACAGCAAGATCAAGGTGCAGGCCAGCATCCAGGGCGATGCCGTGCGCGTGTCGGGCACCAAGCGCGACGATCTCCAGGGCGTGATCGCGCTGTTGCGCAAGGATGTTTCCGAAGCCCCGCTGGACTTCAACAACTTCCGCGACTGATCCTGTCGCACACAGGCGCGGGCAGCCGTGCTGCCGCGCTCCCTTCGCCTGATTCCTATTGCGGCTGCGGCAGCCCGCCGATCTTCGCGCCGGGCTTGAGGCCCTTCTGCGCGAACCATCCCTTGTTCATTTCCAGCGCATAGCGCACGGCGGCACGCGGGCAGTGGTTGTCCTCGGTCTGGGGCGCCATGTCCTCGATATTGACGATGGAACCGTCATCCGCCAGGAAGGCGATCGACAGGGGCAAGTCGGTATTCTTCATCCAGAAGCAATGGCCGGCCTTTTCTTCAAAGACAAACAGCATGCCCTCGTTGGCGGGCATGGTCTTGCGATACATCAGGCCGAGTTCCCGGGCCTGCGGCGTGGCGGCAATCTCCGCCTTGATGGCGTACATGCCCGCGCTGAGTTGCCGGACCGGCAAACTGGACGGGGACTGGGCGCAGGCGGAGGTCAGGGCGGCGAGGGCGCAGCCGCCGGCGAGCAGATTCTTGAAGACAGGGCGCATGGAAGGAACGGCGTTCTTGACGGATCGGGACTCGCCAGCATAGCGCAGCTACCAGGCAAGCGGCGCGATCAAATACTTCAGATTTGTTGCAGCAGGCTACAGCGACGGGCGAGCTCTTGGCATCCGGCAATTGCAGGCAAGAAAAAAGGCAGGCGCCTTGAGGGCAGCCTGCCTTGCCAGCCGAGCGCGATGCCTGCCCGGCCTGCCTGCAAATCTTTACTTCGTTGCAGCTTCGGCCTTGGCGGCGGGAGCGGCCTTGGTCTTGCTGTGAGCGTGCTTCTTGGACTTCTTGGTGCTCTTGGTCGCGGGCTTTGCAGTCGGGGCTTCAGCGGCGGCGGGCGCTGCTGCAGCAGCCGGAGCTGCCGGCGCCGGAGCGGCGGCTTGGGCGAAAGCGCCGGTGGCGAACAGGCCGGCAACCAGAGCAGCGATCAGTTTGTTCATGCTATTACCTCAAGGGAATCGATTCGAAAGAGTTGACTCGTATGCGACGCGTCAGTGTCAAAAACGAAACGGCGCGGTGAGCCGTTGACTCGCGAACTGTTATTTTTTGTAACTTCTTGCGCGGGGGTGTGGCGCTGCGACGGCTTCCAGGCCCAGCATCGCCGGGTCGATCTCGCACCACTGCCCGGGCGCGAGTCCGAGGGTGCGCAGATCCAGCGCGCCGATCCGCACGCGCAGCAGGCGCAAGGTCGGGAAACCCACGGCCGCCGTCATGCGCCGTACCTGGCGGTTCTTGCCCTCGCGGATCTCGATTTCCAGCCATTGGGTTGGAATGGCCGCGCGAAATCGTACCGGCGGAGTGCGCGGCCAGAGGAAGCCGGGCTCATCGATGCATTGCGCACGTGCCGGCAGCGTGCGGAAGTCGCCGAGATCGACCCCAGCGCGCAGGCGCGCCAGGGCGGCTTCGTCCGGGATGTTTTCCACCTGGGTCAGGTAGGTCTTGGGCAGTTTGTGATGCGGGTCGGCGATGCGCGCTTGCAGGGCGCCGTCGTCGGTCAGCAGCAGCAGGCCTTCGCTGTCGGCATCGAGCCGTCCCGCCGGGTACACGCCGGGGCGTTGCACGCAATCGGCGAGCGTCGGGCGCGAAGGATGCGCGGAGAACTGGCTCATGGTGCCGAAGGGTTTGTTCAGGGCAATCAACGTCATCGGGGGCGGAAGCGAGTCGGGGTGGGCAAGCGCCGAGGCCGTGCCATGGGGCCGGCCGCGGGCGGATTATGGGCGCCAGTATGCCGCAGCCGGCGTGGCGGCGCGGATTCCGGCAGGATGGCGGATCATGAAATTTTGCTGCATAATGCAAAACAGTCTTGTGTCTTATATAAGACTGAGCCGCTGCTGACGCATGGCTGGGCATGCGGCGCGTGTTGCGGTGCGGCATCGTAACTGCGTCGATCCCCGCTAGAATGCCCGCGCGCCACCCACATCTCGCTGTCCGGTCACGAACCTGGGCGGCCCGTTACAACCCCCGTTCCGTACTGGAGACGTCATGTATCAACACATCAAGGTTCCGGCCGGCGAGAAGATCACGGTCAACCAGGATTTCTCGCTGAATGTTCCGGACAATCCGATCATTCCTTTCATCGAAGGCGACGGTACGGGACTGGATATCACCCCGGTGATGATCAAGGTGGTCGACGCTGCCGTGGCGAAAGCCTACGCCGGCAAGCGCAAGATCTCGTGGATGGAAATCTACGCTGGCGAGAAGTCGACCAAGGTGTATGGCCCGGATGTGTGGCTGCCTGACGAAACCCTCGAGGTGCTGAAGGAATACGTGGTGTCGATCAAGGGTCCGCTGACCACGCCGGTCGGCGGCGGCATCCGCTCGCTCAACGTGGCACTGCGCCAGCAGCTGGACCTGTACGTCTGCCTGCGTCCGGTGGCCTATTTCAAGGGCGTGCCTTCGCCGGTACGCGAGCCGGAAAAGATCGACATGGTGATCTTCCGCGAGAACTCGGAAGACATCTACGCCGGCATCGAGTGGGAAGCGGAAAGCGACCAGGCCAAGAAGCTGATCGCCTTCCTGCAGAACGAAATGGGCGTGAAGAAGATCCGTTTTCCGGAAACCTCGGGCATCGGTGTCAAGCCGGTTTCCCGCCAGGGCACGCAACGCCTGGTGCGCAAGGCGCTCCAGTACGCGATCGACAACGACAAGCCGTCGGTGACCATCGTACACAAGGGCAACATCATGAAGTTCACCGAAGGTGGCTTCCGTGACTGGGCCTACGAGCTGGCACAGAAGGAATTCGGCGCCGAGCCGATCGACGGCGGCCCGTGGTGCAAGTTCAAGAACCCGAAGACCGGCCGCGAAATCGTGGTCAAGGACGCCATTGCCGACGCCTTCCTGCAGCAGATCCTGCTGCGTCCGGCCGAGTACTCGGTGATCGCCACGCTGAACCTGAACGGCGACTACATCTCCGACGCGCTGGCCGCGCAAGTCGGCGGCATCGGCATCGCCCCGGGGGCCAACCTGTCGGATTCCGTGGCCATGTTCGAAGCCACGCACGGCACCGCGCCGAAGTACGCGGGCAAGGACTACGTGAACCCGGGTTCCGAAATCCTCTCCGCCGAAATGATGCTGCGCCACATGGGCTGGACCGAAGCCGCCGACCTGATCATCTCGTCGATGGAGAAGTCGATCCTGTCGAAGAAGGTCACTTATGACTTCGCCCGTCTGCTGGAAGGCGCGACGCAAGTGTCGTGCTCTGGCTTTGGGCAGGTGATGATCGACAATATGTGATTATAAATCCATATTTTGCCATATCCAGGATGCCGGGGACTCGGGTGATCAGTCTCGCACTGTAGTCGCAGTCACGCATTCTGGCGGCTGCAGGCCCTCGGTTTTCGTTTGAACCGAGGGCTTTTGATTTTCCGCGTCGCACGTTCATTCGTGGAATGCGATCTGGCGCTACGGCCCGAGCGGTAGACACAGCCAAACAAAAAACCCGGCATTCACCTGGCCGGGCTTCTTGTCGGATGCGCTACGTACTGCTGTTCAGCCTGCTGGAATGGTCATCATGCGCCGGCTGTCTAGGCCGGACGATGTCCAGGGGCGGCAGGCCGATCCCGTTCCGGGGAAGATTCCCCCGCATCCTGTCGTGGCCGCCTCAAGCTCTGTCGGCTGGTGCGGCCGCGCGCCATGTCCTCAGGCGCCGTCCTGGATATTGGTGGCTTGCTTGCCCTTGGGACCCTGGATGATTTCGAAGGACACCCGCTGACCCTCTTTCAGGGTCTTGAAGCCACTCATCTGGATGGCCGAAAAGTGCGCAAACAGTTCTTCTTCGCCGTCGTCCGGCTTGATGAACCCAAAGCCCTTGGCGTCATTGAACCATTTGACGATACCGCTTGCCATAAACTCCCCCAACAAAAAAAGCACGATACGAGCGGGGGAAAGCGCCGCGGCCAGCCGGGCGCCCGGCGCGTGTCCATGCGCTCCGGTCCGGTGGAACCGGGCCAGTACAATGGCACGACTTTTCGGGCACCGCGTGGCGGCCAGTTTCATGTGCTGACTCGCCGCCGCCGGATTCGTGGGCCTCCCTGCTCACGGATCACCCAGTCCGGCGTATAGCTTTGGCTCGCGTAACCAGACGTGAATGTGCAAACGATTCTTCTGTCAAACCTGCGCACTGTCAAGCTGGCAGATTCCCCACTCCCGGTAGGGTGTGGCGGGAAAGGAACGGCGGTAGATGGTATTTTGGAGGGAATGGCCGCGGGGCAATGCCGCGCGGCTCCAGCAGGTGCACCCGGATGCCTTCGGCATCCCCGGAATCTGGATGGTCGCTGCATCGGCCTCTTGAATCCGGCGTCTTTTCCCCAAATTGCAGAGTTGTGCGTAAGGGTTAGAATAAAGCCATGGCTACACGGCTGGCAAATGTCCCACAACGCGAAGCAGGCACCGTACTGGAGCGGAAAGAGCAGGCGCTCAAACCGCCCGCCATGTACAAGGTGTTGCTGCTGAATGACGACTTCACCCCGATGGAGTTCGTCGTGATGATCCTGCAGCAGTATTTCAGCAGGGACCGGGAGACGGCGACGCAGATCATGCTCACCGTCCACCGGGAAGGCAAGGGGGTCTGCGGTATCTATACCAGGGATATCGCGGCGACGAAGGTCGAGCTGGTGTCAACCCACGCACGGCAGGCGGGTCATCCGTTGCAGTGCGTGATGGAGGAAGCATGATTGCGCAAGAATTGGAAGTCAGCCTGCACATGGCGTTCGTTGAAGCCCGGCAGGCACGCCACGAGTTCATTACCGTGGAGCACCTGCTACTGGCGTTGCTTGACAACCCAACGGCAGCGGAAGTCTTGCGCGCCTGCGCAGCCAATATTGAGGATTTGCGCACCAGTCTGAAGAATTTCATCGCGGACAACACGCCCGTGGTGCCTGGCACCGACGAGGTGGATACCCAGCCTACGCTGGGGTTCCAGCGCGTCATCCAGCGCGCCATCATGCATGTCCAGTCCACTTCCAACGGCAAGAAGGAAGTGACCGGGGCCAATGTCCTGGTGGCGATCTTCGGCGAGAAGGACTCGCATGCGGTGTACTACCTCCAGCAACAGGGCGTGACCCGGCTGGATGTGGTCAATTTCATCAGCCATGGCATCCGCAAGGACCAGGCCGAGCCCGCCAAGCATGGCGACGGCACGGCCGAGGGCGAAGGCGGCGATGGCAAGGAAAGCCCGCTCGAGCAGTTCACCCAGAACCTGAACGCGCTGGCCAAGGCCGGCAAGATCGATCCGCTGATCGGCCGCGAGAGCGAGGTCGAGCGGGTGGTCCAGGTGCTGTGCCGCCGGCGCAAGAACAACCCGCTGCTGGTGGGCGAGGCCGGGGTCGGCAAGACCGCGATCGCCGAAGGCCTGGCCTGGCGCATCACCAAGAACGAAGTGCCCGACATCCTGGAAAAGGCGGTCGTGTACTCGCTCGACATGGGCGCCCTGCTGGCCGGCACCAAGTACCGGGGGGACTTCGAGCAGCGCCTGAAGGGCGTGCTCAAGTCGCTCAAGGACAATCCGAACGCGATCCTGTTCATCGACGAGATCCACACGCTGATCGGCGCGGGCGCCGCTTCTGGCGGCACGCTGGACGCCAGCAACCTGCTCAAGCCGGCGTTGTCGTCGGGCCAGCTCAAGTGCATCGGTGCCACCACCTTCACGGAATACCGCGGGATTTTCGAAAAAGACGCGGCGTTGTCGCGCCGTTTTCAGAAGATCGACGTGGTGGAGCCGTCGGTGGACCAGACTGTGCAGATCCTGCGCGGCCTGAAGTCGCGCTTCGAAGAGCACCATGGCGTCAAGTACGCGGCGGCCGCGCTGACTGCGGCGGCAGAGTTGTCGGCACGCTTCATCACCGACCGCCATCTGCCTGACAAGGCCATCGATGTGATCGACGAGGCCGGCGCGGCCCAGCGCATCCTGCCGAAGTCCAAGCAGAAGAAAACCATCGGCAAGGGCGAGATCGAGGACATCGTCTCGCGTATCGCCCGCATCCCGCCGCAGAGCGTCAACCAGGACGACCGCAGCAAGCTGCAGACCCTGGACCGCGACCTGAAATCCGTGGTGTTCGGCCAGGACCCGGCCATCGAGGCACTGGCATCCGCTATCAAGATGTCGCGCGCGGGCCTGGGCAAGACCGACAAGCCAATCGGCTCGTTCCTGTTCTCCGGCCCGACCGGGGTGGGCAAGACCGAAGTCGCCAAGCAGCTTGCCTTCATCATGGGCATCGAGTTGCTGCGCTTCGACATGTCCGAATACATGGAACGCCATGCGGTGAGCCGGCTGATTGGCGCGCCGCCGGGATACGTCGGCTTCGACCAGGGCGGCCTGCTGACCGAGGCCGTCACCAAGAAGCCGCACTGCGTGCTGCTGCTGGACGAAATCGAGAAGGCGCATCCGGATATCTTCAATATCCTGCTGCAGGTGATGGACCATGGTGCGCTGACCGATAACAATGGCCGCCGCGCCGACTTCCGCAACGTGATCATCATCATGACCACCAATGCGGGAGCGGAAACCATGAACCGCGCCACCATTGGCTTTACCTCGTCGCGCGAACAGGGCGACGAGATGGCCGACATCAAGCGCATGTTCACGCCTGAGTTCCGCAACCGGCTCGACGCGATGATCAGCTTCCGCTCGCTCGATGAGGAAATCATCCTGCGCGTGGTCGACAAGTTCCTGATGCAGCTGGAGGAGCAGCTTCACGAGAAGAAGGTGGAAGCCAGCTTCAGCGACCACCTGCGCAAGTTCCTGGCGAAGAAGGGCTTCGACCCGCTGATGGGTGCGCGGCCGATGCAACGCCTGATCCAGGACCTGATCCGCAAGGCGCTGGCCGACGAACTGCTGTTCGGCAAGCTGGTGTCGGGTGGCCGGGTGGTGGTGGATCTCGACGAACAGGACCAGATCAAGCTGGACTTTGCCGAGGCTGCCGCGGAACCGCCGGAATCGCCGGAAAACGAGAAAGTGGAAGTCTAGGCCGAAGCGCGAGGGCGGGCAGGGCGGTCCTTGCCTGCAATTCGTGCGATCCTCGGGCAAAATACAGGGCGGCAGCGATGCCGCCCTTTTTGTTTTGGCCGGGTGCGGCTGCTGCCGCAGTTGTCTTCCGTCTTCCCGCCATTCGCCTGAGTACCCGATGTCCCGACCCGAATGCTCGCGGCTGCGCCGCCTGCTGCTCAAATCGTTGCCGCTTGGCGCGATGCCCCTGATTCCCATGCCTGGCCTGGCTGCCCTGGGTGGCGATGCCACGGTGGCAGGCTCCAGTCGCCCCATTGCCATGGTGCTGCCGTTCCCGCCAGGGGGCAGCGTCGATATCGTGGCGCGCCAGTTGCGGCCCGGCCTCAAGAGCGCGCTTGACCAGACCGTGGTGATCGACAACAAGCCCGGCGCAGGCGGCCTGATTGCCGCGAGCACGGTAGTCCGTGCCAAGCCGGATGGCAGCACCCTGTTGATGGCGTTCGACACGCACGCCATCAACCCGTTTGCCTACAAGAATCTGCCGTACGACACCTTCCGCGACTTCACGCCGATCTCGCAACTGGTCCGCTTTCCACTGGTGATCGCGGCCAATCCGTCCTTGCCAGCCTCCAATGTGAAGGAACTGGTTGCGATGGCGTGGCAGAAGCCGCAGAGCATTCGCTACGCGTCGTCCGGCATCGGCAGCCTGAACCAGCTCGCCGCCGAGGCGCTGGCAACCGAGGCCGGCGTGCGTTTTCTCCATGTTCCATACAAAGGTAGCGGTCCGGCGGTGCAGGCCGTGCTGTCGAATGAAGTCGACGTATTTTTCTCCAGCCATGCGGCGGTACAGGCGCATGTCGCGGCCAGGACGGTCAAGTTGCTCGGCGTGACCGGTAGCACCCGCCTGCACCAGTTCCCGCAACTGCCCACCGTGGCGGAGCAGGGCTATCGTGGTTTCGAGGCCTATTCGTGGATTGGCGTGTTCGGCCCGGCCGGGTTGCCGGAACCGACCGTGGCGCGCCTGCATGATGCGTTGGTCCGATCCTTGTGGCAGCAGCGCGTGGTCGATGCGCTGGCCATGCAGGGATTCGAGACCGTGGGCGGCACGCCTGCCGAGCTGGCCAGCCTGGTGCGGCGCGAGCACGACAAATGGCAGGCGGTGGCACGTAAGGCCAATATCCAGTTCGATTGATGTTTGATTCTGACGCGCCGGGCGTGCCCCTGGCGCTGGCTCAGGTGCCGGTCTTGGCGTGGTGCACGCCGGTGGAGCCAAAACCGCCCGCGCCGCGCACGGTGTCTGCCGAGAAGTCTTCCACGGTCTTGAATACGGGCCGCAGTACCGGCACGAACATCATCTGCGCGATGCGCTCGCCCGGCTGGATCACGATCGGCTCGGTGCCGGGCGCATTGCGGTTCCATACGCTCACCATGATGGGGCCCTGGTAGTCGGCGTCGATCACGCCGATCGAGTTGCCCAGCACCAGTCCCTTCTTGTGGCCGAGGCCCGAGCGCGGAGCAATGGTGGCCGCCATGTAGGGGTTGCCCATGTGCACGGAGATGCCGGCTGGCACCAGTTGCGCCGGTGTGCCGGGCTCGATGGTGAGTGCGGCGTCCAGGCAGGCGTGCAGGTCGATCGCAGCCGCCATATCACTCTGGTAAGCCGGCAGGCCCCATTCATGCAGGCGTGCGTCAAGCACCTTGATTTCGACGGTGGGGTTGGCTTCGAAGGTCATGGCTGATCAGTCCCGGAAAAACAAAAAACGTTGGCAATCCGAGATGATAGCCGAGCTCAGCCGCCCGACAGGTCGAAGGCTTGCGCCAGTAGCTCATAGGTGCGCAGCCGCGCGGCATAGCTGGCGGTCACGCTCAGCACCACCAGTTCGTCGGCGAGGAAGCGCTCGCGCAGGTCCAGCATGCGCTGCGCGACCTGCTCCGGAGTGCCGCAGATGGTGCGCGGGCGCTCGCGTGCCACGATCAGGCGATCCCGTTCGGTCGGTTCGTGCTGCGCGGCTTGCGCCAGCGAGGGGATAGGGGCGTTGACGCCATAGGCCATCTGCAGCCGGCGCAGGTCCACGGCGCGCTCCAGCGCCGCCGCCTCGGCCTCGGTGTCGGCGCAGATCACGAAGATGGCCGCCGCGCTATAGGGCTGCGCGTCGTACCCGGCTTCGAAATCGCGGCGGTACTGCTGCGCGACGGCGTGGCCCTCATGGGGATTGATGAAGTGGGCAAAGGCAAAGCGCAGCCCCAGGCGCGCCGCCAGGGCGCCGCCGTAGTCGCTGGAACCGAGCACCCACAGCTCGGGCCGGGTATCGATCTCGGGCTGCAGTACCACGCCGTCGGCGACATGACCCGGCGGCACCTCGCCACGGAAGAGCCAGGACAGGTCCTGCACCTGTTCGGCGAACTGATCGCCGCGGTTGTATTGCCCCATCGCCACCGCCTGCGCGGTACGCATGTCGCCGCCCGGCGCGCGTCCCACGCCCAGGTCGATGCGGCCCGGGAACAGGCCTTCCAGCATGCGGAATTGTTCCGCCACCTTGAAGGGGCTGTAATAGGGCAGCATCACCCCGCCCGAGCCCAGGCGGATGCGCTGCGTGACGCTGCCCAGGCGCGCCAGCATGACCTCCGGCGCCGGGTTGCAAACACCGCGCAGGCCATGGTGCTCGGCGCACCAGTAGCGGGTGTAGCCCAGCGCATCGGCGGCCTGCGCCAGCTCCACGGTGGCGGCCAGGGCGTCGCGCGCGTGATGGCCGGCAATGACCGGGCTCTGGTCGAGCACCGAAAGGCGGACTTTGGTTTTGCTTGCGGGCATGTTCAGGGGTTCCGGGTGGCTGGGTGCTCTGGTTCAGCGGCGCGCGGGCAGCCGCCGGGCGATGGCCGCCACCAGGTCGCGCGCCAGCGTCAGCTTGTCGGCGCGCGGCAGGCGGGTCATGCCCTGGGCGTCGAACAGCACGATCTCGTTGTCGTCCATGCCGAAGGTGTGGTGGCCGATATTGCCCACCAGCAGCGGCACGTTCTTGCGCTGGCGTTTCTGCTCGCCGTACTGCTCGAGCTTTTCGCTCTCGGCGGCAAAGCCCACGCAGTAGGGCGCATCGGGCCGCGCCGCCACGGTGGCGAGGATGTCGGGGTTCTGCACAAAGCGCAGCGTGGGCGTGTCGCTGTCGTTGGCCTTCTTCAGCTTCTGGCCGGCCACTTCGGCCGGGCGCCAGTCGGCTACCGCGGCCACCGCGATGAACACATCGGCGCCGGGCAAGCCCGCCAGCACCGCGTCGTGCATTTGCTGCGCGCTTTCGACGTCGGTGCGGGCAACGCCGCGCGGGGTGGGCTGGGCCGTGGGGCCGGCGACCAGGATCACCCCGGCGCCGGCCTCGCGGGCCGCGCGCGCGATGGCAAAGCCCATCTTGCCGGAGGAGCGGTTGGTAATGCCGCGCACCGGGTCGATGGCTTCGAAGGTGGGCCCCGCCGTGATCACCACGCGGCGCCCGGCCAGCGGCTTGGGCTGGAAGAACGCGACGATGTCGTCGAGCAATTCCGAGGGCTCCAGCATGCGGCCGTCGCCGACTTCACCGCAGGCCTGGTCGCCGCTGCCCGGGCCCATTACCGTGACGCCATCCGCGCGCAGCTGGGCGGCGTTGCGCTGGGTGGCGGGGGCAGACCACATCTGCAGGTTCATGGCGGGGGCCACCAGCAGCGGACAGTCGCGGGCGATGCACAGGGTGGTCAGGAGGTCGTCGCACAGGCCATGCGCCAGCTTTGCCAGGAAATCGGTGGAAGCGGGCGCCACCACAATGGCGTCCGCTTCGCGCGAGAGATCGATGTGGGGCATGTTGTTGCCCACGCGCGCGTCCCACTGGGAGGTGAAGACCGGCCGCCCGGAGAGTGCCTGCATGGTCACCGGCGTGATGAACTGGGTGGCGCCCTCGGTCATGACCACCTGCACGGTCGCGCCGGCCTTGGTCAGCAGGCGGACCAGCTCGGCCGCCTTGTAGCAGGCGATGCCGCCAGTCAGGCCGAGAACGAGATGCTTGCCTCGCAGATCCATGGATATGCTCTTCGCTCGAAGGTTGTTGTCCGGGTGCCGCGGCCGGGTTGGCTACCCCCGCGCCGGATAGACGTCAATAATACCGGCTTGCCCGCATGCGCGTTGGCGACGCTGCCGAGTTGCACCACGCGGGCGTTGCGCCCTTCGTGTTCGTCACTGGCTGTGGGATTGCTCGCAGAACCTGCGCAGGCCGGCAATGGCCGGGGCGCCAGGGGGCGCATCGGCCACCAATGCCTGTCGGCCAACACCACGGAAGACGCAGGCATGACCCGCGCGCAACCGGACCGCTTCGCCCCTGGGCGGGCCCGCCCGGGCCGGCGCTCAGTGCCGGCGGACCCGCCGCAACTCATCCACGATCAGCAGCACCGCACCGACGGTAATGGCGCAGTCCGCCACGTTGAACGCGGGCCAGTGGTAGTTGCGCGCATGGAAGTCGAGGAAGTCGATCACGTGGCCATACACCACGCGGTCCACCACATTGCCGATGGCGCCGCCGAGAATCAGCGAGATCGCGAAGCAGAACAGGCGCTGCCCGGTATGGCGGTACAGCATCCAGACGATGAACAGCCCCACCACCACGCCTAGTCCCGTAAAGAACCAGCGTTGCCAGCCGCCGGCGTCGGCCAGGAAGCTGAAGGCGGCGCCCTTGTTGTAGACCAGCACCAGGTTGAAGAAGCCGGTCACCGGGCGCGATTCGCCGTAGGCGAAGGTCCTGACGATGACGATCTTGAGGAACTGGTCCAGCACGATCACCAGCAGGGCGAATGCCATCCACAGCAGTGGCGTGGTGTTGCCGCCTTTGGTGCCCTTGCTGCTAGCGCGTTTGGTGCCGCGCGCGGAGCGCGTGGTGGTGGTGGCCATCAGGCATGGCTCCTGTGTTCACCGGCGCCGAACAGGTTGCTGTCGCAGCGGCCGCAGAGGGTGGGGTGGGCCGGGTTGCGGCCGACGTCGGGGCGGTAGTGCCAGCAGCGCTCGCACTTGGCGTGCACCGACG
The DNA here is from genome assembly GCF_056398885.1 of Cupriavidus sp. 01T418. NCBI lineage: Bacteria > Pseudomonadati > Pseudomonadota > Betaproteobacteria > Burkholderiales > Burkholderiaceae > Cupriavidus > Cupriavidus sp. 01T418. The sequence goes on from NZ_JBFTQG010000004.1 coordinate 54,048, forward strand.
GCGTCACCGTGACCAGCAGGTCGCCGCCTTCCGGCGCCGGTGCTACCTTGGCGGCGGACGTCAGCAGCACGAAGCGCAGGTCGTCTTCCAGGCTCTGCAGGGCGGCCAGCACCGGGCCACCGGCCTGGATGGTGACTTCCGCCTGCAGCGAGGAACCGATCTCGCCGTCCACCCGAACCGCTTCGAGCTGCTTGGTGACTTCGGCGCGGGCCTCGCGGACCACGTGCCACTTCTGCAGCAGGTCGTCGGCCTGGTCGATCTCCGGCACGTCGTAGTAGGTGCTGGTGAAGATGGTGTCGGTGTGCCCGGTGCCGTGGCCGAAGATCTGCCACGCTTCCTCGGCCGTAAAGGACAGGAACGGCGCCATCCAGTGCAGCATGGCCTGGGTGATGTGGTACACCGCGTTCTGCGCGGCGCGGCGCTCCTTGGAGTTGGGCGCGGTCGTGTAGAGGCGATCCTTCAGCACGTCGAGGTAGAAGCCGCCCAGGTCTTCCGAGCAGAAGGTCTGCAGCTTGGCGACCACCGGGTGGAATTCGTAGCCATCGTAGTGCGACAGGATTTCCTTTTGCAGGCGTCCGGCCAGCGCGACGGCGTAGCGGTCGATCTCCAGCCATTCCGATGCCGGCAGCGCATGCTGCGCGTGGTCGTAGTCCGACAGGTTGGCCAGCAGGAAGCGCAGCGTGTTGCGGATGCGGCGATAGCCTTCCACCACGCGCTTCAGGATTTCGTCGGAGATCGACAGCTCGCCCGAGTAGTCGGTCGAGGCCACCCACAGGCGGATGATCTCGGCGCCCATCTTGTTCGAAACGTCCTGCGGCGACACCGTATTGCCGATCGACTTCGACATCTTGCGGCCTTCGCCGTCGACCGTGAAGCCGTGCGTGAGCAGCGCCTTGTAGGGTGGCTTGCCATACAGCATCGAGGCGGTCAGCAGCGACGAATGGAACCAGCCGCGGTGCTGGTCGGAGCCTTCCAGGTACAGGTCGGCCAGGCGGCCGTCCGGCAGGTCGGCCGACGGGTCGTACAGGTCCTCACGGTGCGAGCCGCGGATCACGGTCCAGTGCGTGGTGCCGGAGTCGAACCAGACGTCGAGCGTGTCGCGGTTCTTTTCATACAGGGCGGCTTCCTCGCCAAGCAGTTCCTCGGGATCGAGCGTCTGCCAGGCCTCGATGCCGTGCTGCTCCACGCGCTGGGCGATTGCCTCCAGCAATTCCGGCGTGCGCGGGTGCAGTGCGCCGGTTTCCTTGTGCAGGAAGAATGCCATCGGCACGCCCCACTGGCGCTGGCGCGACAGCGTCCAGTCGGGCCGGTTGGCGATCATGTTGTGCAGGCGCTGCTTGCCCCAGGCCGGGTAGAACTCCGTCGCCTCGATGCCGGCCAGCGCGGTCTCGCGCAGGGTGGCGCCATTGTCGACAGGGTCCACATCCATGCCTGCGAACCATTGCGAGGTAGCACGGTAGATGATCGGCGTCTTGTGACGCCAGCAGTGCATATAGCTGTGGGTGTACTTGTGCGAATTGAACAGGTTGCCCGAAGCCTTCAGCACCTCGACGATCCTGGGGTTGGCGTCCCAGATCTTCTGGCCGCCGAACAGCGGCAGCGTGCTGGCATAGACGCCGTCGCCCATCACCGGGCTGATGATGTCGTGGTCGCGCATGCCGTGCGCCTTGCACGACTGGAAATCCTCCACGCCGTAGGCCGGCGCCGAGTGCACGATGCCGGTGCCGGTATCGGTGGTGACGTATTCGCCCAGGTAGACCGGCGACAGGCGGTCGTAGCCCGCGTCCATCTTGGACAGCGGGTGGTGGAAGCGGATTTCCGACAGCGCCGCGCCGGTGGCGGTGGCCAGCACCGTGCCTTCGAGTTCGTAGACCTTGAGCTGTTCCTCCACGCGCCCGGTGGCCAGCAGCAGGAAGCCGCGCGGGGTATCGACCAGCGCGTACTCGACCTCGGGATGCACGTTGAGCGCCTGGTTGGACGGGATGGTCCACGGCGTGGTGGTCCAGATCACGATCCAGCCGGGTTTGGCGGCGAGTTGCTCCAGCGGCACCTTGAAGGCGTGAGCCAGCTTGTCGGTATCGGCGAAGGGAAAGCCCACGTCGATGGACAGGTCGGTCTTGTCCTTGTACTCGACCTCGGCCTCAGCCAGTGCCGAGCCGCAGTCGAAGCACCAGTTCACCGGCTTCAGGCCACGGAACACATAGCCCTTTTCCATGATCTTGCCCAGCGCGCGCAGCTCATCGGCTTCGTTGCTGTAGTTCATGGTCAGGTAGGGATGTTCCCAGTCGCCCAGCACGCCCAGTCGCTCGAAGTCCAGCTTCTGCCGGGCGATCTGCTCGGTGGCGTAGGCGCGGGCGCGCGATTGCACTTCCTGCACCGGCAGGCCTTTGCCGAACTGCTTCTCGATCTGGATCTCGATCGGCATGCCGTGACAGTCCCAGCCAGGTACGTAGACGGCGTCGAGGCCGGTCAGGCCGCGGGCCTTGACGATCATGTCCTTGAGGACCTTGTTGACCGCGTGGCCGATGTGGATGTCGCCATTGGCGTACGGGGGGCCGTCATGCAGGACGAACTTCCTGGCGCCCTTGCGCGCTGCCCGGATCTTCTTGTAGAGCTGCTTGTCCTGCCATTGCTTGACCCACAGCGGTTCGCGCTTGGGCAGGTCGCCGCGCATCGGGAAGGGGGTCTCCAGCAGGTTGACCGGATATTTGCTTTTTTCGGGCTTGGCGCGTTTGTCGTTGGACATGTCGATTCTCGGGGCGATTCGGTTGGCGCGCGGCACTAGCTCGGCTGGATGCGGGCGCGCGGTATGGCGTGGACTGGCAGCGGGGAGCCGCGGGTTTTGGGGTTGCGACCCGGGTCCCGCCGCGCGGGAACGGGGCGCTAGCTAATTCGGTCGGTGGCGGAGGTGGCAAAGTCGCGGCTGCCCGCGGCCGGGGGCGTGCCCCCCGGCTCGGTCAGGCCGAAGAAGGCACGGGCCTCCGCACTGTCCTTGGCAATGGCCGCGGTCAGTTCTTCCAGGCTGTCGAAGCGGGCCTCGTCGCGCAGCTTCTTCATGAATTCGACCCGCACCACCTTGCCGTAGATGCTCTGATCGAAGTCGAACAGGTGGACTTCCAGCAGCACCCGGCCGGCATCCTCGATGGTCGGGCGCACGCCGATGCTGGCCACGCCCGGCAGCGCGTGTTCGGCGAGCCCGTGCACCTGCACCACGAAGATGCCGTTGACGGCCGGCCGCTTGTGCGAGATGCGCAGGTTGATGGTGGGAAAGCCCAGGTCGCGCCCGAGCTTGCGGCCATGGACCACATGGCCGCTGATGGCATAGCCATGGCCAAGCAGGCGGCGCGCATGTTCGAGGTCGCCCTCGGTCAGTGCCTGCCGCACGGCGGAACTGGAAATGCGCACGCCGCCTTCGGACACCGAGCCCATCTGCTCCACGGCGAAGCCGAACTGGTGGCCGGCCTGCTGCAGATAGGCAAAATCGCCGGCGCGCCTGGCGCCGAAACGAAAGTCGTCGCCAACCAGCAGCCAGCGCGTATGCAGGCCGTGCCACAGCACGTTTTCGACGAAGGCCTGGGGAGACTGCGCGGCGAAGTGCGCGTTGAAATGCTCGACGACCACGCGGTCGACGCCGTTGCGGCGCAGGCTCTCCAGCTTGTCGCGCAGCAGCGCGATACGCGTGGGAGCCTTGTCGGGCGTGAAGAATTCGCGCGGATGCGGCTCGAACGTCATCACGCACAGCGGCAGGCCGCGTGCGTCCGCCGCCGCGCGGGCACGCGCGAGCAGCGACTGGTGGCCGCGGTGCACACCGTCGAAATTGCCGATGGTGAGGGCGCAGGGCGCCCGGCTTTCGGCATTGGGCAGGCCACGGAAGACTTTCACGAGGACGGCAACAAGCGTTTGGGTAAAGCGGGCATTATAAGGCGAATGGGGGGCAAATTTGGCCCGGCGGCACGATGACGGACGCCGGGGTTGGCTTTTTTGTGCACGGATCGACTCTTTGCCGTGGCGCCGCGCGGCAAAAGGCGGCATGATATGGCGGATCGCTCTCGTTGCCCCCAGCCCACCCTTGAACGCGCTGCTAAACCGAATCCTGCCGCCGCCGGGGCCTGCGCTTGACACTGAAACGCGGGCCAAGCTGCTGGCGACCATCCATCGCGTCTCCCCGACCGCCATCGTCGCCTCCCTGGTGCTCCCGGCGCTGACTGCGATCGCCTTCTGGTCAGCCGCCGACCACGGTGCGCTGATCGGCTGGTGCGGTGTCATGCTGGTGTTGACCGCCGCCAGCTGCTGGTTCTATTTCGGCTACCTGCGCGATGGCACCACCATGAGCCGCTCGGCCCACACGCGCAAATGGTGGGCCAATATGCGCGCAATGGCTTTCCTGACCGGGCTGACCTGGGGCAGCTCCGCRCTGCTGCACCTGTATACCGGCTCCACCGTGTTCTCCAGCGTGCTGTACCTGCTGGCGCTCGGAGTGCTGGCGGGCGGCGTCACCGCGCAGTCGCCGGTGCCGTCCAACCTGGTCTACGCCGGCATACCGATCCTGGTACCCAATATCCTGCTGGCCGAGTACGCGTTCCCGGGTCATGGCACCTATGTGCAACTGCTGCTGGTGGTCTACGCCATCATGCTCACGCGCCACGCGCTGAACCTGCAGCGCACGCTGGTGCGGGCCATCCAGCTCGAAAGCGACAGCCGGCGGCTGGCCAAACGGTTCCAGGAAGAGAAGGAGAGGGCGCTGCACGCCAGCGAGGAAAAATCGCGCTTCCTGGCCGCCGCCAGCCACGACCTGCGCCAGCCGGTCCACGCACTGGTGATGCTGGTGGAGGCACTGCGCGCCCGCAACAAGTCGTCCTCGCTCCATCCGCTGGTGGAGCAGGTGGCCGCCGGCACCCAGACCATCGACCTGCTGTTCCGCTCGCTGCTGGACCTGTCCAAGCTCGAGGGACGCAAGGTGCTGCCGACACTGGAGCCATGCGAGCTCAGCCACCTGATCGGCGAAGTCATGAGCCAGTTCGCCGCCGATGCGCGCGAAAGCGGCCTGACCCTGACCCCGCGCGTGCCCGAGGAACTGTACGCGATGGCCGAGCCGGTGCTGTTGCGCCGCGCCCTGTTCAACCTGGTGCAGAACGCCCTGCGCTATACCCGGCGCGGGGGCGTGCTGGTAACGGCGCGGGAGCGCCGCAAGCATATTCGCGTGGAAGTGTGGGACACCGGGGCCGGGATCACGCCCGAGCACCTGCCGGACATCTTCTCGCCCTATTACCAGGTGCATAACCCGCAGCGGGACCCGTCCCAGGGCTTGGGGCTCGGGCTGGCTATCTTCAAGGAGTGCGTGCGCCTGATGCGCGGCACCTACGGCGTGCGCTCCGTGCCCGGACGGGGTTCGGTATTCTGGTTCTCGCTGGCGCCGGTGGCGGACGAGACCGTGGCCACCATCCGCGCCGTGCGGGCTACCGCGCTGGCCGAGGACGCCAGGCCGGACCGCCTGCGCGGCACCGTGCTGGTGGTCGACGACGATACCCAGATCCGCAAGGCCTGGATTGCACTGATGGAAGCCTGGGGCATCCAGGTTGCCTGCGCGGCGCATGGCGCGGATGCCGACCGGCTGTTCAGCCAGGGACTCAAGCCGGACATCATCTTCTGCGACTTGCGCCTGCCCGGCAGCGAGAATGGCCTGGACCTGCTGGAGCGCTGGCAGAACACGCAACCGCAGGCACGTAGCGCGCTATTGTCGGGCGATCTGAAATCCGCCGCGCTGGCGGCGGCCGAGGAGGCGGGCTACGTCGTGTTGCCCAAGCCGGTCGATCCGGCCGCGCTGCGGCTGCTGCTCAGGCGCTGGCTGCACCCCGCCTGAATGACAACGCGCCGGCCCGTTGTGGGATCGGCAATGGGCGAGGTGCCCGCGGCGCGGCTCATTGCCGCAGGCGGAAGCGCTCCATGCGCGACATGACTTGCATGCGGGTGCGCACGCCGAGGCGTTGCAGGATCGCCGAGACGTGTTCCTTGACGGTGTTTTCCGTCAGGCCGAGACGCCGCGCGATCACCTTGTTGGGCAAGCCTTCCAGCACCAGCGCCAGCACCGAGCCCTGGCGCGGGGTCAGGCCCAGTTCGGCCGGGGTGACCGGAATGCCGTGCGCCGGCCCGAAGGACTGGGCACGGCCGTTGAGCGCTTCGTCGGAAGGAAAGGATGTGTCGCCTGCCAGCACCTTGCGCACGGCGGCCGTGAACGCGTTGGCGTCCAGATGCTTGCCGACGAAACCGCAGGCCGCCAGTGCGCGCGCGCGGCCCACGATCTCCGGCGTGGCCTCGGCCGACATGAAAATAAAGCGGGCGGAAGGTACGAGGGTCTGGAGCGCCTGCATGGCGTCGAAGCCTGTGCCGTCGGTCAGCCAGATATCCAGCAGCACGATGTCAGGCCTGAGCCCTTGCTGCAAGGCACCGAGCGCCTCCTTGGCGCTACCGGCGGCATGGACGGCGACATCCGGCATCACCTCCGCCAGGAAGGCGGTGGTGCCGGACAATGCCATGGGGTGATCATCGACCACCAGCAAGGTCGGTGCAGCGTTCGACATGCGATTTCCCGTCTAATTTCCCAGTTCGTCCTTATTGTCACTAGAAGCCGCGTGAGCGGTCTGCGCGTGGACGATGGCAGCCACTCTAGCAGAGCGGGCGAGGGGTCACAATCCATCGGAGGAGTCTTACGTAGGGCTTACGCAGCGCATGGTTCATGCTAAATGGCTCCGGGACGGGGAATTCACGTGTTTTAAGCGCCTAATACGCTCGCTTTGACCGTGTACGGCCTCTGGCTTGGTAGAATTGCGCGATGAAAAATATCGTTATCCTGATTTCCGGGCGAGGCTCCAATATGGAAGCCATCGTCAGCGCCTGCACAGCCGAAGGCTGGCCGGCGCGCGTAGCGGCGGTGCTGTCGAACCGGCCGGACGCCGAAGGCCTGAAATTTGCCGCGGAACATGGTGTGACCACTGGCGTGGTGGATCACACGAAATATGCCGATCGCACTACTTTTGACGCGGCGCTGGCCGAAGCCATCGACGCATTCACGCCGGACCTGGTGGTGCTGGCCGGCTTCATGCGCATCCTGACACCGGGCTTTGTCGACAAGTACGCGGGGCGCATGCTGAATATCCATCCGTCGCTGCTGCCCTGCTTTCCGGGGCTGCATACGCACCGGCAGGCCATCGAGGCGGGCGTCAAGGTCCACGGCGCCAGCGTGCACTTCGTCACGCCCGAGCTCGATCACGGCCCCGTCATCGTCCAGGCCGCGCTCGACGTGCTGCCCGAGGACACGCCCGAGAGCCTGGCCACGCGCCTGCTGCCAAGCGAACATGTGATCTACCCGCGCGCGGTGCGCTGGTTCGTCGAAGACCGGCTGCGCGTGCAGGCCGGCACAGTCCGGGTCGAACCGCCCGAATCCCAATTGTTTACGGCCTTTGCTGCCGCTACCGAGATGCAGTCATGAGCCGGAATACCGCAGGGGCGCGCCAGCCCGTTCGCAACAAGCACAAGGGCACCCCGATCCGCCAGGCCGCCCGGCCGCGCGACGCCAGTGACAGCCAGGCACCGCAGCAAGGGCGCGGGCCGCATGGTGGCCTGCACGCCGTGCATATCCAGCACATCGACCGCCTGCTGGGCAAGGTGCTGATGTTCACGCGCCCCTCCGACGTGGTGGTGAGCTACTACTTCCGCGAAAACCCCAAGCTGGGCCACCGCGAGCGCGGCATCATCGCCGAAGCCGTGTTTGCCGTGCTGCGCCGGCGCGTCGAGTTCTCCCAGTTCGCCGCCAGCGGCACGGGCGCCTCGCAGCGCCGCCTGGCCCTGCTGGGCCTGGCCGCCACGCTGGGCCGCGACGTGCTGACGCCTTTCCTGTTGCCGGAAGAAGGCGAATGGCTCGATCGCCTGACCACGATCGAACGCTCCAGCCTGGCGCCGCGCGTGCGCGCCAACCTGCCCGAGTGGCTGTTCGACCAGCTGGCTGCCCGCCACGACGAAGCCTTTGTCGAAGCGCTGGGCGACGCGTGGCTGCGTCCGGCGCCGCTGGATCTGCGCGCCAACCTGGTCAAGACTTCCCAGGAAGCCGCGCTGGCCGAGCTGACCGCCGCCGGCCTGAAGGCCGAGCCCACGCCGATGGCGCCCGCCGGCATCCGCCTGGCCGGCAAGCCGGCGCTCAACCAGCTGCCGCTGTTCGTCAACGGCCTGGTCGAAGTGCAGGACGAAGGCAGCCAGTTGCTGTGCAACCTGGTCGCGCCCAAGCGCGGCGAAATGGTGGTGGATTTCTGCGCGGGTGCCGGCGGCAAGACACTCGCGCTGGGCGCGCTGATGCGCTCCACCGGCCGCCTCTACGCGTTCGACGTGTCGGAGAAACGCCTGGCCAATCTCAAGCCGCGCCTGGCGCGCAGCGGGCTATCGAACGTGCATCCGGTGCAGATCGATTCCGAGCACGATGCCAAGATCAAGCGCCTGGCCGGCAAGATCGACCGCGTGCTGGTGGATGCGCCATGCAGCGGGCTGGGTACGCTGCGGCGCAACCCGGACCTGAAATGGCGCCAGTCGCCGCAGTCGGTGCTGGAGCTGACCGCCAAGCAGGCGTCGATCCTCGACTCCGCGGCGCGTCTGGTCAAGGTGGGAGGCCGCGTGATCTATGCCACTTGCAGCGTGCTGGAAGCCGAGAACGAAGGCATCGTGCGGGGCTTCCTTGCGGCGCACCCGGCCTTCCGCCTGGTGCCTGCCGCGCAGGCGCTGGCCGAGCAGAAGATCACGGTGCCCGGCTTGGCGGAGGATGCCGAGATGCTGGCGCTTTACCCGCATCTGCACCAGACCGATGGTTTCTTCGCCGCCGTGCTGGAGCGCGTCAGCTGAAGTTCTAGTCGCCAGTCGCCAGCATCGGCACTGGCGCTTCCTGCGCCGCGGGCCGCCCGGTCCCGGCTGCATTTCCGGCGCGGGTCCGGTATCTGAGGGACCGGCTCGCCGCTGACTGCGCGTTGCCTTGTCCGTTGTGCTCCCACAACCCGTTTCGGGCAATCGCCCGGCGCCTCGATTGCCCCGCGGCGGCGCGCCCAGTTATTCCAGAGCATGAATTCCAATCCCCTGACCGAACTTCACGCAGCGCATCCTGCCTTTGGCAAGATGTTCGATGACCTGATCCGCGACGCGGGCGGCCCCGGCTTTATCTGGCAACTGGTGGTACTTGCCGCTTGCCTCGCAGTGGCCTGGCCATTGGCAAGGCTGGTCGTCAGGCGGCTCGAAGCCGGCTATGCCGGATCCAGCTTCGCGCTGCGCTTTGCCGTTGCCAGCCTGGAACGCGCCATGTTCCCGCTGTTTGGCTGGCTACTGGTGATGGCCGCGCGCTACGGACTGGAGCTGGTCATGTCGGCCAGCGTGCTGCGCCTGGCGCTGGTGCCTTTGTTCGGCATCACTTTTCTTTATTTCGCCTTCTATATCCTGCGCCGCGTGCTATCCGGCAGTGGCCAGTTGCACGGCATGCTGCTGCTGGTGGAGAAGGTGCTGACCACGCTGGTCTGGGCGGCCATGGCACTTTACGTGCTGGGGTTGCTGTGGGATGTGATGAACTGGATGGAGTCCATCGGCTTTTCGCTCGGCGGCAAGCAGAAGATCAGCCTGGCCGACACCCTGGTGGCAGCCGTCTGGATACTGCTTACCGTGTTGGTGGCCATGTGGTTCGGTTCGTGGCTGGAAGAGCGCCTGATGCGGTCGACTGGCCTGGACAGCAACCTGAAGGTGGTGCTGACCAGACTTTCCAAGGCTTTGCTGCTGCTGGTCTCGCTCTTGCTGAGCTTGTCGCTGGTGGGCATCGATCTCACGGTACTGTCCGTCTTCGGCGGTGCGCTGGGCGTCGGCCTGGGCCTGGGCTTGCAAAAGATTGCCAGCAACTATATTTCTGGCTTCATCATCCTGCTCGACCGCTCGGTCAAGCTGGGCGACCAGATCACCGTGGACAAGTACACCGGGATCGTTTCACAGATCCGCACGCGTTATACCGTGGTCCGCAATGGCGACGGTGAAACCCTTGTGCCGAATGAGCAACTGGTGGCGCAGGCGGTGCAGAACCACTCGTTCTCCAATACCAATGTGCGCGTTGCCACGCGTGTCCAGGCCGATTACGCGGCCGATCCGGAAATGGTGCTGGCCTTGCTGGTCGAGGCTGCCAAAGACATTCCGCGCCTGTTGGCGGAACCCGCGCCATCGTCTTTTCTGGTGCTGTTCGGCGACAATGGCATCGAATATGAGCTTGCCGGCTATATCGCCGATCCGCAGAATGGGAAGCTTGGCGTGCAATCGGCGCTGAACCGGGCGATCTGGCGGAAGTTCAGGGAGCATGGCATCTCGATCCCGTATCCCCAGCGAGAGGTGCGGGTACTGGGCCGGGTGAAGCTGGAGGAGCAGGATGGGGCCAAAAAAGAGACTCATGAGGCGCTTACTGTGCCGCCGGCCAATATCGCTGGCATCGGTTCCTGATATTTCGTGCGGCGACTGGTGCACCTTGCGGAACGATCCATGTAGCTTAACGTCGAAATCGGGGTAAAAGCGGATGCCCGCTTGGTCTGGGTACGGTAGAATCCAAGGTAGTTGCGGGTTCGTCCGGAAGCGGATTCTGTCCGGGTGATTTTTTCGGCTCCCGCCCCCACCATACAGCCGCCAGATTGCAGCGGCTCGTGTCCAGTCCCGCCGGCAGGCAGCAGTTGCCCAAGGCGCCAGACGGTCATGCCTGGGGGCTCCGGCGAGTGCCGGGGTTTCAGGCAGGCGCCATATGACGCAATCATTGAATTTGCAGTCCTTTTTCTGCACATTGTTTGTGGCCCGCCATGTCGTGCCGCACTGAATACCCCTGTTTAATCGACGGAGAACAGTTTGTTCGACTCTATTCTTGACTGGGCCGCCAACGGCCTTGCCAACTGGTCCTGGTGGGAAATCGTGATCTACACGCTGGTGGTGACGCACATCACCATCGCGGGCGTCACCATTTACCTGCACCGCTGCATGGCGCACCGGTCGCTGGACCTGCACCCTGTCGCTGCACATTTCTTCCGTGGCTGGCTATGGCTGACCACCGGCATGGTCACCAAGGAGTGGACCGCCATCCACCGCAAGCACCACGCCAAGTGCGAGACCGAGGACGATCCCCACAGCCCGCAGACCCGCGGCATCCGCAAGGTGCTGCTGGAAGGCGCGGAACTGTATCGCGCCGAGTCCAGGAACAAGGAAACCATGGCCAAGTTTGGCCACGGCACGCCTAACGACTGGGTCGAGCGCAATGTCTATTCGCGCTTCGGCTGGCAGGGCGTCGGCGTGATGCTGATCCTCGACGTTGCCTTGTTCGGCGTGATCGGCCTGACCGTGTGGGCCGTGCAGATGCTGTGGATCCCGATCCACGCCGCCGGCATCATCAATGGCCTGGGCCACTGGTGGGGTTATCGCAACTACGATTGCGAGGACGCTTCGACCAATGTCTCGCCGTGGGGCATCATCATCGGCGGCGAAGAGCTCCATAACAACCACCACACCTACCCGACGTCGGCCAAGTTCTCGATCAAGTGGTACGAGTTCGACATCGGCTGGGGCTATATCCGGGCCATGCAGGCCGTCGGCCTGGCCAAGGTCAAGAAGATCCCGCCGAAGGCTCGCCTGGTGGAGGCCCGTCCGGTCGACCACAACACGCTGGAAGCCATCATCGCCAACCGCTACGACGTGATGGCGCGCTATGCCAAGGCGGTCAAGAGCGCCTACAAGCAGGAACTGGAAAAGCTGAAGGAAGCCCGCATGGCCGAGTACAGCAGCTTCAAGCCCGCCCGCAAGTGGTTCCACCGCGAGGAAACCAAGCTGGCCGATCCGCAGCGCCAGCAACTGGCCACGATCGTGGAGCAGAACAAGTCGCTGCATACCTTCGTGGAAATGCGCCGCGAGCTGGCCGCGATCTGGGGCCGTTCCAACCTGACGAGCGAACAACTGCTGCTGCAGCTGCAGGCCTGGTGCCATCGCGCCGAGGCCAGCGGCATCGAGGCGCTGCACGATTTCTCGCTGCGCCTGCGCCGTTATGCCTGACGCGGCCTGATACCTGACCCGGCGTGGCCTGATACAATTTAGCTCGCCCGWAAGCCCCGCCCCTGGCGGGGTTTTTGTTTTCGCTAAACTCCCCCAATGTCAGGGCTGGTCGCGAAATTCAGGCGCGCAGTCCAAGAGGAGTATCGGAGATGACCCCCCAAACCATAAAGACCGTCGAGTTCGAGAAACCGAACCTCTCGGCGGAGTCCCCCGAGGGCGGCAGCTGTGTCGCCCATGCCTGGGCCAAGGTGCCCCCGGTGCTGTCAGCACAGGAGCGCATGGCGCTCAAGGCGCGCATCAAGGCCTTGCTCAAGCAGCGCAATGCGGTGCTGGTAGCGCACTATTACGTCGATTCGGACCTGCAAGACCTGGCGGAGGAAACCGGCGGCTGCGTGTCGGATTCGCTCGAAATGGCGCGCTTCGGCCGCGATCACCCGGCCAACACGCTGGTGGTGGCTGGCGTGCGCTTCATGGGCGAGACCGCCAAGATCCTCAGCCCGGAAAAGACCGTGCTGATGCCCGACCTCGACGCCACCTGCTCGCTCGACCTGGGCTGCCCGGCCGACGAGTTCGCCGCGTTCTGCGATGCGCATCCTGACCGCACCGTGGTGGTCTATGCCAATACCAGCGCCGCCGTGAAGGCCCGTGCGGACTGGATGGTCACCTCCAGCATCGGCCTGAAGATCGTCGAGCACCTGCATGCGCGTGGCGAGAAGATCCTGTGGGCACCGGACAAGCACCTGGGCGGCTATATCCAGAAGCAGACCGGCGCCGACATGCTGCTGTGGCAGGGTTCCTGCCTGGTGCACGACGAGTTCAAGGGCATCGAGCTGGACCTGCTGCGCCGCGAGTTCCCCAGGGCCAAGATCCTGGTGCATCCGGAATCGCCGGCCAATGTGGTGGAGCAGGCCGATGTGGTTGGCTCGACCTCGCAACTGATCGCCGCGGTCCGGGAGCTGGACGCCAAAGAGTTCATTGTGGCGACCGACAACGGCATCCTGCACAAGATGCGCCTGGCTGCACCCGACAAGCGTTTCATCGAAGCCCCCACCGCCGGCAACAGCGCGACCTGCAAGAGCTGCGCGCATTGCCCGTGGATGGCGATGAATGCACTGAGCAACCTCGCCGACGTGCTTGAGCACGGTCATAACGAAATTCATGTCGATGCCACTATCGGCCGCCAGGCCGTGACCTGCATTGACCGCATGCTCGATTTCGCCGCGCTGCAAAAGGCCAATGTGCGGCCCAAGGCCGATCTGGCCAGCGAGCAGGCACTGTTCAAGGGGATCGGTCCGGCATGAGTGGTAATGCAAACGTGAATTCGAATAGCAATCCTGTTTTCGACAGCTACGGCCCGGCCCTGGCCCAGGCGCTGGAAGCCAATGTGCGCGCGGCCATTGCCGAGGATGTCGGCAGCGGCGACCTGACCGGCTTGCTGGTGCCCGCAGGCAAGCCGGCACGGGCGCGCGTGATTGTGCGCGAGCCAGCCGTGCTGTGCGGCCAGCCGTGGTTCGAGGCCTGCATGCGCGCGGTCGATCCCGCGCTGCAGGTGCGCTGGCAGCAAGCCGAAGGGGCCCGCATGGTGCCGGACTCGGTGGTGTGCGAGATCACGGGCCCGGCCCGCTCGCTGCTGACCGCGGAACGGCCGTCGCTGAATTTCCTGCAGTTGCTGTCCGGCGTGGCTACGGCTACGCGCCGCTATGCCGACCTGGTGGAAGGTACGCGCGCGCGCGTGCTGGACACCCGCAAAACCCTGCCGGGCTTGCGCCTGGCACAGAAGTACGCGGTCAGGATCGGTGGCGGCGACAACCAGCGCCTGGCCCTGTACGACGGTATTCTGGTCAAGGAGAACCACATCGCGGCGGCAGGCAGTATTACCGCTGCCATGCAGGCCGCGGCCGCGCTCGATGCCGGCGTGTCGGTGCAGGTGGAAGTGGAGAACCTGGCCGAACTGGACGAGGCGTTGGCAGCTGGCGCGAAATCGATCCTGATCGATAATTTTACGGAGGCAATGATGCGCGATGCGGTGCGTATCAACGCCGGGCGTGCCTTGCTGGAAGTCTCCGGCGGGGTCAACGCCGACACCATTCGCGCTTTTGCGGAGACCGGCGTTGACCGGATCTCGGTGGGTGCGCTGACCAAGGACGTGCGCGCAACGGACTATTCGCTGCGGATCATCGAGTGAGTTAGTGCGGCGATCGCGTAGGCAGGCTACGCGAAGCGGGCTGGAAACGAAAAAGCGCGCCGTGAAGCGCGCTTTTTTGCTATGTGCGTGCCTTGCACCAGGGCTACTTCGCCCGCTCGCGCTCGAACACGGGCTGCATCACAGTCGGCAGCGCCTTCGGCAGTGTCTCGGGATAGTCGCGGCTGAAGTGCAAACCGCGGCTTTCGTGGCGCGAATACGCGCTATCGACGATCAACGAGGCGACTTCCACCAGGTTGCGCAACTCCAGCAAGTCGCGCGTCACGCGGAAGTGGGCATAGTACTCGGCGATCTCTTCCCGCAGCAGGCTGATGCGGTGCTGCGCGCGCTCGAGTCGCTTGCTGGTGCGCACGATGCCAACATAGTTCCACATCATCCGGCGCAGTTCGTCCCAGTTGTGCGCGACGACCACTTCTTCGTCGGCATCCGACACCCGGCTTTCATCCCAACCCGGCAGGGCGATATCCGGCTGTCCGGCCTTGTCCTGCCCGGCAATGTCGAGGGCCGCCGCGCGCCCGATCACCATGCATTCGAGCAACGAATTCGAGGCCAGGCGGTTGGCACCGTGCAATCCGGTGCAGCCGGTCTCGCCCACGGCGTACAGATTGGCCAGATCGGTGCGTCCCGCCGTGTCGGTCACCACGCCGCCGCAAGTGTAATGTGCCGCTGGCACCACCGGGATTGGCTCGCGGGCGATGTCGATGCCTAGCTCCAGGCAGCGTGCATGGATGGTCGGGAAGTGCTCGCGCAGGAAGGATTCAGGCTGGTGGCTGATGTCGAGATGCACGTGATCCAGGCCGCGCTTCTTCATTTCGAAGTCGATCGCGCGTGCCACCACGTCGCGCGGAGCCAGTTCGGCGCGCTCATCATGTTCGGGCATGAAGCGCGTGCCGTCGGGCAGCTTCAGCAGGCCGCCTTCGCCGCGCACCGCTTCGGAGATCAGGAAGGACTTGGCGTAGGGGTGGTACAGGCAGGTCGGGTGGAACTGGATGAATTCCATGTTCGATACCCGGCAACCCGCGCGCCAGGCCATGGCAATGCCGTCGCCGGTGGCCGTGTCGGGGTTGGTCGTGTAGAGGTAGACCTTGCCCGCGCCACCCGTAGCCAGCACGGTATGCGTGGCGGTAATGGTCTGCACTTCGCCGCTGGCATCGTCGAGCACATAGAGGCCGTAGCAGCGATTGCCCGGCAGGCCGAGCTTGCGCGAGGTAATCAGGTCCACCGCGAAGTGGTCCTCGATGATCACGATGTTGGGATGCTGGCGCGCCTGCTCGGTGAGCGTGGACACGACAGCATGGCCGGTGGCGTCGGCGGCGTGGATGATGCGCCGGCGGCTGTGGCCGCCTTCCCGCGTCAGGTGGTATCCCAGTTCGGCCTGGTCGTCGCGCGTGAACGGCACGCCGCGGTCGATCAGCCACTGGATGGCTTCGCGCCCATGCTCGACGATATAGCGCGTGGCGCTCTCGTCGCACAGGCCCGCGCCCGCCACCAAGGTATCCTGGTGGTGCTCGTCATGGCTGTCGCCCGAGTCCAGCACCGCCGCGATGCCGCCCTGTGCCCAATCGCTGGCACCTGTCGTCATGGCGCGTTTGCAGATGATGACAACCCGATGGGTGTCGGCCAGTTGCAGCGCGACCGTCAGACCGGCCAGTCCGCTGCCGACAATGGCGACATCGAAGTTCATGATGCGAGAGACGCGCGCGTGACGCGGTCGGGAGGCAGGAAAGCTGGAAAGTGTAACACCGGGAGGGCGCTTGCGTGTGGACAGCGCTGCGGCGTTGCGCCAGTCATGCGCCGTTTGCACCGCACAAGCCGCGCAAAAGCAAAAACCCCGCCTAGGCGGGGTTTCTACCGGCATGCCGCGCGATCGGCATGCGGAAAATCAGGATCAATTACTTGATCTTGGTTTCCTTGTACGACACGTGCTTGCGGACGACGGGATCGAACTTCATGATCTCCATCTTTTCCGGCATCGTGCGCTTGTTTTTGGTGGTCGTGTAGAAGTGACCCGTACCTGCAGTCGACTCCAACTTGATTTTATCGCGTCCGCCTTTGCTGGCCATGATGTGCTCCTAATTAGACTTCGCCACGTGCGCGCAGATCCACGAGCACGGTGTCGATGCCTTTCTTGTCGATCAGGCGCAGGCCGGCGTTCGAGACGCGCAGGCTCACCCAGCGGTTTTCCGATTCAACAAAGAAACGACGATTCTGCAGGTTCGGCAGAAAACGACGCTTGGTCTTGTTGTTTGCGTGGGAAACGTTGTTGCCGACCATCGGCGCTTTCCCGGTCACTTGACAGACGCGTGCCATGAAGCACTCCTAACTCTTCTACGTGGACAATGTTCGCAACAGATCAACAAAAGGCGCGCTGGCCCGGACTGCAGCGGTTGAGACTTCAGCAAACGAACATTATAGACTGGAAAGCACTGGTGAATCAATGCTTTCTGCGGTTTGCCGTTCAGGGGTGTGCATCCGTGCCGTGGACATCACGAGGTGCGTCATAGCTGGCCATGTTCGGAGAACGAGTGGATGCTGCTGCCCGCCACGACGAAATGGTCAAGTACCTGGACGTCGATCAAGGCCAGGGAGCGTGACAGCGCGCGGGTCATGATGAGATCGGCGGAGCTGGGCATGGCGTTGCCAGAGGGGTGGTTATGGGCGACGATGACGGCCGCGGCATTGTGCGCCAGCGCCTTTCGCGCAACTTCGCGGGGATAGACGCTGGTTTGGGTCAAGGTGCCGCGGAACAGTTCCTCGCTGGCCAGGAGCCCGTTGCGGGCATCGAGGAACAGGCAAAGAAAGACCTCATGCGTGAGTCCCGCCAGCGTCAGGCGCAGGTAATCGCGCACAGCCGTGGGCGAATTCAGGACGCCGGACAACGCCAGCTGCTCGGCCAGCGCGCGCCGGGTGAGCTCCTGTGCCGCCTGCAGCTGCACGTACTTGGCACTGCCGACGCCCTTGACGCCGGCCAGTTGTCCGACGTCGGCGGAAAACAGGCTGCTCAGCGTGCCAAAACGATTCAGCAGCTCGCGAGCGAGGTCCACCGCACTTTTTCCGGCCACACCCACGCGCAGGAACACGGCGAGCAGTTCGGCGTCCGATAGCGCCGCGGCGCCGTTACAGAGAAGCTTCTCGCGTGGCCGCTCGCTGCTGGGCCAATCGGTAATGCGCATGACACGATCCCCCCGGAACAATGGCACCGCGGACAAGGCGGCGCTCGGTCGAGTCGCTTACAATACGAGTTGTTGATAGGTTGAGCACTCATGAATTTGCAAACTTTTGCTTCCGGCCAGACGGACGGCACTGCGGACGGTCGCAAGACCGTGCAGGCGGACTCCTTCCTGACCCTTCACTACAGCATCTCCCTCGAGAATGGCACTGAGATCATCAGTACCTTCGAGGAGAAGCCTGCCACGTTGCTGCTGGGCCAAGGCCAGTTCGCGCCCACCCTGGAGCAGGCCCTGCTGGGCATGCCGGAGGGCGAGCGCATGACTTACCGGCTGGCGGCGGAGCACGCGTTCGGTCCGCGCAACCCTGAGCTGCTGCAACGGGTTTCGTTGGCGACGCTGCACGAGAACAGTTCGTTCGAAGAGGATTACGCCCCGGGCGACCTGGTGGAGTTCAATGCGCCCGGAGGCGGGAAATACGCTGGTGTGCTCAAGGAAATCGGCGCGACGTCGGCGCTGTTCGATTTCAACCACCCGCTGGCCGGACAGACCATCCTGTTCGATGTCCAGCTGATCGGCATTCTCTAAGCACCACCGGCCGGCAACCACCGGCACCCTTGAATCGAATCCTTGCATGTCTGAGCTCACCACAGCCCCCGATGCCGAGATCCTGATGGCGCAGCCGCGCGGCTTCTGCGCCGGCGTGGATCGCGCCATCGAGATCGTCGAGCGCGCCCTCGAACGCTACGGCGCGCCTATCTATGTGCGCCACGAAATCGTGCACAACGCCTATGTGGTGGAAGACCTGCGCCGCAAGGGCGCCATCTTCGTGCAGGAGCTGGAGGAGGTTCCCCCGGGCTCCACGGTGATCTTCAGTGCGCATGGCGTTTCCAGGGAAGTGCGCGCCGACGCCACGGTACGCGGACTCAATGTCTTCGATGCCACCTGTCCGCTGGTGACCAAGGTGCACGTGGAAGTCGGCAAGATGCGCGCCGAGGGCTGCGAGATCATCATGATCGGCCACAAGGGCCATCCCGAGGTCGAGGGCACCATGGGGCAGGCCGAAGGCGGCATGCTGCTGGTCGAGTCTGCCGAAGACGTGGCCAGGCTGCAGGTGTCCGATCCCGAACGGCTTGCCTTCGTGACCCAGACCACGCTCTCGGTCGACGAGACGCTGGAGATCGTCGCCGCGCTCAAGGCGCGCTTCCCGCTGATCCGCGAGCCCAAGAAGCAGGACATCTGCTACGCCACCCAGAACCGCCAGGATGCCGTCAAGTTCATGGCGCCGCAGGTGGAGGTGGTGATCGTGGTGGGCAGTCCCAACAGTTCGAACTCCAACCGCTTGCGCGAGCTCGCGGAACGCCTTGGTGTGCCGGCCTACATGATCGATTCGCCGGATCAGCTGCGTCCGGAGTGGGTGGCGGGCAAGCGCCGCATCGGGCTGACGGCCGGCGCATCGGCTCCCGAGGCGCTGGCACAGTCCATCGTCGAGCGCCTGCATTTACTGGGAGTGCGCAACGTGCGTGCGCTGCAAGGCATCGAGGAGAAGATGTCGTTCCCCTTGCCGCGCGGCCTGCAGCAAGTCGCTCCCGCCTGACTGCCAGGCAACGGCCAGGGCGCCGGCAGCCGTCGCAGGACGGCCCCGGGTCCGGCCGATACCATCCCGCCTCTCCAAACTGGTGCGCCTCCTCGTGCCCCATCTGGCCGGCGCGGCAGTGTGCCCGACAGGGCTCGCTCGCCTCGTTTCCCTCTTTCCCGTCCCCGCCCATCCATGCGCGCCGTTCACCGCGATGCCCGCCTGCGTGTGCGCAGGCCGGAGCAACTGGTTGCTACCGCCTTCACGCACCATTTCATTGCGACGGTTGCACCAATATATGGCATCGGTATATCGTCCGGTAATCCTTGATTAATACACGTGCCGGCTACGGTGGACCCCTACACCTGTCTGTCCTAAAAGGCAAATAAGGGAAATCCCTGTAATTGGGGATTTCCCTATTATGGTGCCGCCGTGCTCGCGCGCTGTATTCGAATGCGGCGACCCATATAAAATGAAGCGCCTATTTAATACGTCCCCTGCGGGAGCGGCGCAAACGCAGCAAATACCACAAAAGTGGCGCATGGCCTGCGACGGGCACGAATCTTGTTAGTATCAACGGTTAGCCTTCGTGTGGGCGGGAATTGCCCCAATGTGTGCATTGGGGAAATTCCCTAGCTCATTTGGTGGGTTAATCCTTCAGGTTGTTGCGTCGCATATTGCATCCGGATAGAAAGGGAATACAATTCGCGCGTTTCAAATTGAAATTAAACTATGGCGGTACAGGGGAAACGTCCGGGGGGCGTTGGTTTACCCTGATCATGTGAATCCTAGGAGATCACTCATGCAAATCACGTTTGCCAAGATTTTGCCGATCGCAGCCGCAGTGGCGCTGGTTACTGCTTGCGGCAAGAAAGAAGAAAAGCCGGCTGATACGGCGGCATCGGCGCCTGCGGCGGCGATGGCCCCTGCAGCCGGTGGCGAAACTGTAGTCAAGATCGGCCATGCGGCACCGCTCACCGGCGGTATCGCCCACCTTGGCAAGGACAACGAAAACGGCGCTCGCCTGGCCGTGGAAGAAGTCAACAAAGCCGGCCTGGAGATCAACGGCAAGAAGATCAAGCTCGAACTGGTCGGCGAGGACGACGCGGGCGACCCGAAGACCGGCACCGCTGTCGCGCAGAAGCTGGTGGACGAGAAGGTCGTGGCGGTGGTCGGTCACCTGAACTCGGGCGTTTCGATTCCGGCCTCCAAGATCTATAGCGATGCTGGCATCGTGCAGATCTCGCCGTCGTCGACCAACCCCGACTACACCAAGCAGGGCTTCAAGACCACCTTCCGCGTGGTCGCCACCGACGCCCAGCAGGGCCCGGCACTGGCCAACTATGCCACCAAGAGCCTGCACGCCAAGACCGTGGCCATCGTCGACGATGCCACCGCCTACGGCAAGGGCCTGGCCGACGAGTTCGAGAAGACCGCCAAGGCTTCCGGCGTGAACGTGGTCGCGCGTGAAGCCACCAACGACAAGGCCACCGACTTCAAGGCCATCCTGACCAAGATCAAGGGCAAGAAGCCCGACGTGATCATGTACGGCGGCATGGACGCCACCGGCGGCCCGTTCGCCAAGCAGGCCATGGAACTGGGCATCAGCTCCAAGATCGTTGGCGGCGACGGCGTATGTACCGACAAGGTGGCCGAGCTGGCCGGCGATGCCGTGCAGAACATCATCTGCTCGGAAGCCGGTCTGGCGCTGTCCAAGATGGATCAGGGCGCGGATTTCGACAAGCGCTACCAGGCTCGCTTCCATGCGCCGGTGCAGATCTATGCACCGTTCACCTATGACGCCGTGATGGTCATCGTTGACGCCATGAAGCGCGCCAATTCGACCGAACCGGCGGCCATCCTGGCCGAAATGCCCAAGACCAACTACAAGGGCCTGATCGGCAACATCGCCTTCGATGAAAAGGGCGACATGAAGGAAGGCACCATCACGCTGTACGAGTACAAGGACAAGAAGAAGACCGTCCTTGACGTCGTGAAGATGTAATCCGGGCTTACCGGCCCATCCGAACGGCACCGCGGGTATGTTGCGGTGCCGTTTTTTTAGCCTTGCCTTACATGCAGCATCCTTACCATGGGTGGAGTAGGCAGGCCGCTCACCAGCAAACAACCGCACTACCAAACCACCCACATATCAACGTCCCCCCGGCATCCACACCATGTCGAGGGAATTTGGACGGAAGCAAGGAGTTTTCATGGATATCCTTATCCAGCAGATCGTGAACGGTCTGGTGCTCGGCAGCATCTACGCGCTGATTGCACTTGGCTATACCATGGTCTACGGCATTCTCGGGATCATCAACTTCGCCCACGGCGACGTGCTGATGATCGGCGCGCTGACCGCCCTGTCAGCCATACTTGGCTTGCAGAAATTCGCCCCCGGGCTGCCCGAATGGCTCACGCTGGTGATCGCCACGCTGATCGCCATGCCGGTCTGCGCCGTGCTGGCCTACACCATCGAGCGGGTGGCCTACCGGCCGTTGCGCAACGCGCCGCGGCTGGCCCCGCTGATCACCGCCATCGGCGTGTCCATCATCCTCCAGACGATGGGCATGCTGATCTGGTCGCGCAACCCGCTGACCTTCCCGCAGTTGCTGCCCTCGTCGCCGATCGATATCGGCTCGACCGGCGCCACCATCACGGGCAAGGAAATCGTCATCATCGGCATGGCGCTGATGGTGATGGCGGGCCTGCTGACCCTGGTCAACCGCACCAAGCTCGGCCGCGCGATGCGCGCCACCGCCGAAAACCAGAAGGTGGCGGGGCTGATGGGCGTGAACCCGAACTTCGTGATCTCGGCCACCTTCATGATCGGCGCCGCGCTGGCAGCGCTGGCCGGCGTGATGATGGCCACCAACTACGGCAATGCCCACTTCTACATGGGCTTCATCCCGGGCCTGAAGGCGTTTACCGCCGCGGTGCTGGGCGGCATCGGCAACCTGGCGGGCGCCATGGTCGGCGGCATGCTGCTGGGCCTGATCGAAGCGCTGGGTGCCGGCTATATCGGCGATCTCACCGGCGGCGTATTCGGCTCCAACTACCAGGACGTGTTCGCCTTTATCGTGCTGATCACCGTCCTTGTCTTCCGTCCGTCCGGCATCATGGGCGAGCGGGTGTCCGAACGCGCTTAAGGAGAGAGAATCCATGAATACCCCGATTCCATCCCCGGCGGCGCAGGCAGCGCCGCTGACCAAGACGCCGGCCAAGACCATGGCGGCGTTGCTTGGCTTCCTGGTGATCGCCCTGTGCGCGCCGTTCATCGTGCAGACGCTGGGCGGCAACTACTGGGTGCGCGTGCTCGACTTCGCGCTGATCTACATCATGCTTGCGCTCGGCCTGAACATCGTGGTGGGCTTCGCCGGCCTGCTCGACCTTGGCTACATCGCTTTCTATGCCGTAGGGGCGTACATGATGGCCTTGCTGGGCTCGCCCCACCTGGCCAACCAGTTCGAGTGGATCCACCAGCTTTTCCCGCATGGCCTTCACCTCTCCATGTGGTTCGTGCTACCGCTGGCCGTGATGGTGGCGGCAACCTTCGGTGTGCTGCTCGGCGCGCCAACGCTCAAGCTGCGCGGCGATTACCTCGCCATCGTGACCCTGGGCTTCGGCGAGATCATCCGCATCTTCCTGAACAACCTCGACCGCCCGCTGAACATCACCAACGGGCCCAAGGGGATCACCGCGGTGGACCCGGTCCACATCTTCGGCTTCGACTTCTCCAAGTCGCACGAGATCTTCGGCCTGAAGTTTTCGCCGGTGTTCATGTACTACTACCTGCTGGTCGTGCTGGTGATAGCCATCGTGTTCATCTGCCTGCGGCTGCAGAACTCGCGGATCGGCCGCGCCTTCGTGGCCATCCGCGAAGACGAGATCGCCGCCAAGGCGATGGGCATCAATACCCGCAACATCAAGCTGCTGGCCTTCGCCATGGGCGCCTCGTTCGGTGGCGCGTCGGGCGCGGTATTCGGCGCCTTCCAGGGTTTTGTGTCGCCTGAGTCGTTCGTGCTGTGGGAGTCGATCTACATCCTGGCCATCGTGGTGCTGGGCGGCATGGGCCATATCCCCGGCGTGATCCTTGGCGGCATCCTGCTGGTGGGTTTCCAGGAACTGCTGCGCGCCGTGGCCGAGCCGATGCAGAACATGCTTTTCGGCCATACCATCGTCGACGCCGAAGTGCTGCGCCAGCTGCTGTTCGGCCTGGCGCTGGTGGGCGTGATGCTGTATCGCCCGGCCGGCCTGTGGCCGTCGCCGCGCAGGGAAGACCGGCCGGTGATCCGCCGCCCGGGCAGCGTTGGCCGTTTCTGATCGGGAGGACACCATGAGCAACGAAAATCTCCTCCTGTCAGTACAGGGGGTCAACAAGCGATTCGGCGGCCTGCAGGCATTGTCCGATGTGGGCCTGCAGATCAAGCCCGGCGAGATCTACGGCCTGATCGGTCCCAACGGGGCCGGCAAGACTACCTTCTTCAACGTGATTACCGGGCTGTACACGCCGGATTCCGGGGAGTTTGTGCTTGGCGGCACGCCCTACCGGCCGACCGCCGTGCATGAGGTGGCAAAGGCCGGTATTGCCCGCACCTTCCAGAACATCCGACTGTTCGGTGACATGACCGCGCTCGAGAACGTGATGGTGGGACGCCATGTGCGGACCAAGGCGGGCCTGCTCGGCGCGGTATTCCGTCCGCCCTCGGTGCGGCGCGAAGAAGAGTCGGTGGAAGACTGGGCGCACGACCTGCTTGAGTACGTAGGCATCGGCAAGTACGCGCACTTCACCTCGCGCAATCTTTCCTACGGCCACCAGCGCCGCCTGGAGATCGCGCGGGCGCTGGCCACCGAGCCCAAGCTGCTGGCGCTGGACGAACCCGCTGCCGGTATGAATGCCACCGAGAAAGTGGAGCTGCGCGGCCTCCTCGACAAGATCCGCAGCGATGGCAAGACCATCCTGCTGATCGAGCACGACGTGAAGCTGGTGATGGGCCTGTGCAACCGCATGACCGTGCTCGACTATGGCAAGGTCATCGCGCAGGGCCTGCCGCACGAAGTCCAGAGCAATCCAGCGGTGATCGAGGCTTACCTCGGTACCCCCGCACACTGACGGGGGAAAGACATAATGAAAGACACACTACTGAAGATATCCGGCCTGAAGGTCGCCTACGGCGGCATCCAGGCGGTCAAGGGCATCGACCTCGAGATCAGGGAAGGCGAGCTGGTGACACTGATCGGCGCCAACGGCGCCGGCAAGACCACCACCATGAAGGCCATCACTGGCCTGCAGGGCTGGGCTGGCGGCGACGTGGAGTATATGGGCAAGTCCATCAAGGGCGTGCCCAGCTACGCGCTGCTCAAGCAGGGCCTGGCGATGGTGCCGGAAGGGCGGGGCGTGTTCGCGCGCATGACCATCACCGAAAACCTGCAGATGGGCGCGTACACGCGCGTCGACGAGGCCGGCATCAAGTCCGACATCGACCGCATGTTCGGCATCTTCCCGCGCCTGAAGGAGCGCGCCAACCAGCTGGCGGGCACCATGTCGGGCGGCGAACAGCAGATGCTGGCGATGGCGCGCGCGCTGATGAGCCAGCCCAAGCTGCTGCTGCTCGACGAGCCGTCGATGGGTCTGTCGCCGATCATGGTCGCGAAGATCTTCGAAGTGGTGCGCGACGTCTCCGCGCTGGGCGTGACCGTGCTGCTGGTGGAGCAGAACGCGCGGCTGGCGCTGCAGGCCGCGCACCGCGGCTATGTGATGGAGTCGGGCCTGGTCACCATGAGCGGCGACGCCAAGGAGATGCTGGACGATCCGAAGGTGAGGGCGGCGTATCTGGGCGAGTGAGATTGCCTGGCTGACGTCGCGGGGGAGCAAGCCCGCGGCGGGGTCGCTCACACCGAAGTTTCGACGCGGAAAAAAGCCCGGTGCGTTTGCACCGGGCTTTTTTCATGACAATCGCTCACCTGTCAGGCCAGCTTCTTCAGCAGCGTGCGCAGCATGCCGATCATCAGGTCGATCTCTTCCGTGGTTACGTTCAGCGCGGGCATGAAGCGCAGCAGGTTCGGCCGCGGCGAGTTCAGCAGCAGGCCTTCGGGCTGCATGTCGCGCGCTTCTTCCACCAGTTGCGGGCCGATGTCCTTGTTGAGCACCAGCGCGCGCAGCAGGCCTTCGCCGCGTTCGCCGCCCAGGCCGAACTCGGACGACAGCGCCAGCAACTGCTCGCGCAGGTAGGCCGCTTTTTCCACCACGCTTTGCAGGAAGCCGGGCGCCGTCAGTTGCGCGATCACGGCGCTGCCGACTGCCGTCATCACCGGGTTGCCGTTGTAGGTGCCGCCCTGGTCGCCGGCTTCGAAGCTGGCCACCTCGGCCTTGCACATCAGGGCCGCCAGCGGCACGCCGCCGCCGATGCCCTTGCCGAGCGTCATGATGTCCGGCTCCACGCCCGACAGTTCGTACGCGAACATCGTGCCGCAGCGCCCGCACCCGGTCTGCACTTCATCGACGATGAAGAGCAGCCTGTGCTGGTCGGCCAGCTTGCGCAGGCCTTGCATGAATTCGCGCGAGGCGGGGATCACGCCGCCTTCGCCTTGCACCGGCTCCAGCATGATCGCCACGGTCTTGTCATTGATCAGCTTTTCCACCGAGGCCAGGTCGTTCATGTCCGCCTTGGGGAAGCCCGGCACCTGCGGCGCGAAGATGGTGTCCCAGCCGGCCTTGCCCGATGCGCTCATGGTGGCGAGCGTGCGGCCATGGAAGCTGTGGTCCATGGTGATGATCTCGTACGCGCCGCTCTTGTGCTTGCGGCCCCATTTGCGCGCCAGCTTGATCGCGCCTTCGTTGGCCTCGGCGCCACTGTTGGCGAAGAAGACCTTGTCGAAACAGCTGGCGTCGGTGAGCTGCCTGGCCAGCTTGAGCATGGGCTCGTTGTAGAACGCCGGGCTGGGGTTGAACAGCTTTTGCGACTGCGCCACCAGCGCGTCGATCATGCCCTGGTTGGAATGCCCCAGGCAGTTGACCGCCCAGCCTTGCACGAAGTCCAGGTATCGCTTGCCGTTGTGATCCGTGAGCCACGAGCCCTTGCCTTCGGTAAAGACGAGCTCGGGCCGGTTGGTGATGTACATCAGGGATTGGACGGGATACTCAGCAAATGCCATGGCGGACTCCAGGGGTCGGCGTGAAACAGGGGAGAGGAGAGCGGAAAAACAAAAAGCCACGGGGGATGCCCGTGGCTTGTCGACCTGAACAGATGCTATGGACGGTCAGCCGCGAGGCACCCCGGTGGGGAGCAACGTACGGAAGCTGCGTCGGTTCATAGCGTAGTTCATGGCGGCCAATATAAGGCGCATGCGCCCGGCTGTCAAAACGAATTTTGGCGGAGCCGGGCATTGTTGTAGCGTAGGGACGGACCCGGTGGCCCTCAGGCCGCCGGCGCCGGGGCCGGGTGCATATCGGCCTCGGAGGTGAACGAGTCGGCGAAGAACGCGTCCTCGTGCAGGTCGCAGCGCAGTGAAAAGTCCTTGCGCGCGGCGTTGATCATCACCGGCGCGCCGCAGGCATAGACCTCGAAGCCGGCCAGGTCGGGATGGTCTTCCATCACAGCCTCGTGGACGAAGCCCGTGCGGCCGTCCCAGTCGTCGCTGGCCTGTGCGTCGGAGATTACCGGCACGTAGCGGAAGTTGGGCAGCTCGCGCGCCCATTGTTCGCACAGTTCGTGCATATAGAGGTCGCGCGGGCGGCGGCCGCCCCAGTACAGCGTCATCGGGCGGGTGATGCCGGTGTAGACCGCATGCTCCACGATGGCCTTGATCGGCGCGAAGCCGGTGCCGGAGGCCAGCAGGATGATGGGCTTGTCGGAATCCTCGCGCAGGAAGAAGCTGCCCAGCGGGCCTTCGAAGCGCAGGATGTCGCGCTCCTTCATGGCCGGCTGGCCTTCCTTGGCACCGAACACGTAGTCGGTGAAGGTGCCGCCCGGCATATGGCGGATATGCAGCTCGATCGGGCCTTCCTGGTGCGGCGGCGTGGCGATCGAGTAGCTGCGGCGCTTGCCGTCGCGCAGCAGGAATTCCACGTACTGGCCGGCCAGGTACTGCATGCGCTCGGTGGCGGGCAGTTGCAGGCGCGTTACGACCACGTCGTCGGCCACGCGTTCCAGCGTGGCGACGCGGCACGGGATCTTCTTGATGGGAATATCGCCGGCACCCTGCACCTCGCGGCACTCGATGGTGATGTCCGAGGCAGCCGTGGCGCAGCAGAACAGCGCGCGGCCCTCGGTTTTCTCCTGCGCGGAAAGCGCGGATGCGGCATGATCGCCCTGGACGATGTCGCCGGCGACGACGCGGCCCTTGCAGGACCCGCACGCGCCGTTCTTGCAGCCATAGGGCAGGCCGACGCTGTGGCGCAGGGCCGCGCCGAGGATGGTTTCGTCCGCGGCCGCTTCGAACGTGCGGCCGCTGGGCATGACGGTAACTTGATAAGCCATGATCACTCTATGAGCAACAATCTGTCGCGACGCCGCCTGGGTCGCCCGCGCCTTCTGATCGTTGGCTGTGGGGACGTGGGCACACGTTGCCTGCGTATTCTGTCGACGCGCTGGCGCGTCTTTGCCGTCACTTCGCAGCCGTCCCGCCGCACTGTGCTGCGGGACAACGGCGCGGTGCCGCTGGTAGCCGACCTGGACCGGCCCGCCACGCTGCCGCGCCTTGCCGGCCTGGCCGACAAGGTGCTTCACCTGGCGCCGCCACCCGCGCGCGGCGAGGGCGATCCCCGCACGCTTGCGCTGTTGCGCGTATTGCGGCGGGGTGCCTGGCGGCGGTCTCCCGCACGGGCTGGCGGATGGTCTGCCAAACCCGTCATTCTACCCGAGCGGGGTGACCGGGGGGGTGGCGCCAGCCCCGCGCGGC
Source organism: Cupriavidus sp. 01T418 (assembly GCF_056398885.1). Lineage (NCBI taxonomy): Bacteria > Pseudomonadati > Pseudomonadota > Betaproteobacteria > Burkholderiales > Burkholderiaceae > Cupriavidus > Cupriavidus sp. 01T418. The sequence goes on from NZ_JBFTQG010000004.1 coordinate 81,979, forward strand.
GCGCATTCGTCTATGCCAGCACCTCCGGCGTGTACGGCGATCGCGGCGGGGCCCGGCTGGCGGAATCGCACCCGGTGCGCCCGCAGACCGCGCGTGCCCGGCGCCGCGTGGCGGCCGAGCGCGCGGTGCGGGACTTCGGCCGCGATGCCGGCTGGCGTGCCTCGATCGTGCGCATCCCCGGCATCTATGCCGAGGACAGGCTGCCGCTGGCCCGCCTGACCAAAGGCACGCCGGCGCTGGCGCCGCAGGAGGACGTCTATACCAACCACATCCACGCCTTCGACCTGGCCCGCACCATGGTGGCGGCACTGTTTCGCGGGCGGGCCCAGCGGGTGGTGCATGCCAGCGACGATTCCGAGATGCGCATGGCCGATTATTTCGATCTGGTGGCCGACCGCCGCGGCCTGCCGCGCCCGCCGCGGCTGACGCGGGCGCAGTTGCGCGAAGCCGTGGAGCCCACCTTGCTCAGCTTCATGAGCGAATCCCGGCGGCTGGAAAACGCCCGTCTCAAGCGCGAGCTGCGCCTGCGCTTGCGCTATCCCACCGTGGCGTCTTTCTTCGACGCTTGATTCGAGCGGGGGGTGGCACGTCGTTTGCATGGATGTCACCACCCGATCCTGTATAGACAGCAAGTGACATCCCGGTGACTTCCCGGTGGCAGCCGGGCACCGCTTCGGTGCACCCAGCTTGCCGGGCACAAGCATGGCTGCCCCCAAAGTGCCTGCCGCCTCCGGTTAACTACTGCATTGACTTGTATATACAGGGTTGCTAAATTGCCTGGCAAATGACCGGTGCCGCAAGTACGGCGCTGCCCGAGCCGGGCGATCCGGCCGCCGCCAATGTCGCTGCGGCCCCGTTCGCATCACACCAAAGGAGCCAGGAAGATGGGATTTCGTATCCGTAGCGGTAAGTCGCCAGCTGTCGCCATTGCCGTAGCCGTCGCCACGCTGGGTGCTGCCGGCGCCGCTCACGCGCAAGCCACGCAAGTCACGCTGGGCATGAGCGGGTGGACCGGTTTCGCGCCGCTGACGCTGGCCGACAAGGCGGGCATCTTCAAGAAGCACGGTGTCGACGTCGACATCAAGATGATTCCGCAGAAGGACCGCCACCTGGCGCTCGCTGCCGGTGCGATCCAGTGCGCGGCCACCACGGTCGAGACCCACGTGGCATGGAACGCCAACGGCGTGCCCATCACCCAGATCGTGCAGCTCGACAAGTCCTACGGCGCCGACGGCCTGGCCGTGCGTGGCGACGTCAAGGGCTTCGCCGACCTCAAGGGCAAGTCCGTCGGCGTGGATGCGCCGGGCACCGCGCCGTATTTCGGCCTGGCCTGGATGCTCAAGAAGAACGGCATGACCCTGAAGGACGTCAAGACCACCACGCTGTCGCCGCAGGCGGCGGCGCAGGCCTTCATCTCCGGCCAGAACGATGCCGCCATGACGTACGAGCCGTACCTGTCGTCCGTGCGCCAGAACCCGGACAAGGGCAAGATTCTCGCCACCACGCTCGACTACCCGATGGTGATGGACACGCTGGGCTGCGCACCCAAATGGCTCAAGGACAACCCCAAGGCCGCGCAAGCGCTGGTGGACAGCTATTTCGAGGCGCTTGACATGATCAGGCAGGACCCGGCCAAGGCCAACGACATCATGGGCGCGGCGGTCAAGCAAAGCGGCGAGCAGTTCGCCAAGTCGTCCGCCTACCTGCGCTGGCAGGACCGCGACGCCAACCGCAAGTTCTTCGGCGGCGAGTTGGCCAGCTTCAGCAAGGAAGCGGCGCAGGTGCTGCTGGAAATCGGCGTGATCCGCCAGGTGCCGGATGTCACGGCCCTGTATGACGCGCGCTTCATCAAGTAACTCAAGTAACTCAAGTAACTCAAGTAACGAGGTTGGTGCCATGACGCAGGTTCACATTGGTTCGCCCTCCGCGAATCCGGTGGCAAAGCCCGCCGCCGCCCCGGCCAGGCCCACAGCGGCCCGCCGCCATCCCTGGCTGGCGCCGCTGACGCCGGTCTCGCGGCAAGCGCGCTGGGTGCTGGGTTTGTCGTTCTTCGTGCTGTTCTTCGGCGTGTGGGCGGCGGTGACCCTGGGTGGCATGGTGCCGCGCACCTTCCTGGCTGACCCGATGACCATGGCGCGCGAAGGCGTGCTGCTGTTCACCGAGTACAACTTCATCGGCGACATCGGCATGACCGTTTGGCGCGTGCTGGGCGGCTTCGTGCTGGCCGCCGCGCTTGCCGTGCCGCTGGGCATCTTCATGGGCGCGTACAAGGCGGCCGAAGCGTTCTTCGAGCCCTTCGTCTCGTTCTGCCGCTACCTGCCGGCCTCGGCCTTCATCCCGCTGCTGATCCTGTGGGCCGGCATCGGCGAGGCGCAGAAGGTGCTGGTGATCTTCATCGGCTCGTTCTTCCAGATCGTGCTGATGGTCGCGGTGACGGTGGGCGGCGCGCGGCGCGACCTGGTGGAGGCGGCCTATACGCTGGGCGCCAACAGCCGCGGCATCGTGCGGCGCGTGCTGATTCCCGGCGCCGCCCCCGAGATCGCCGAGATCCTGCGCCTGGTGCTGGGCTGGGCCTGGACCTACGTCATCGTGGCTGAGCTGATCGGCTCGTCCTCCGGCATCGGCCACATGATCACCGACAGCCAGGCGTTGCTCAACACCGGGCAGATCATCTTCGGCATCATCGTGATCGGCTGTATCGGCCTGGTGTCCGACCTGGCGTTCAAGCTGGCCAACCAGCGCCTGTTCCCGTGGAGTTCGATCAAATGAGCGCGCTGTCCATCCAGCAGGTCTCCCGTACCTTCGTCAATCCGCGCGGCGGCCAGACCCTGGCCTTGCAGCCCACCGATTTCGAAGTGGCGGATAACGACTTCGTCACCATCCTCGGCCCCTCGGGCTGCGGCAAGTCCACGCTGCTGCGCATCGTCGCCGGGCTGGATACGCCCACCACCGGGCGCGTGCTGCTCGACGGCCAGGAAGTCACCGGCCCGGGCGCCGAGCGCGGCATGGTGTTCCAGTCGTACACGCTGTTCCCGTGGCTGACCATCGAGCAGAACGTGCGTTTCGGCCTGCGCGAGCGCGGCATGAGCGAGGCCGACCAGCGCGAGCGCAGCGACTTCTTCATCCAGCGCGTGGGCCTGCGTGGTTTCGAGCATCATTTCCCCAAGCAGCTCTCGGGCGGCATGCAGCAGCGCACGGCGATTGCCCGGGCGCTGGCCAACGATCCCAAGATCCTGCTGCTGGACGAGCCCTTCGGCGCGCTGGACAACCAGACCCGCGTGCTGATGCAGGAGCTGCTGCTCGGCATCTGGGAAGCCTCGCGCAAGACGGTGCTGTTCGTCACGCACGATATCGACGAGGCCATCTTCATGGCCAACCGCGTCGCCGTGTTCTCGGCGCGGCCGGGCCGCATCAAGCGTACTATCGATGTTGGCTTCCCGCACCCGCGCCACTACACCATCAAGACCTCGCCTGAGTTCTCCGGGCTGAAGGCGCTGCTGACCGAGGAAATCCGCGCCGAGGCCATGGCCAGCGCCGAGTACTAAGCCATGAAAGCTGCCACCGCCAACCGCCGGGGTGTTCCCGATGCCGCTCCCGCCGCGCTTTACCGGCAGGTGAAGGAGTACATCGCGCGCAATATCCAGAGCCGCGCGTGGCAGCCGGGCGACCGCGTGCCGTCCGAGCAAGAGCTGGTCACCCGTTTTGGCGTGTCGCGCATGACGGTGAACCGCGCGCTGCGCGAATTGGCCGAGCAGGGCAGGGTGGTGCGCGTGGCCGGTGTGGGCACGTTTGTTGCCGAGCACAAGCCGCAATCGACGCTGCTCAGCGTGGTCAACCTGCAGGACGAGATCCGCATGCGTGGCCACGACTATGCTTGCGACGTGATGGTGGTGGAGCGCGTGGCGGCATCGATCGAAGTGGCCGCCGCGCTCGACCTGCGCACCGGCGAATCGGTGTTCCACTCGGTGTGCGTGCACCGCGAGGACGGCGTGCCGGTGCAACTCGAAGACCGCTATGTGAATCCGCGCGTGGCGCCAGACTTTATCAACCAGGATTTCGTCGCAGTGAAGCCCGGCGAATACCTGCTGCGCAACGTGCCCTACGACCAGATCGAGCACGTGGTCGATGCCATCTCCGCCACGCCGGAGCAGGCCGTGCAACTGGAAATGCCCGGCAGCCAGCCGTGCCTGCTGCTGACCCGCCGCACCTGGACCGGCGGCACCCCCGTTACTTTTGTACGTTGCCTGCACCCAGGCAACCGATACCGCCTCGGCAGCCGCTTCCGCGCCGATGGCAACCCGGCCTTCGGCTGAACCCAGCCGTGCGCCGTCAATTTTTCAGATCCACCAGCCAACTCACGAAACCGGCTGTATAGACAGGGACATACAAATGAGCGCCACCCAAGCCACCCAAGCCACCCGCCCGCTGCTGACCTTGCAGCCCGGCTCCGTCACCCTGGCCGAACTGCGCCGCATCCATCGCGGCGAAGTGCGCCTGGCGATGGCTGAATCCGCCTGGGCCGGCGTGCGCGCGTCCCAGGCCACCGTGCAGGACATCATCGACGCCGATGCCGTGGTCTACGGCATCAACACCGGCTTCGGCAAGCTGGCCCAGACGCGCATTCCGCACGACAAGCTGGCCGAGTTGCAGCGCAACCTGGTGCTGTCGCACAGCGTGGGCACCGGCGCCGACCTGGCCGCCGACACCGTGCGGCTGATCCTGGCGATCAAGGCCGTGAGCCTGGCGCGCGGCCACTCGGGCATCCGCCCGGAGATCATCGAGGCGCTGCTGGCGCTGGCCAACCATGGCGTCACGCCGTGCATTCCGGCCAAGGGCTCGGTGGGCGCATCGGGCGACCTGGCGCCGCTGGCGCATATGTCGTGCACGCTGATCGGCGTGGGCGAGGTGATGATCGACGGCGTGCGCCGTCCGGCCGCCGAGGGCCTGGCTCACGCGGGTCTCGAGCCGTTCACGCTGGGCCCCAAGGAAGGGTTGGCGCTGCTCAACGGCACGCAGGTTTCCACTGCATTGGCGCTGGCCGGCCTGTTCGCGACCGAGGACGTGTTCGCCGCCGGGCTGGTGGCGGGCGCGCTGTCGCTGGAGGCCATCAAGGGTTCGGTCAAGCCGTTCGACGCCCGCATCCACGCCGCGCGCGGCCAGGCCGGGCAGATCGCCGTAGCCGGCGCGGTGCGCGCGCTGCTGGACGGCAGCGCCATCGTCGACTCGCACAAGACCTGCGGCCATGTGCAGGACCCGTACTCCATCCGCTGCCAGCCGCAGGTGATGGGCGCTTGCCTGGACAACCTGCAACACGCCGCGCGCGTGCTGCAGATCGAAGCCAATGCGGCCTCGGACAATCCGCTGGTGTTCCCCGAGCAAGGCGATGTGATCTCGGGCGGCAACTTCCACGCCGAGCCGGTGGCCTTCGCCGCCGACATCATCGCGCTGGCCATTGCCGAGATCGGCGCCATTTCCGAGCGCCGCCTGGCGCTGATGCTCGATACCGGGCTGTCCGGCCTGCCGCCGTTCCTGGTGCGCGATGGCGGCCTGCACTCGGGCTTCATGATCGCGCAGGTCACCGCCGCCGCGCTGGCCTCCGAAAACAAATCGCTGGCGCACCCCGCCAGCGTGGACAGCTTGCCTACCTCGGCCAACCAGGAGGACCATGTGTCGATGGCCACCTTCGGTGCGCGCCGCCTGGGCGATATGGCGGAGAACACCGCGGTGGTGGTCGGCATCGAAGCCATGGCCGCCGCGCAGGGCATCGAGTTCCATCGTCCGTTGCAGTCCTCGCCGCTGATCGAAAGCGAGATCGCGCGCATCCGCGAGCGCGTGGCCTTCGTGGAAGGCGACCGCTACTTCGCGCCGGATATCGAGGCGATGAAGCAGTGGGTGCAACAGGGCGATGCCGGCGCGGGCTGGCCGGAGGCGGTGCGGCAGGTGCTGCCGTCGCAGGCGGGCGTGGTTTAAGCCAGTCGTCGTCATCGCAAACGGTGTTGCACGACAAACCACCGCAGCGCAGGCTGAACCCAACACGCAGGAGAACCAGACATGAACGCCAACGAACACCAATTCACCAAAGCCGCAGCCCTGCGCGGGCCGCGCGAAATCCGCGCCCCGCATGGCACCGAGCTGCACTGCAAGAACTGGCTGATCGAAGCCGCCTACCGCATGATCCAGAACAACCTCGATCCCGACGTGGCCGAGCGCCCGCAGGATCTGGTGGTGTACGGCGGCATCGGCAAGGCGGCGCGCAACTGGGAGTGCTTCGATGCCATCCTCGACAGCCTGCGCAACCTGGGGGAAGAAGAATCGCTGCTGGTGCAGTCGGGCAAGCCGGTGGGCGTGTTCCGCACCCACGCCGACGCGCCGCGCGTGCTGATTGCCAATTCCAACCTGGTGCCGCACTGGGCCACCTGGGACAAGTTCAACGAACTGGACCGCGCCGGCCTGATGATGTACGGCCAGATGACGGCCGGCTCGTGGATCTACATCGGTACGCAGGGCATCGTGCAGGGCACCTTTGAAACCTTCGTCGAGGCCGGCCGCCAGCACTACAACGGCGACCTGTCGGGCAAGTGGATCCTCACCGCAGGCCTCGGCGGCATGGGCGGCGCGCAGACGCTCGCCGGCGTGCTGGCGGGCGCTTGCGTGCTGGCGATCGAGTGCCAGGAATCGCGTATCGACTTCCGCCTGCGCACGCGCTACGTCGACAAGAAGGCCACCACCATCGATGAAGCGCTTGCCATGATCGAGGAAGCCACGCGGAACAAGCAGGCCATCTCGGTCGGCCTGCTCGGCAATGCCGCGCAGATCATGCCGGAACTGGTCAGGCGCGCGCAGGCCGGCGGCATGCGCCCGGACATCGTTACCGACCAGACCTCGGCGCACGACCTGGTCAACGGCTACCTGCCGGCGGGCTGGACCGTGGCGCAGTGGGAAGCCGCGCGCACGGCCGATCCGAAGTCGGTCGAGGCAGCCGCCAGGACCTCCATCGTCAAGCACGTGCAGGCGATGCTGGCCTTCCAGCAGATGGGCGTGCCCACGCTGGACTACGGCAACAATATCCGCCAGGTCGCCTTTGACGAAGGCGTGGCCAATGCCTTCGATTTCCCGGGGTTTGTGCCCGCGTATATCCGACCGCTGTTCTGCCGCGGCAAGGGGCCGTTCCGCTGGGTCGCGCTATCGGGCGACCCCGAGGACATCTACAAGACCGATGCCAAGATGAAGGAGCTGTTCCCCGAGGACGCGCACCTGCATCGCTGGCTCGACATGGCGCGCGACCGCATCGCCTTCCAGGGCCTGCCCGCGCGCATCTGCTGGGTGGGACTGGACGAGCGCCACCGCGCCGGCCTGGCCTTCAACGAGATGGTGAAGAACGGCGAGCTGAAGGCGCCGATCGTCATCGGCCGCGACCATCTTGATTGCGGCTCCGTCGCCAGCCCCAATCGCGAGACCGAAGCCATGCGCGACGGCTCCGATGCCGTATCCGACTGGCCGCTGCTCAACGCGCTGCTCAATACCGCGGGCGGCGCCACGTGGGTCAGCCTGCATCACGGCGGCGGCGTGGGCATGGGCTTCTCGCAGCATTCCGGTGTGGTGATTGTCTGCGACGGCACCGATGCCGCGGCCAAGCGCATCGAGCGCGTGCTGTGGAACGACCCCGCCACCGGCGTGATGCGCCATGCAGATGCCGGCTATGAAAGCGCCATCGAGTGCGCGCACGAGAAGGGCCTGAACCTGCCGATGGTACCGAAGGGGGCTGGCGCATGAACGGCGTGCAACGCTTCTCGCTCGGCGCGCTGGCGGCGCAGCCCTGGAAGAACGGCGGCGGCGTCACGCGCGAGATCGCGGCCTGGCCGCCGGGCGCCGGCATGGACGCGTTCCAGTGGCGCGTGAGCATAGCCGACATCGCCGCCGATGGCCCGTTCTCCGCCTTCCCCGGCATCGATCGCCAGATCGTGCTGCTGGAAGGCGCGGGCGTGCGCTTGCTGGCGGACGATGGCAGCTTCGATCATCGCCTCGATACCGTTGGCGAACCGTTCGCCTTTGCCGGCGAGCGCGGCGTTCAGGCGACGCTGCTGGACGGCGCCACGCGCGACTTCAACGTGATGACGCGCCGTGGCGCCTGCCGCGCGCGCATCGTTGCGGCGCGCAGCGAATTCATGATTCCCCCCAGTGCGCATGTCGTGCTGCTGTTTGTCATCGAGGGTGCATGGCGCCACGGCACCGCCGGCCAAGGCGGGCAGGCCGTGCTGGCCAGCGACGACGGCTTGTTGTTCGCCGAAGGCGTAGCAGCGCCGTATCGCGTGCAGGCGATGTCCGAGCCCGCGCTTTGCCTGTGCGTCACCCTGGAACTGGAGAACGCGCAATGAACCAGAATCCGGCGCAGGCCGCCGTTACCCCTTCGTCCGCCGACGGCGTCTGGCACCACTGCCACCTGCTGCCCGACGCGGATCCCGCCAAGGCAATCCGCGACGCGGCGCTGGTGGTGCAGCAAGGCCGCATCGCCTGGCTTGGCCCGCTGGCCGAACTGCCGCGGGACTACGCCGCGCTGCCGCGCCACGACGCCGGCAACGCGTGGATCACGCCGGGCCTGGTCGATTGCCACACCCACCTGGTTTATGGCGGCCAGCGCGCGGATGAGTTCGCCATGCGCCTGGCCGGCGCCGGCTACGAGGAAATCGCGCGCGCCGGCGGCGGCATCGTGTCGACCGTGCGCGCTACCCGCGCCGCCGACGAAGACACGCTGTTCGCGCTGGCCGCCGCACGCCTCGCGCCGCTGCTGGCCGAGGGCGTGACCACGCTGGAGATCAAGTCCGGCTACGGTCTGGACATCGCCAGCGAACGCAAGCAACTACGTGTGGCGCGCCGCCTGGGCGAAGCCTTCGGCGTGACGGTGCACACCACTTTCCTCGGCGCGCACGCGCTGCCGCCGGAATTCGCGGGCCGCGCCGACGACTACATCACGCTGGTGTGCGACACCATGATGCCCGCGCTGGCCGAAGAAGGCCTGGTCGATGCCGTGGATGCCTTCTGCGAATCCGTCGGCTTCAGCCTGGCGCAGACCGAGCGCGTGTTCCAGGCCGCCCAACGCCATGGCCTGCGCGTCAAGCTGCACGCCGAGCAGCTCAGCAACCTGGGCGGCAGTGCCTTGGCAGCGCGCTACCACGCGCTTTCGGCCGATCACCTGGAGCATCTCGACGAAGCCGGCGTCATGGCGATGGCCGAATCCGGCACGGTGGCGGTCCTGTTGCCGGGCGCCTTTTATTTCCTGCGCGACACCAACCTGCCGCCGATCGAACTGCTGCGCAGGCATGGCGTGCCGATGGCGATCTCCACCGACCACAATCCCGGCACCTCGCCCGCCACGTCGCTGCTGCTGATGATGAATATGGCGTGCACCCTGTTCAGGCTGACCGTGCCCGAAGTCCTGGCGGGCGTGACCACGCACGCTGCGCGCGCGCTGGGCGCGGCGGACCGCCATGGCTTGCTGGCTGCCGGACGTGCCGCCGATTTCGTCCTGTGGCAGGTCGACTCGCCGGCGGAACTGGCCTACTGGTTCGGCCGCAACCCGGCTGCCGCCGTGGTGCGGCAGGGCAAGCGCTATCCCGCCACGCAACTGCAAGGAGTGCGTCCATGAGCGCCGGAATCCTGTTCGCCACGCAAGCCTTGCTGCCCACGGGCTGGGCCAGCGACGTCCTGCTGGCCTGGGACGATGCCGGTGACTTCACCACGGTGCAGGCCGGCGCGGTGCCGGCAGCGGATGTGCCTCGCGCCGCCGGGCCGCTGCTGCCGGGCATGCCCAACCTGCACTCCCACGCCTTCCAGCGCGGCTTCGCTGGGCTGACCGAATACCGCAGCGAAACGCTGGCCGACGGCCAGGAGAGCGACTCCTTCTGGAGCTGGCGCAAGCTGATGTACCGCTTCGCGCTGCGGCTCTCGCCCGATACGCTTGAAGCCATCGCCACCCAGCTCTATATCGAGATGCTGCGCGCCGGCTATACCAGCGTGTGCGAGTTCCATTACGTGCATCACGACCCGGACGGCAAGCCCTACGCCGATCCCGCCGAGATGTCGCTGCGCCTGCTGCGCGCCGCGCAGCAGACCGGAATCGGCATCACGCTGCTGCCGGTGCTGTACCAGACCGCCGGCTTCGGCGGCCAGCCCGCGCTGGCCGAGCAGCGCCGCTTCCTGCATGGCACCGATGCCATGCTCGCCTTGCTCGGCCGCCTGGCCCCGCAATGCCACGGCCAGGCACGCCTGGGGCTGGCGCCGCACTCCTTGCGCGCGGTGCCGCCGCAGAGCCTCACCGATGCGGTGGCGGGCCTGCACGCGTTGGACCCGCGGGCGCCGGTGCATATCCATATCGCCGAGCAGCAGCGCGAAGTGGACGAGTGCATCACGCTCACGGGCACGCGCCCGGTGGCGTGGCTGCTCGACCATGCCGGGGTGGACGCGCGCTGGTGCCTGGTGCACGCCACCCACCTGGACTGGGACGAGCGGCGGCGCCTGGCGCATAGCGGCGCGGTGGCCGGCATTTGCCCCACCACCGAGGCCAACCTGGGCGACGGCGTGTTCGATGCCGCGCCCTATCTGGGGCAGGGCGGCGTCTGGGGCATCGGCTCGGACAGCCATGCCAGCGTCAGCGTGGCGGAGGAGCTGCGGCTGTTCGAGTACGGCCAGCGCCTCGCGCTGCAAAAGCGCAATGTGCTGGCGTCCGACGCGCACAAGCAGGTGGCCGATCGCCTTTACCTCGATGCCGCTTTTGGCGGCGCGCGCGCCTCGGGCCGGTCCATCGGCGCGCTGGCGGTCGGGCAGCAGGCGGATTTCCTGGTACTCGACGGCGCGCACCCGGCGCTCGCGGGCTTGTCCGGCGGCCAGGCGCTGGCGGTCCATGTATTCGCCAATCACGGGCATGAGACACTAGCGGAAGTCCGCACGGCGGGCCGCACGCGCGTGCAGCATGGTGCGCACGCCTTGCAGGCCGACGCGGGCAAGCGCTTCGCCGCCGCGCGCGCAAGCCTGCTGACTGACTGAAATCCTGCGCTGCTTGCGGCCGGATGCCTGATGCCTGATACAACAGGCGTCTGGCGCGCAAGCTTCAGCACCTTACGTTGCAAACCGAAAACATGTCCTTCTCGACCGATATCCCCGCTTTCACCCTGCATCGCGGCACGCGCCCGATGCTGGTGTCGATGCCGCATGTGGGCACCCACCTGCCGGCCTCCGTGTCCGAGCGGCTGACCGCCGAGGCGCGCACCGTGCCCGACACCGACTGGCACCTGGAACGCCTCTACGATTTCGCGCGCGAACTCGGCGCCTCCATCCTGGTAGCCACGCATTCGCGCTATGTGGTGGACCTGAACCGTCCGCCGGACAACGCCAACCTGTATCCCGGCCAGGACACCACCGGCCTGTGCCCGGTCGATACCTTCGACAAGACGCCGATCTACGCCGATGGCAGCAGCCTGCCCGGCGACGACGAGATCGCCGCGCGCCGCGAAGCGATCTGGCGTCCGTACCACACCGCACTTGCCGATGAACTGGCCCGCCTGCGCGCCGCGCACGGCACCGTGGCGCTGTGGGACGCGCATTCGATCCGCTCGGTGCTGCCGCGTTTCTTCGAAGGCAAGCTGACCGATTTCAACCTCGGCACCGCCAACGGCGCGAGCTGCGACGCCGTGCTGGCCAAGCAGCTGCTGGATATCGCCGGCGCCTTGCCGGGCTATACCAGCGTGCTCAACGGGCGCTTCAAGGGCGGCTATATCACGCGCCAGTACGGCGCGCCGGCACAGGGCGTGCAGGCCGTGCAGCTCGAGCTGACGCAGTCGGCCTACATGAGCGAGAGCTTTCCCTTTGCCTACGATGAAGCCCGGGCCACGCGCATCCAGCCCACGCTGAAGACGATGCTGGAAACGGTGCTGGGCTACGTGGAAGCACGTTAAGAGTTAAGCCGGCAGCGGGAAGCGCTTGGGGCGGAAAAGCCCGATGAACCAACCCGGGTGGTCCGTGCGCGGATCAGGGAACTGGTGGCGGAGCCGTAAGCCGATGCCGCGGATTGCGGCAAGCGCGATCCGGACCCGGGCTGCCTTGCCGCGAGGGCTTGCGCGCCGCCTCGCTTCCGGATTGGCGCCGGTCGCGCCCGCTCACCTGCCCCTGCCATGGCTGCCGCCGCCCAGCGGATCGACGATGATCATCGTCTGTTGCAGCACGCCGTTGTCGTCGAAGTAGCAGCTGAAGTGGGCCGGCAGGTTGCCGTCCTTGTAGAGGCGATAGGACCAGGCCTCCCGCTTCATCAGCGGGTAGTACTGAATCGGGTCCCGGGTCTTGCCGAAACGCTCTTCGATGTCGTGTTTGGTCCAGACGCCGACCTGTGCCGTGTAAATCTCTTTTTCCGTCAGCATCTGGCGGAAGCTCCTGAGCGTTCCAGCGGCATCGAAATCTGCGGCGTAGACAAAGAAGCCGAGGGGCTGCTTGGAATAGATCCAGCGCGTGGTGCCGTCAGTCAGGCGGTAGACCTCGTCCGGCTTGCCAAAGGTATCGCGCACGGCGCTTTCCGGGCCACCGATCATCTTCTGGGCAGTCGCCTCCGGCTCCAGGGTCGCACACGCGCAGACCGCGAAGAGGGCGGCGCACACCAAACCGGCTAACCGATATTGCATGACGATTCTCCCGCATCAACGCACCGGTGGCCCCAGCCATTTGGGTTGATCGCGGGGAGCGTTGGGAGCACAGTGCTCAAAACCAGAATAGGCGAGGGACTTGCCCACCGGGATGGCGGCGGCCGTTTTCCCGCGAATTTCGACATGCCGCGCCAGCGTTCACGCGCATCGTGATTGGGACAATGCCGGCGCGCGTACTACCATCAGTGCTGAGCGCCACGCGAACGGATGGATCGAAGCGCCGTCACGCCGCGCACCGCACACAACGAGGAGCCACCGATGTCCCTACCACATCTATCCTCCGGCCAGGTCGCCAGCGTACTGCCGCTCGGCCCACGCCTCGAGCAGACGCCCACCGCGGCACTCTTCAAGGAAAGCCGCCTCGAAGTCATGCGCCTGGTGCTGGCCACCGGCAAGCGCTTTCCGGCGCATGCGGTAGCCGGGCCGATCACCTTGCAATGCCTGGAAGGCGAGGTAGAAGTCGGCATGGACGGTAGTCGCCGGCTGCTGCGCCAGGGCGATCTCGTCTACCTGGCTTCCGGCGTGACGCATGACGTGACGGCGATCAGTAATGCCTCTTTGCTGGTGACCATCGTACTGGTGGATCGCGCCGGGGCGTGAGGCTACCCGCTTCGTTTGTTGGTTGGACAGTCAAAGGTTTCTGCTGGGATTTGGTGCCCGGGGTCGGACTCGAACCGACACGCCTTGCGGCGGGGGATTTTGAGTCCCCTGCGTCTACCTGTTTCACCACCCGGGCGGAATGGATGCTGGCCGATTTGCCGGGAACCGGCGTGCCAGCATGGTGCTGAGCCGGCAATTATGCCGCAAATCCCGCTGGCTCACAACTAGCCCCGACCTGTGGCCCACTACCGTTCTCGCCGGTCTTGCGTGGCGCGGTGATAGGTATTGGCCAGGATAGGGGCGATATCCGGGATCTTGTCGATATCTGGCTGCGTGCAAACTCGGATAGCATTATTGCCGCCGCGGCGATCGCACCCTCAGGCCGCCAATTCGCCGGAGCACCATGCCAGCCCTGCCGTCCCTCGCCAGCCTTGCACAACTGCCGTCGCAGGACCCTGCCTACTTCGACGTCCAGTACAACAACCGGGCCCGGGTGCCCGACAACGCCATCCATATGGCGCGCTGGGCGGCATTGTCGCGCCAGGTGCGCGAGCGGGACGGCTGGCAGGAAGACCTGAGCTATGCCGATGCCGAATCCGGCCCGCACGCCGGGGACGAGCGGCTCGATTACTTCCCCGCCGAACCCGGCGCCGTTGCCGGTCAGACGCCGCCGCTGCTGGTGTTCCTGCACGGCGGCTACTGGCGTGCGCTGGACAAGCGCGACCACAGCCTGGTGGCCAACGCGCTGCCGCAGTGCGGCGTCTCGGTGGCAGTGGTCAATTACTCGCTGTGCCCGGCGGTGACGGTGGCAACCATCCTGCTGCAGGCGGTGCGCAGCGTGGCGTGGCTGTACCGCGAGGCGGACCGGCTTGGCCATGACAGGTCGCGCATCTTCGTGGCCGGGCATTCCGTCGGCGGCAACATGGCGGCGATGATGCTCACCACGCTTTGGCCGCGCGTGGGCAGCGATCTGCCGGCGGACCTGGTCAAGGGCGTGGTATCGGTCAGCGGCCTGCACGATCTGGAGCCGCTGCGCCGCGCCCCCTTCCTGCAGGTCGACCTGAAACTCTCGGAAGGGGACGTGGCCCGGCTGTCGCCGGCCTTCCTGCCGCCCGCCACGGATGCGCCGCTGGTGACCGCGGTGGGCGGCCTGGAACCCGACGAATACCAGCGGCAGACGGATCTGCTGCGCGCCGGCTGGCGCGCCAACGCGGCGGCACCAGGCGCGGCGCATGTGCCGATGCCCGACCGGCACCACTTCAACGTGATGGACGATTTCGCCGACAGGGACAGCCCGTTGCTGCGTGCTGTCCTCAGGTTGATGGGCGGGGTTTAGCGCCGGGAGGCGTTCAACCCTCGAGCACCCGCAGCAGGGACGACGTATCGTCCTTCCCCCAGCCCTTGTCCATCAGGGTCCCAAGTTGGCGCTGGGTGGCCTGCATGGCCGGGAGCGCCAGCCCGAGCTGCCGCGCGATCTCTGCCGCCAGCCCGAAATCCTTGTCGTGCAGCCGCGCCTCGATGCCGGCGGCAAAATCATGCGCCACCATCTTCGGGCCCATCAGGTCCAGCATGCGGCTGCCCGCCATGCCGGTGGCCATGGCCTGCAGCACGCGCCCGCTGTCCACCTGCTGCGCCTGCGCAAACCGCATCGCTTCCGCAATCCCTTCGATATTGACCACCTGCGCGATCTGGTTGCACAGCTTGGCAACCTGGCCGGCACCGTGGTCGCCGATATGCGTGATGGTCTTGCCCAGCAGGGCGAGCAGGGGCCGCACGCGCTCCAGCATCTCGGCCTTGCCGCCCACCATGATGGTCAGGCTGGCCGCCTCGGCGCCCATGGTGCCGCCCGACACCGGGCAGTCCAGCGCCTCGATGCCGCGCGCGGCCAGCCCCGCGGCAATCTCGCGCGTGACGATGGGCGAGATGGTGCTATGGTCGATACAGATGGTGCCCGCCGCCGCGCCCCCGATCACGCCGTGCTCGCCCAGCAGCACTGCGCGCACGTCCTCCGACGAGGTGACATTGGTGAACACCACCGCCGCGCCGCGCGCCGCTTCGGCGGGCGTGGCGCAGGGCACCGCGCCAAGCGCGCGGGCCGCGTCGGCCGCCTCGGGCCGGCGCACGCAGGCGCGCACGCCGTGCCCGGCTGCCAGCAGGTGGCGCACCATCGGCGTGCCCATGGCGCCCAGTCCGATAAAGCCGATCGTCAAGGATTGGGAGGTCGTCGTCGTCGTCGTCGTATTGCTCATGTCAGGACATCCTTATTTGTCGGCCGCGTAGGCAAACCTGCCGTCGCGGATCACACCCATCACGCGTGAGCGCTGGTCGAAGCCCTGGTGGTCTTTCGTACTCAGGTTCATCACGCCGTTGGGAATGGTCAGGTTGGTGGTGGCCTCCAGCGCGTCGCGCATGGCATGGCGGAATTCCCGGGTGCCCGGCTGCGCGCCGCCCTTGGCGGCACGGCGGGCGGCATCGTCCAGCAGCATCCAGGCACCCCAGGCATCGCCTGCGAACTGCGTAATGCTGTCGGCGCCATACTTCGTTTCATAGCGCGTCACAAATTCCAGTGCCACCTTCTTCACCGGATGGCTGTCCGGCAACTGCCGCGCCACCACCACCGGCCCGGTGGGAAACAGCGTGCCCTCCACATCCTTGCCGCCCACCCGCAGGAAGTCCCAGGTGGCGATGCCATGCGTCTGGTACACCTTGCCTTTATACCCTCGCTCGGCCAGCGTCTTCTGCGGCAGTACCGAAGGCGTGCCCGCGCCGGCAACCAGGATCGCGTCCGGGTTGGCCGCCATCAGCTTGAGCACCTGCCCGGTCACCGACGTATCGTTGCGCGAGAAGCGCTCGTTGGCCACCACCTTGAGTTTGCGCAACGCCGCCAGCTTCGAGAACTCCCGCCACCAGCTCTCGCCGTAGGCATCGTTGAAGCCGATGAAGCCGACAGTCTTGATACCGTGGTTGCTCATGTACTCGGTCAGCACCGTCGCCATAAGCGAGTCGTTCTGCGGCATCTTGAACGCCCAGCGGCGCTTCGGGTCCGCCTGCGGCTCGATGATGGCGGCCGACGCCGCCAGCGCCACCATCGGCGTCTCGCCCTCCGCCACCGCGTCGAGCGCGGCGATGGCCGTGGGCGTGATATTGGGGCCCACCACCACGTCCACCTTCTCCTCGGAGATCAGCTTGCGCACATTGCGCACCGCGGCGGCGGGGTCGGAGCCATCGTCCAGGATCACGTACTGCGCGCGTTGCCCGCCCAGGGTGGGCGGCCACATCAGGATGGTGTTCTTGGAAGGGATGCCGATGGAGGCGGCGGGGCCGGTGGTGGAGACGTCGATGCCAACGCGGATGTCGGCGCGGGCGGGCAGGGCGCTGAGCAGCACGGCGGAGGCCAGCAGGGTGACGCGGATGAGCGGGTGGGGCATAAGTGGTCTCCTCGTTGATTCCATTCCACCGCCAAGGCCGGCATCGTCGGCATGATGCAGATGCCTGGTGGCCCGGCTGGCCAGCGCGGCCCGCGGGTCGCTCGCCGCGATCGAGACCTTGCGCAGTGGTCTGCCGGAACGCGGCCTGCACGCGCATGGCGAGCTGGAACAGGCGATGCCTGTGCCCGGGCAGGGAGTGCTGATGCGCACGAAGGTCGTATGTGCTCTTCCTGAGAAGCGGCCGCCGCGCCTTTACCTCAGCGCCGCCTTGCGCCGCCAGCGGCGCAGTTCCAACCACTGCCATGACAGCAGCGCGGGCACGCCGAACAGCACCTCGCGTGCGCGCTTGACCAGCGCCAGCGATAGCGACACCTGCGGGTCCACCCCGAGCAGATGGCCCAGCAGCATCACCACGGCCTCCTGCACCCCCAGTCCGGCCGGCACGAAGAACGCGACATGGCGCACCGCCTGGGTCAGCGATTCGATCGCGATGGCTTGCCAGAACGGCACCGGATGGCCAAGCAGCATCAGCGCGAACCAGATCTCCAGCGTGCCCAGGAGGAAGCCGGCGAACTGCCAGGCCAGCGCCGCCGCGAGTTCACCGTGGCGCGCATTGAGGGCGCGGATGGCGGCGTCGAGGCGGACGCCGTCGATCAGCGCCACCAGGCGGTGGTCGGCGCCAAACAGGCGCTTCGCGGCACCCTCCAGGCGCTCGAAGATCGCGCTGTGCCGCAGCGAGAGCGCGAACAGCACCGGCACGGGTAGCGACAGCGCCAGTCCGAGCAGGATCACCCAAGCCTGGCCGCCGCCGTGCATCGCGATCAGCAGCAGCATCACGCCCAGCGCCGAGAACAGGTATTGCGCGAACAGCGTCACCATGACTTCCACCACGATGCTGGCGGTGACGGCCGTGGTGTCGTGGATGCGAAGGCGGGTCAGGTGGATGCCGACCAGCTCGCCGCCCACGCTGACGGTGGGCAAAAGCCGGTTGACGGCTTCGCGCACGGTGGCTACCCACCACAGGAAGCCCAGGCCGGCGCGTTCCTCGGGATCGGCCGAGGTCAGCAGCACGCGCCAGCCCTGCGCGTCAAGCAGCAGCGGCAGCCCGTGGAAGGGCACCAGCAGCAGCAGCAGCCAGCCGCCCTCGGCGACGATGCGCGCCACGTCGCTCGCGCCCTCGTGACTGACCAGCAAGGTCAGGCTGAGCAGGCCAAGCAGGCCGAACAGGTAAATCAGGCGTTTCATCATTCGCTTCGCTTGCCGCCAGTGTTGTCATGCCCCTCATGCGGGGGCCAAGGCGCGGGGCGCGGCCAGCACGTCGGCGAAGCCGCCGCGGCGCGGCCCGGCCTGGTCCAGCGCGGCGCGCACGCGCGGCGACAGCAGCGCGGCCAGTTCGTCGGCATGGCGATAGCCGCGCATGGTGGCGGTGACCTCGGCGCCAGACACCACGCCGGGATGGAAGTAGATCTCTCCCACGCCTGCCGGCAGCCGCGCCAGCGCGGCCAGCAGCGTGGCTTCGTCCATGGCGCCGCTGTTGGCGATGCCCACGACGTAGTCGTTGCAGGCCACGCCGGCGGCATCCAGGCGGCGCCGCAGCAGCGCCAGCCAGGGCCGCAGCAGCAGCGGCGCGCCGTGCTCGCGCGGCAGGCGCACAGCGCGCAGGCCGAACTCGCGGCCGATCGTCAGCATCAGCGACAGCACCGTGGGGTGCAGGTGGAAATGCTTGTGCGCATTGACGTGGTCCAGTGCCAGCCCGGTGGCGGCAAAGGCTTCGAACTGCGCGCGGATCTCGGCGCCGAGCTGCCGCCGCACTTCGGGCAGGAAGAAGAAGCGGCAGCCGTCGCGCGCCATGGCGGAGCCGAAGCGGCCGTGCGCATCGACCAGCGCCGGGATCCGGGCGGGCGGCAGCACCGCCGGCCCGTCGGCCAGCACCAGGTGCAGTCCCACGCGCAGGCCGGGCAGGCGGCGCGCGCGCGCCACCGCGTCGGCGGCGGCAGGCGCGCCCACCATCAGGCTGGCAGCGTTGAGCACGCCGTCGCG
Organism: Cupriavidus sp. 01T418; assembly: GCF_056398885.1. Lineage (NCBI taxonomy): Bacteria > Pseudomonadati > Pseudomonadota > Betaproteobacteria > Burkholderiales > Burkholderiaceae > Cupriavidus > Cupriavidus sp. 01T418. The sequence continues at coordinate 100,733 of NZ_JBFTQG010000004.1, forward strand.
GTGGGCCAGTTCAACAGCCTCGTTGACGCCGGGATGCAACCCGAAATCGTCGGCGGTGAGGATCAGCGCGCGCTGCACCGCCGGCAGGTCTTGCTCAGGGGTCACGCTTCGTGCGATCGCAGGAAACGGAAGAACTCCACGCCTTCGCGCAGGCGCCGCTTCATCATCTCCCAGCTGCTCAGCATCTCGCGCACGATCTCCCAGATCTTGCCGGGGCGGAAGTAGAAGCGCTTGTAGAAGGTCTCCACGCCGTGATAGATCTCTTCCCGGGACAGGTGCGGGTAGCTGATCGCGGCAAGCTGCACGCCCTTGTCGTTGACCAGGTTGATGACCTTGTTCTCTTCCAGCCAGCCGTTGTCCACCGCCTGGCGATACAGCGTGGTGCCTGGATAGGGCGCCGCCAGCGATACCTGGATGGTGTGCGGGTTGATGTCCTTGGCGTACGCGATGGTCTTCTCGATGGTCTCGCGGGTCTCGCCCGGCAGCCCCAGGATGAAGGTGCCGTGGATGATGATGCCCAGCTTGCGGCAGTCTTCGGTGAAGCGGCGCGCGATGTCGGTGCGCAGGCCTTTCTTGATATTCAGCAGGATCTGGTCGTCGCCGGATTCGTAGCCCACCAGCAGCAGGCGCAGCCCGTTCTCCTTCATGATCTTGAGCGTGCTGTATGGCACGTTGGCCTTGGCGTTGCACGACCAAGTCACGCCCAGCTTGCCCAGGCCGCGGGCAATCTCTTCCACGCGCGGCTTGAAATCGGTGAAGGTGTCGTCGTCGAACATGATCTCCTTCACCTCGGGCATGTTCTCCTTGATCCATTTCACCTCGTCGATCACGCTCTGCGGCGAGCGGGTGCGGTAGCGGTGCCCGCCCACGGTCTGCGGCCACAGGCAGAAGGTGCACTTCGAGCGGCAGCCCCGGCCGGTGTAGATCGACACATAAGGATGCTTCAGGTAGCCGATGAAGTAGTTCTCGATCTTCAGGTCGCGCTTGTACACGGGCGCCACGAAGGGCAGTTCGTCCATGTTCTCGATCATCGGGCGCGGACCGTTGTGTTCCAGCGAGCCGTCCGGCTGGCGGTAGCTCAAGCCCGGAATGTCCTTGAGCGGCTTGCCCGCGGCCACGTCCTGGCAGGTGTAGTCGAACTCCTCGCGGCACACGAAATCGATGGCGGCGCTGGCGCCCAGCGTGCCGCCCGGGTCCACGGCCGGCTTGGCGCCGACCATGCCGATCATCACGTGTGGCTTGCGCTTCTTCAACTCCTCGGCGAACTTGGCGTCGGTGGGGAAGGACGGCGTGCTGGTGTGGATGATGACGAGGTCGAAGCCGACGGCGATATCCAGCGTGGCCTGCACGTCCAGGCCGTCTGCCGGCGCATCCAGCACGCGGCTGTCAGGCACCAGCGCGGCGGGCTGGGCCAGCCAGGTGGGATACCAGAAAGATTTGATCTCGCGCTTGGCCTGGTAGCGCGAACCCGCGCCGCCGTCGAAGCCATCGAAGGAAGGAGCCTGCAGGAAGAGCGTTCTCATAGCGGTTTCTGTGGAGTCATGTGCCGTTTGCTGAAAGGGCGGGAGCGCGGTCGCGTTCGTCATTGTCCGCGTCCCCGACCGGCAAGGAAAGGGGTTGCGCCTTCAAGGCAGTGGCAACGCCTGTGGTGGTTTGCGCGCGGGTGCCTTGCCGCGGTCCGGCGCCTGGCTGCGCGGACGCGGGCGCCTGGGCGGGTAGCGGACGATCGCGTACCGACATTACCTGCTCGCGCCAGCGTACCTCCTCGCCGACCAGCGCGGCCGCCCATTCGGCAAGCAGCAGCGCATCGCGCAGCGGTGCCCGCAGCGCGGCTGCCGCGCTACCCGCCAGCACGCTGCGCGCCAGGACGCCGGCCAGCGCCACGGCCAGCACCGCCGGCCGAGGCGACATCCAGGCGGCCAGCGCCAGCATGGGCCAGGTAAAGGTGATGAAGGTAAAGGCAAAACCGAGCGGGTTGATGGATCGGATGGTGCGCAGCCAGCGCAGTTCGTGAGCCCATAGCGCGGAAAGATGTGTTTCTGTCACATCCGTACTCACGACGACGTCCGACAGCACGGTACGCAGTCCGTTGCCGCGGGTCAGCTCGCCAAGCCAGAAATCGTCGGCGAGCCGGTTGGACAGGGTGGCGAATCCACCGATTGAGTCGAGTACGTCACGCCGCAACGCGATGGTCGCACCGAAAGAAAAGCGGCGTGAGCCGCACCCGTGGGCAACGCGCACGGAAGGCGCGAACCAGTCGTCGATGAATTGCGTGCCGATCCGCGACCACAGGCCGCCGGCGGGCCGGCCTCGGTACAGGCAGGTCACCACGCCGACCCCGGTGTCGGCCAGCGGCGCGCTGACACGGGCCAGGTAATCCGACGGCGCTGCGATATCGCTGTCGGCAATCAGCAGCCAGCGATGGCGCGCCCGCGGCAGCATGTTGATCAGATTGCTGACCTTGAGGTTGCTGCCGTGCACGCGGGAGTCGATCACCAGGGCAATGTCGCACGCCGGGAATTCCGCGCGCAGCCGTTCCACGACCGCGATGGCGGGATCGTCCGCTGCATGGACGCCGAACACCAGCTGGAACGCCGGATGCCGTTGACGACACAGGCCGGCGAGATTTTCGTAGAGCTGGGGAGCGAGGCCGCACAGCGGCTTTAGCACGCTCACTGGCCGCAGGCCGGCGTATTCCGGGCCGACGGGGGTGGCGGCCAGCGCCGGTGCGCGCCAGCTGGCCCATACGGCAGCGATCGCGTAGCCTGCGGCCACGCACGACAGTGCGATAGCAGCTAGCGTGCCCCAGTTCATCTTGGGCAACCGTCGCTAGAGACATAGGCAAGCCGCATCGGGCCGGCCGCACCTTCGGTTAGCGGCCTGCCGAGGCCGGCGCGAATGGCCTTGCTCACCCTGGCACCGACGCAATGTGCTTCCATCCGAAGCGCAGCGGGAAGGTCGATGCAAAAATTTGCAGGCAGTTCGAACCGAATACAACAGCAGTGGGAAAACATCACCTGCATGGAAGGCTCCCGGTCCAATCACCGTATTCATCACACGTGGTTTTTCTGCCGCTTAATCATACGGCAGCCGATCTGAGAAATTCCAGGAATTTCTAATAAATTGAAACACTGTTGAAAGAAAACTGTAAGGTTATGCCGCCTGATTTCCTGGATGGTTATCGGTAATCTTGTTGGTAATCCTGTTTCAAATAATCCGCTGGCAGTAAGCGCTAGCAGTAATTAGTTATCATTTCATGACGGYGCAGTGCAATGCTTGCGCCTTTCATCCATGCCGAGGGCGGCACGCCTGGATTGCCGCCGATCGGCTCGGACAAGTCGACGTCTAGTGCTGGTTCGGATTGATCAGATACTTATCCCCGGTCGCGCGCTTGTTGTAGACCGCGATCACATCCAGGTCCAGCACTTGCGCCAGCGATATCTCTTTCGAATAGCGGCTGGCAAAGGTCGTCTTCAACTCCGCCACGACGCGCTCTTTGAGTGCGCTTACCGCATCGGGCCCGATCTTTTGCAGGAAGGAGAACAGCAACCAGCCCCCCATGCCCCAGGCCATGCCGAAGTGGCGGGTGAGCTCGGTCGGGGACGTATCCAGGCCGCCGTAGATATAGACCTGCTTGTGCGTCGTCGAGCCATAGCGGCTGTACTCGCTGGCTTTCCGGCTCAAGGCCGCCTCCATGCAGTTCAGGATCTGTCCGGCAAGCTTGCCGCCGCCGGTGGCGTCGAAGGCAAGCGTTGCGCCGGTGGCGGCGATCGCCTCGGTGAGGTCTTGCAGGAAGGTGGGCGAAGCCGCATTGCAGACGTGAACCGCGCCCTGTGCCTTGAGCAGGTCCGCTTGTTCCTGTTTGCGGACAATGTTCACCAGGCCGATGCCATCCTTGAGGCAGATCTGGTTGAGCATCTGCCCCAGGTTGGAGGCGGCAGCGGTGTGCACCAGTGCGGTATGCCCCTCGCGCCGCATGGTGTCGACCATGCCCAGCGCCGTAAGCGGGTTGATGAAGGACGAGGCGCCCTCGGCCGGCGTCGCTCCGTCCGGCAGGAGCAGGCACTGGTCCGCCGGGATACACCGGTACTGCGAGTACATCGCGCCGCCAATCGCCGCCACCGTCTTGCCCAGCAGCGCCTGCGCCGCGGCGGACGAGCCCGCCTCGACGACCACGCCCGCGCCTTCGTTGCCAACAGGCATGGACACGTCCAGCCGGCCCGCCATGCTTTTCATCGCGCCTTGCGGAACGCGGGCGGTGACGACTGGCCGCTCGGCCGTGCCGCTGGCCTTAGCCGTGCTCATGTCGGCGGCGCCGAACAGCAGGCCGAGGTCTGACGGGTTGAGGGGCGACGCTTCGATACGGACCACCACTTCGTCGGGGCCGGGCAGGGGAGTGTCCACGCTGGCAAGCGACAACTCCAGTTCACCACTGGACTTGATCAGCGAGCGAAGCTGAAGGGCGGCGCGTGTGTTCTCGATGGACAATTGGTGTCTCCTTGGGGCGGTCGGTTTGATGCTGGCCGGGGCGGCAAGGAGCAATGTACCAAGTTTTGGCCAAAGCGGCTGGCGGCGCCGAGCCCGGCCTGTCGGCCTACATCCCCTTGAAGATATCCGCGTAGAGCCGGCTCACGCTCAACCTCTCCGCGCGGCCGTGCAACGCCAGCGTCAGCTTGCCGTTCTCGTCGCGCAGCGCGCTGGCGATGGCAGTGCTGCGCACGATCGTACCGCGGTGCACCTGCCAGAAGCTCTGGGGATCGAGCCGCGACTGCAGCTCGCGCAGGGACATCCGGATCAGGTGTTCGCGTTCGGCGGTGACTACCCGCACGTACTTGTCGGCCGCCTCGAAGTACAGCACTTGGGCGATCGGCACCATCGTAATGGTATTGCCGGCGCTAGCCTGGATCATCTGCATGGGGCCCGCGGCCGGCGGCGCGGGCGGTGAGGAGATCCCGCTGCCGATAAGCGCACGCAACTGATCCAGCGCGGCATCCCACGGCGGTGGCGTGGCTTGGGCGCTGCGTTGCTGCAACGTGGTCTGCAGGCGTACGCAGGTCTTGGCGAGACGCTCAGGCTGCACGGGCTTCAGGACATAGTCGACGGCGGCATGTTCAAAAGCGTGCAAGGCGTACTTGTCGTAGGCGGTCACGAAGACGATCAGCGGGAACGGCTTGCCCGGCTCGGGCCAGTCCTCGGCCAGTGTCTGCGCGGCCTCCAGCCCGCTCATGCCCGGCATGCGGATGTCCAGGAACAGCAGGTCCGGCTTCAGCGCCAGCGTTTGCTCGACGGCCGCCCCGCCGTCGCCCACGCTCGCGACAATCTTGAGGCCTGGCCACAGGCGCCCCAGCTCGGCCTGGAGGTCTTCGGCCAGCAGGGCTTCGTCTTCTGCGATCAGGGCGGTGGCTTGCATGTGGGCAATCGGTCAGGATAAGGGAAGGCGCACGATGGCGAGGGTGCCGCCGTCGGCATCGCCGGCGGCCGCCAGTTCGAAGCCGGCCGCATCGCCATGGAGCTGGGCGAGCCGTTCACGGACTTGCGATGTGCCGAAGCAATCCGCGCCGGGCGGGAGCGCGCTCAGGCCCACGCCGGTATCGCGCACGCTGAGCACCAGGATATTGCCTTCGCGTCGCGCGGTGACCTTGATCCAGCCGCCGCTCACGATGGGTTCCAGCCCATGCTTGATGGCGTTCTCCACCAGTGGCTGCAACAGCAGCGGCGGCACCGGCAATCCGGCCAGGCTGGCCGGCAGGTCCAGCGCGATCTGCAGGCGTGGGCCCATGCGGATCTTCATCAGCTCCAGGTAGTCTCCGATGCGGGCGAACTCGCACGACAAGGCGTGCGAGCCGGAGCGCGAAGCGTCCAGCGTGGCGCGCAGGAACGAGATCACCTGGTTCAGCATGACCTGCGCGCGCTGCGGGTCCTGCCCGATCAGCACGCGCAGGTTGCCCAGCGTATTGAACAGCATGTGCGGCTCCAGCTGCGACTCCAGCAAGCGGAGCTGGTTCTCCGCGGCGCTGCGCATGGCGGCCTGCGCGTTCGCTTCCGTCGCCGCCAGACGCCCGCGCGTGTAGTTGAAGTAGGCGATGCCGACCGAGAGCGCCAAGGCCACGGTCATGCTCAGCAGCAGGGCACGCGGGTTCTGCATCATCTGGGCTGACGCGTCCTGGTCGCCGGTAAGCAGATCGGCAAGCGCATGTCCGGCAAAGTAGCCCACTACGCCGGACATGATCGTCCAGGGAAACATCACCTTCCAGTCCGGCCAGCGGCGCTGCGGGACGGGCATGCCGGGCGGGGGTGGGGGCTGCCGGCGCAGCATGCCGTAGCGCCCGGCCTCGATCATGACCTGGATCAGCGCCGTGATGCAAACGGAATAGACCAGGTTGCGGCCGAACGGCTCGCGAAACATCACGGAGAAAAACAAGGCCGCGCCCAATGCCACGGGCACGCCGACGCGCAGCTCGCGCCAGAGCCAGGCCAGCTTGTTAGTGGGGTAGCGCATGCTGTGCCGCCGCTGGATTTCAGCCGCCGGCCGCGCCACGTGCCATCCCGGACGCGGGCTGCCTCGCGCGCAGCTCGGCGGTGGTATTGCCCTCGCCATCCGGCGTCCAGCCCGGCGGCATGAACAGGTAGCCGAAGACGGCGCGCGCGCTGCCTGCCCCGGCGAGGTCGCGCCACAGGTGGATCCACTGCGTGAACTCAATCCGCAGCGGGTTGGCGCTGTGGATCGGATGCACGAGTCCGTAGCGGCAAGGCAGGTCGTCGCGCTCCTTCACGTAGGTGCCGAACAAGCGATCGAAGACCAGCAGTACGCCGCCGTAGTTCGCATCCAGATATTCCAGGTTCGACGCGTGGTGCACCCGGTGCGCCGACGGCGTATTGAGAATCCCCTCCAGCCAGCCCAGCCGCGGAATCCACGTTGCATGAATCCAGAACTGATAGAGCAGGTTGAGCGACAGCACCGCGAACACCACGCCGGGATCAAAGCCAATCCATGCCAGCGGCACGAAGAACAGCGCCGTGCCGCTCAGCTTGCCGAGCACCCCGATGCGGAACGCCGCCGACAGGTTGAGCTGGTTGGGCGAGTGATGCACCGCATGGTTGCTCCAGAACCAGCGCACCCGGTGCGCGGCGCGGTGGTACCAGTAGTAGCAGAACTCCTGCCCGATAAAGAGCAGCGGCAACGCGATCCAGCCCACGGGGTGGATCGTCATCAGCCGGTGCTCGAACGCCAGCCGCACCAGCGGCGCGGCAATCGACAGCGGCATGCCGATACCCACCGCGACGCGCGCGAACAGATCCAGCGCCGATATGCCAAAAGCCCGCCAGTCATAGCGCTGGCGGCGCGACAGGACGATCGCCTCGATCAGCGCGAGCGACAGGACAGCGGGGATGGCGACGAACAGCTGAAACCTTTCTAGTGAGCCCATGACTGCCGGTGTGGGTTGTTCGGGGTGCTGCAAGTGATTAGCCCGGCATGCCATAGGGCCGCGCCTGTCGCGCAAGCCGCCACGTGACGAGGCTGCGTGCGAGGAAGATACCGCTAAAGGTGCCATAGATAAAGCCGGCTGCCAGCGCGGTGCTGCTGCGTTGCAATAGATCAGGGTTTATCGCTAGTGCGACGTTGACGATAAACCGGGTTAAAAAGAGGCAGAGGATCAGCGCCAGCGGCATCCAGCTGCCGATGGTGCTCATATTCGGTGGACACAGGCGCCTTGGGCAGCGGGCTGCGATGAAATGCCGGATGGTGTCGTGAAATGACGGGGGTGGCGGGTGAAGCGTCCGGGGAGCTTATCGGTCGGGCCCGAAGCGGTCGGGTCAGTGTGCCTCACAGGCCGGACGAAACCACGGCGGCATCGTCCCCGCGCAGCGCACATGCATTCTCGCGGGGCAGAGGCCGACGCTACCGGGCCGCGGTTGCCTAGCGGTTGCCTAGGCGTTCACGATCATCTCGAAGCCGCCAAAGATCATCCGCTTGCCATCGAAGGGCATCGGCTCATCCATCTTCAGGCGCGGATCTTCCATGGAGGCCTTCATCCCCTCGTCGCGGACCTTGCGCGATGGCCACAGGATCCAGGAGAAGACCACGGTCTCGTCCTTTTCCAGCTTCACGGCCATCGGGAACGAGGTGAGCTTGCCTTCGGGCACGTCGTCGCCCCAGCACTCCACCAGGCCCAGCGCGCCATGTTCCTTGAACACCACGGCCGCAGCCTCGGCATGCTTGCGGTAGGTCTCCCGCTTGGCGGTGGGCACGGCGAGAACAAATCCATCGATGTAATTCATGTCCGATCTCCTTTGGGATTGTCTGCAGGATGGCGAGCCAAGAGGCCGCCATGGAGACGACGATTCAGGGGCGCCAGCATCGACACGCGGCGGGAGAGAACTCTCAATATAGGTAAGGCGACCGCTGCTGGCGCCCCGTCTTGCCGTCTGTCGGCGCTTGATGTGATTGATGGGCGGCTAGAAGGAGGGGTGCGACCGCACAGAGCCAGATAATGAGAGGGATTTGCATTTGCATTTGCAATTGGTGCATTCGCGCAGCAGCGGCAACAATGGATCCACAGTTGCCGTACACGCCGCCCCAATGAATCCGCCCCGTGACTGTGACTATTAGCCCCGTTTCGCTTCTAGTTCGCGAATCAGCGCGCGGGCCTCATCTCCCTCTGGTATCGGTTTCCCGCTGTCACGCCATTGCACCGCCGCCTTGAATCCCTCGGCTTGCGCGTACCGCCGAAACCAGAGGCCTTCCGGGTTGTGCCGTGTAATGCCGTCCAGCATGGTCGCCATCATCTGCGATTGCTCCAGCCCCATGGTCAGCATGACCTGATTGACCACCATCTTGTGCATCGCAAGGTGGCTGCGCGGCACGCCGGCAATCCGGTTGGCAAGCTTGAGCGTCGCAGCCTCCAGTTCGCCGACAGAAACGACCTCATTGGCCAGGCCCCAGGCAGCGGCGGTATGCCCGTCAATCGTGTCGCCGGTGAACATCAACTGCTTGGCCCGCGTGGGACCTAGACGATAGGTCCACATGGCGGTGGTCGGACAGCCCCAGACCCGCGTCGGCATATAGCCGATTCGCGCATCCTCGGCCATGACCAGCAGGTCGCAACTCAGGGCGATATCGCTGCCGCCGGCTGCCGCATAGCCATGGACCTTGGCAATGGTGGGCTTGCTGCAGCGCCACAGGCTCATGAAGTCTTCCGTGTTGCGCTTCATGTAGGCGTAGTCGACCATGGGATCCCAGGGGTACGACTCCTGCTGACAGGGGTGCTCGATGGTCTGTTCCGCCGTGTCGGCCAGGTCGTAGCCGCCGCAGAACCCTTTACCGGCACCTTCCACCACGATCACGTGGACGTCGTCGTTGGCTTGCGCCCATTCGACGGCGGCGCGAATCTCCCGTGGCGTCTCGCCGTTGATCGCATTCAGCCGCTCCGGCCGATTGAGGAGAAGGCGCGCGACTCGTGGCGATTGCGGATCCTGGTCGATCGATAATGTGGAGAAATCTGGCATCCTGGACCTCCGTTGGTGAGTCGTTGAAGTGAAAAGGGCGAAACCAAGTCCAGTCAGGCCGAGCGCGAACTTCACGGCGCGCCGGCGGAGTTGCATGCGCATGTGCCAAAACAACCTGAGGCGGGTGTCGATTTCTGGTACTACGATTCGTCGTGATATCAGAGCCGGCTGTCATACCTGAGTCGATTTCGGGGTCCTGCGGCTCCCACTACTCATTCAAGGAGAAAATGCGATGCGTGTCATGGTGATGGTGAAAGCTACCAGTGAGTCGGAAGCCGGCAAGATGCCCGGCACGGAGCTGCTCACGGCAATGGGCAACTTCAACGAAGAACTCGTCAAGGCAGGTGTCATGCAGGCGGGCGAGGGCTTGCACCCGAGCTCCCGGGGCAAGCGGGTGCGCTTCTCGGGCAGCCAGCGGACCGTGATCGACGGACCGTTCGCGGAGACCAAGGAACTTGTCGCCGGGTTCTGGCTGTGGCAAGTCAAGTCGATGGAGGAGGCCGTCGAATGGGTCAGGCGCTGCCCCAATCCCATGGAAGGGGAGTCCGAGATCGAGATTCGGCCGCTGTTCGAGTCTGAGGATTTCGGGGCTGAATTCACCCCGGAACTGCGGGAGCAGGAAGAGCGCCTGCGTGCCGAGGCCGGGAGCGCGGCGAACAAGCCGCGTTGAGGCGAGTGGGCTGACGATTGTCGAAGCCCACTCGGGAGGAGGCTGTGCGGTCACCGCTGCCAGCAGGCGTTGGAGGTGCCACGGGCCGAGCCCCTGAACGCGCTAGGCGTTGAAGGAGTCGTCGTTCAGGAAGTCGTCGTTGCCCAAACCGTCATCCAGGAGACCGTTGTCCAATGCCGCATCCGGTGAGCCCAACGGCGAGCGGTCGTCATTGCCGTAGAAGTTGTTGACGACAGTTTCGGTCGGCTGTGCTCCCGCGGCTGGCTGTCCCAGGAAGCCGCTTGCGCCTCCGCTTCCGCTATTGTGATGGAACAGGTTCTCGATACCCTGGAACAGGAACGCGCCGCCGGCTACGCCGGCTGCCGTGGTGGCAATGCCGCCCAGCGTGCTGCCCAGGCCACCGCTCAAGAAGCCGGTCCGGGGCTGCGGCGCGGGCGCAGCCTGGGGGGGAGGCGGTACGGCGGCAGGCGCGGCCATCGCCGGCGGCATGACGGGGTTTGGTGCGGCGCGGCCGGCGCTATTTCCCCAGGCATTGTCTGCGTCGAGAAAGCGACTGGTGCCGTTGGCCTGCGCCATCTGCAACTGGCTCTGCAGGGTGGCGATCTGCGTCCTGGCTGACGCCAGCGCGTGGTCAAGCATCATCGCGCGCTGGACCAGCAGGTAGGCGGCATCGGGTTGCCGGGCGACGGCTTCGGCGATCAGGGCGTCCGCCTGGGGGTCCTTTGCGCCGGCCCGGGCCTGGGTCAGCTGCGTCAGGAAGCCTTCCAGTGCTTGCATCTCTTGGGGGGTCATGGCACCTCCTATGCAGGTTGTCTTGTGTGCTTGCAGTCTACGGGCTGAGACTTAAGCCAGACTTAAAGACACTCGGCCTGAGTGTACCTGCCGGGCCTCGCCGCCATGAACCACTTTTCCGGGTTGCACTGGGAGTCTCAGGCGGCTCAAGCGTGCGACGGTGTATTCCGCGGCGGCGAGTCACCGTCGCCCTCGATGCGCAGCCGTGGCAGGAACTGCGGGAATTCGCGCTGCATGAAGTCGATCAGCCCTTCGCGCACGATGCAGCGCAGATCCCACACCTGGCCAGATGAGGCCGCGGTGCACAGTACGCGTATTTGCATCGTCCGCTCCGTGGCTTCGGTAACCACCAGGTTGAAGAAGCGCTGGTCCCACTGGGGCGCCGCGCGCACGATGCGCTCCAGCTCCTCGCGCAGCGCGGCCAGCGGCATACCGTAGTCGACGTGGAAGAATACGGACCCCGTGAGCTGGGCATTGTTGCGGGTCCAGTTCTGGAAGGGCTTCTCGATGAAATACTGCAGCGGGATGATGAGGCGACGCTCGTCCCATATCCGGAGCACGACGTAAGTGCCGGCAATCTCCTCCACGCGGCCCCACTCACCTTCGACGATGAGTACGTCATCGAGCCGGATAGGCTGCGTCAGCGCGAGCTGCAACCCGGCGAACAGGTTGCTGAACACCGGCTTGGCTGCCAAGCCAGCAATCAGGCCAATCACGCCTGCCGAGGCCAACAGGCTGGCGCCGACTTGTCGAGCCCCCGGAAAGGTCATGAGCAGCATGGCCGCACCCATCACCACGACCAGCGTCATCGCAGTGCGTGAGAGAACCCGTGTTTGCGTGTGAACGCGCCGTGCACTCACGTTGTCCTCTACGTCCACGGGGTGTCGATCCAGTATGCCCTGCGCAAATCCGGCAATGATGCGCACCACAAGCCAGGTGGTCGCGGCAATGAGCAACAGGCCGTTGAGATGGCGCACGCTGTCGATCCAGGGTAGATCGTCCGGCGCGGTCAGCCAGACCGCCTGCAGCGCCAGCAAGGGCAGGACCACCTCGGCTGGGGCGCGCGCTTTCTTCACGATCGCATGCAGCACTGGGGCGGGCCGGGTAATGCGCAACAGCAGCAGGCCACCGAGGCGATGCGCCAGCAGCGCGACGACGACGGCGATCAGGGCCGCTGCCCATGTGCCGAACCAGGGGTGGGCGAGGAGGATTGCAAGGTTCATCGGTCGATCGTCCTATGTCATCGCGGGTTGCCGTCGACACGTGGGCAGCCATCGGCCCGCAGCAAAGCCGCGAACTCCGTCCGGACGATTGCTTACGCCCGACATTGGCCGTGGGGTCGGCCTTCCATCAATGTGGGCCGGCGCAGCACCGGCCGGTGCCGTCATGACGACGCGGCCTCGGCCTCCGCCACCAGCAGATTCGCATCCCGCGCAAGCCGCCAACGCCCGTCGGCATCCTTGCGCAGGATGGTCAGCGTATAACCGGAGCGGCGCACGGCGGGGTTGCCGCCAGGCGGCGTTACGGTAAGCCGGATATGGTTGCGCAGATAAGCCCAGTCGCCGAGGACCTGGACTTCCTGGATGTCGCAGGCGCCTTCGATCTGGACGTTGCCTTGAGAGGCCGCCGCGAACGCCTTCTTGCCGAAAGGTGGCTGGCCGGGGACCATGAAGATCACGTCGTCCGTCATCAGGTCCAGGACGGTGGGGATGTCGCCGGCCTTGCTGGCGGCGAACCAGGTGTCGACTAAGTCGCGGATGGCGCGTTCGTCTTGGGTCATGTCGGGTTGCTCCGGTGGGGATAGGCCAGGGCATTGGGCGTTCGCCGCGCCCATCCGGGACGCCGCGAGCGATCTTGCACATTCTAGCCGGCAGAGCACGGAACCTGAGTGCGCGATTCGCCACCAGCTAGTCGAGGCTGCTACCGATTCCACGGTAGTTTGGCTCGCGTGGAATCGCCGGTGCGGGCGTGAGTGCCGGGCGCGCAAGCGCCCCAGGGGGTTTGGGATTTCACTCAACCAAGGCGGCGAGTGCCGCCCGGTTTTGCTACCAACCTATAGCCAGCGATCGACGCCGGCTTACTTGATACCCAACCGCCACAGCGAAGTCACCTCAGCCGCGCGTGCAGCGTGCAGCGGGTCGGTCGTATCCGTAGCCTTCGGATGGTTCGGTTTCACTTCCAGCCGTCCCAGCACCTTCAGCCCGGCTTCATCAATCCAGCCCAGCAACTGTTCCCGCGTACGCAGGCCCAGGTGTTCAGCCAGATCGGACAGCAGCAGCCAGCCTTCGCCCTTGGGTTCCAGGTGATCCGCCAGCCCGGCGATAAAGCCCTTGAGCATCTGGCTGTCCGGGTCGTACACCGCGCGTTCGATCGGCGAGTTCGGGCGGGCCGGCACCCACGGCGGGTTGCACACCACCAGCGGGGCGCGGCCTTCGGGGAAGAGGTCGGCTTCTACCACTTCTACCTGGGCGGCGGCTTTCAGGCGGTGGATGTTGTCGCTGGCGCAGGCGAGTGCGCGCGGGTCCATGTCGGTGGCGATGACGCGCTTGACGCCGCGCTGGGCGAGCAGGGCGGCCAGTACGCCGGTGCCGGTGCCGATGTCGAAGGCCAGGTTGAGGGCGCCGGCGGGTAGCTGGGCCTTGGCGACCAGGTCGATGTATTCGCCGCGTACGGGGGAGAACACGCCGTAGTAGGGGTGGATGCGTTCAGCCAGCGCGGGGATTTCCACGCCTTTTTTACGCCACTCGTGGGCGCCGATCAGGCCGAGCAGTTCGCGCATGGAGGCCACGTAGGGGGCGTCGACCTCGCCGTAGGCTTCGAGGCAGGCTTCGCGCACGTCGGGCGAGCGGCGCAGGGGCACGAGGTGGTCGGCGTCGAAGGGCAGCAGCAGCATGGAGAGCGTGCGGGCGCGCTGGGACTGGGCTTGGCGGTGCAGGTGGAAGGCTTCCGTGGGGGTGGGCCCGGCCTTGGGTACCTTGGAGGCTTTGGCGGCCTTCTTGGGCTTGTCGGCGCGGCGGGCCAGGGCCTGGAGCAGTTGGCGGGCGTTCTGGAAGTCGCCGCGCCAGAGCATGGCGGTGCCTTCGCAGGCGAGGCGGTAGGCGGTGTCGCCGGTGGTGGTGTCGTCAGCGATGACGACGCGCTTGGGCGGGGGCGTGCCGGCTTCGGAGCGCCAGTTCGCGCTGTGCTCTTCGCCGTTTTCGGTCCAGTGGATGGTGGCTTGCTCTGTCATATGGTCTTTCTGGCTGCCTGGGGCGGCCGTGGGTTGTGCTGCGTTGTGCTGATAAGTCTGGCCAACCGGGGTTGGCCATTCAAGGCGATCCGGCCCTGCGGTGCGCCGGTGGCATATCCGGGGCACCCTCGCGGGGCTGGCTTGGCGCGGCTGATGGCTGTCTCTGCTGTCTCTCTATATTCAGCCGCGCAGGATGGGGTGGTGCGTCAGAGTTCGTAGGCTTCGTGATCACCCGACATGGCTTGTTCTACCAGCTTGCGGTTCAGCGTCGGGGAGAACAGCTCAATAAAGGTATACACGAAGCTGCGCAGGTAGGCGCCTTGCTTGACGGCCAGGTGCGTCACATTGGTGCCGAACAGGTGGCCGGCGGGGATGCCGCGCAGGCTGCGGTCGCGCTCGGCGTCAAAGGCTACGCCGGCGACGATGCCGACGCCAAGGCCGATCTCCACATAGGTCTTGATGACGTCGGCGTCGATGGCTTCCAGGATGATGTCGGGCTTGAGGTGGCGCAGATCGAAGGCTTTGTCGATCTTGGGGCGGCCGGCGAAGTTGGGATCATATGTGATGAGTGGGTAACCCATCAGGTCTTCCAGCGCCAGGTGCTTCTTTTCCAGCAGGGGATGGTCGGGGGGCATGATGATCACATGCTGCCATTGGTAGCCGGGCAGTGAGATCAGGTTTTTGTCGGCCGTGATGCCCTCCGTGGCGATCCCGATGTCGGCGTGGTCGTGCAGCACCATGTCGGCGATCTGGGCGGGATTGCCCTGTTGTATGGACAGGCGCACCTTGGGGTAGCGCTTGGTAAATTCCGCGATCACCCGGGGCAGGGCGTAGCGCGCCTGCGTGTGGGTGGTGGCGATGGTGAAGTTGCCCTGGTCCTGGGCGGCGTAGTCCTTGCCCACGCGTTTCAGGCTTTCCACCTCTTGCAGGATCTTTTCCACCGACTCCAGGATGCGGCGGCCGGGCTCCGTCAGGCTGCGGATGCGCTTGCCGTGGCGGGTAAATATATCCACGCCAAGCTCTTCCTCCAGCTCGATGATGGCCTTGGAGACGCCTGGTTGTGATGTATAAAGCGCTTTAGCGGCTTCGGTCAGATTGTAGTTCTGACGTACGGCTTCGCGCACAAAGCGGAACTGATGCAGGTTCATATAACTATGTTCGTATAAACAAACAACTTCTTATTAGTTTGAGATATGAGGCCAGTTTATTACGATTCTCGAACTTTGTTAATGAACCGTCGGAACCTCAGCCTGCCTGCCTCATTTTTAGGCGGCAATAGGGGCTACCGGCCAGGTGAACCCCAATGTCCCTTGCCTATACCGTTTCCGGTCTGCTAGTAGGCGTCCTCGTCGGCCTGACCGGGGTGGGCGGGGGTTCGCTCATGACGCCGCTGTTGACCCTGCTGTTCGGCTTTTCACCGGCCACCGCGGTTGGCACCGACCTGGCGTTCGCCGCGATCACCAAAGGTTTTGGCACGCTGGCGCACCGCGCCCACGGCCATGTGCGGTGGCAGGTGGTGCGCCGCCTGTCCATCGGCAGCCTGCCGGCCGCGGTGGCGGCCATCCTGGTGCTCAAGAGCGCCGGCGAGCTTGACGCGCAGTGGCTGCACGCGATCCGCCTGACCATCGGCGTGTCGGTGATCCTGACGGTATTGTCGCTGCTGTTCCGCAAGCAGATGCTGGCGTGGCTGGCGCGCAATCCGCGCTTCCAGCTCGAAGGCCGCGCACAGGCCATCACCACCGTGGTGGTTGGCGCCGTGCTTGGCGTGCTGGTGACGGTGTCCTCGATCGGCGCCGGCGCCGTGGGCGCCACCCTGATTCTCCTGCTGTATCCCCGCATGAAGCCTGCCGAAGTGGCGGGCACTGATATCGCCTACGCCGTCCCGCTGACGGCGCTTGCCGGCCTGGGCCACGTGTGGCTCGGTACGGTGAACTGGACCCTTTTGCTGGCCTTGCTGGTGGGTTCGATCCCCGGCATCTGGCTGGGCGCGCAACTGTCGCGGGCGCTGCCCGAGCGGCTGGTGCGCGCCGCGTTGGCGACCACGCTGACGCTGGTTGCCATCAAGCTCGTCTCCTGAATTCAACGCATACTGAACGGACCCACACCATGTATCAGTACGACCAATACGACCAACGCATCGTCAACGAACGCGTGGCCCAGTTCCGTGACCAGGTGCGCCGCCGCCTCTCCAACGAGCTGACCGAGGAAGAATTCCTGCCGCTGCGCCTGCAGAACGGCCTGTACCTGCAGCGCCATGCCTACATGCTGCGCGTGGCGATTCCGTACGGCCTGCTGTCGTCCAGGCAGATGCGCATGCTGGCCCATATCGCGCGCGAGTACGACCGCGGCTATGGCCACTTTTCCACCCGCCAGAACATCCAGTACAACTGGATGGATCTGGAGCGCGTGCCCGACGCGCTGGCCGATCTCGCCAGCGTCCAGATGCACGCCATCCAGACATCCGGCAACTGCGTGCGCAATATCACCACCGATCACTTCGCCGGCGTCGCGCCCGATGAATCCGTGGACCCGCGCGTGCTGGCAGAACTGCTGCGCCAGTGGAGCACCTTCCAGCCGGAATTCGCTTTTCTGCCGCGCAAGTTCAAGATCGCCATCTCCGCTTCGGCCGACGACCGTGCCGTGGTGCAGATGCACGATATCGGCGTCTACGCGTACCGCAACGCCGAGGGCGAAACGCGCCTGCGCATCCTGGCCGGCGGCGGCCTGGGCCGCACCCCGATCCTGGGTTCGGTGATCAAGGAAGACCTGCCGTGGCAGCACCTCCTGTCGTACGTGGAATCGGCCATTCGCGTGTACAACCGCTATGGCCGTCGCGACAACAAGTACAAGGCCCGCATCAAGATCCTGGTGAAGGCCATCGGCGCGGAGAAGTTCGCGCAGGAAGTCGAGGAAGAATGGCAGCACAGCAAGGATGGTCCCGCCACCGTCACGCAGGCTGAGTTCGACCGCGTGGCGCAGTACTTCGCGCCGCCCGCCTACGACAAGCTGTCGGATACCGATGCCTCGTATGAGAAGCACCTGCTGGAAGACAAGGCCTTCGCCCGCTGGGTGAGCCGCAGCGTGCATGCGCACAAGGTGCCGGGCTATGCCGCGGTCACGCTGTCGACCAAGCCTGGCATTGTCTCGCCCCCGGGCGACGCTACCGATGCGCAGATCGACCTGGTGGCCGACCTGGCGGACCGCTACGGCTACGGCGAGCTGCGTGTGGCGCACGAACAGAACCTGGTGCTGCCGAACGTGCGCAAGCGCGATCTGTACGACCTGTGGCAAGAAGCCAGGAAGGGCGGCCTGGCTACCGCCAACATCGGCCTGCTGACCGACATCATCGCCTGCCCGGGCGGCGATTTTTGCTCGCTGGCCAATGCCAAGTCGATCCCCATCGCGCAGGCCATCCAGGAGCGCTTCGACGACCTGGACTACGTGCACGATCTGGGCGAGATCTCGCTCAATATCTCGGGCTGCATCAACGCTTGCGGCCACCACCACGTAGGCAATATCGGCGTGCTGGGCGTGGACAAGGACGGCGAGGAGTGGTACCAGGTCACGCTGGGCGGGGCGCAGGGCAACAAGAGCGCCATCGGCAAGGTGATCGGCCCGTCGTTCAAGGCGGAAGAAATGCCGGACGTGGTGTCGCACATCATCGATACCTTTGTGGCCAACCGCCATGACGACGAGCGCTTTATCGACGTGCTGGGCCGTATCGGCATCGCCCCGTTCAAGGATCGCGTCTATGCCCAGGGTAGGACCAGCGGGCAGCGCGAACGCGCTGAAGCCTGAGCACCGGAGATAACGACATGGCAAAGATTATTCAACTGCAACGCGGCGAAGGCGCCACCCCGGTCCCGGTGATCGTTGACGACGCATGGACGGTGCTGCGCGGTGCCGAGGGCCAGGCCCTGACCGACGAGCAGATCGTCGCCGCCGCGCAAGGCAAGGATGCGGTGCTGTTCCCGCTGCGCGCCTGGCTGGCGCACAAGGACGGCGCACTGGCCGGCCGTGCGGCCGGCATCACCGGCATCTGGCTGGCGCCGGAAGACGAACCGGCCGATGCCCAGGCCGCGTTCGCCAGCGTGTCCGTGGTCGCGGTGGATTTCCCCGTGTTCCGCGATGGCCGTGGCTTCTCCACCGCCTACCTGCTGCGTACCCGCTACAACTGGACTGGCGAGCTGCGCGCCATCGGCGACGTGCTGCGCGATCAGCTGAACTTCATGAAGCGCTGCGGCTTCGACACCTTCGCCGTGCGCCCGGACAAGAACATCGAGGACGCCATCAAGGGCTTCACCGAGTTCACCGTGGCCTACCAGGCGTCGGTGGATGAGCCGCTGCCGCTGTTCCGCCGCAACCGCGCCGAAGCGCAGGGCAAGGAAACGGCATGAGCGAGATTGCTATCGTCGAGGAATCGGTCTCTTCGCTGCGTCCCCCGGCGCTGTGGACCGCACCGGAATACACCGGCAGCGTGGCGGATCTCGAGGCCAAGGAGCTTGAGCTGGGCCATCGCCTGGCGGGCATCGCCGGCCGCTTTTTCCGTGCGCGTTTTGCTTCGAGCCTGGCGGCCGAAGACATGGTGGTGACCGATGCGATCCTGCGCAGCTCCGAGCAGGTGCGCGCCGGCATCCGCGTGTTCACGCTGCAGACGGGGCGCCTGCACGCCGAGACGCTGGCGGTGCTGGACGAGGTCAAGGCGCACTACGGCTACGACATCGAGCGCTTCACGCCGGACCCCGAAGCGGTCGCGAACTACCTGAAGAAGCACGGGCTGAACGCGTTCTACGACAGCGTGGACCTGCGCAAGAGCTGCTGCGGCATCCGCAAGGTGGAGCCGCTGAACCGCGCGCTGTCGCACGCCGATGCCTGGCTGACCGGCCAGCGTCGGGAACAGGCGGTGACGCGCTCGGAGCTGCCGTTCGAGGAAATGGATGAAGCGCGCGGCATTCCGAAGTTCAACCCGCTCGCCGACTGGAGCGAGGCCGAGGTGTGGGCTTACCTGAGGCGCCATGACGTGCCGGTCAACGCGCTGCATGCCAAGGGCTACCCCAGCATCGGCTGCGAGCCTTGTACGCGCGCGGTGCGCGCCGGCGAGGATGTGCGCGCCGGACGGTGGTGGTGGGAAAGCAAGGACTCGAAAGAGTGCGGGCTACACGAACAGAACATCAAGCATTGAGGCCAGACGAAATGGGCATCATGAACGAATTGACGGGCGCGCCGGAAGTGGCGCACCTGCTGCAAGTGCAAAACGATCACCTCGACAAGCTCGAGGCGGAATCCATCTACATCATCCGCGAGGTGGTGGCGGAGTGCCGCAACCCGGCCCTGCTGTTCTCGGGCGGCAAGGACTCCATTGTCATGCTGCACCTGGCGCTCAAGGCCTTCCGCCTGGGTGACCGCAAGACCGAACTGCCGTTCCCGCTGGTGCATATCGACACCGGCCACAACTATCCGGAAGTGATCGCCTTCCGCGACCAGCGCGTGGCCGAACTCGGCGCGCGCCTGGTGGTGGGCCATGTGGAAGAATCCATCAAGCGCGGCACCGTGCGCCTGCGCAAGGAAACCGACTCGCGCAATGCCGCGCAGGCCGTGACCCTGCTGGAAACCATCGAGGCGCACAAGTACGACGCGCTGATGGGCGGCGCGCGCCGCGACGAAGAAAAGGCGCGTGCCAAGGAACGCATCTTCTCCTTCCGCGACGAGTTCGGCCAATGGGATCCGAAGGCCCAGCGCCCGGAGCTGTGGAGCCTGTACAACGCCCGCATGGCGGCCGGCGAACAGATGCGCGTGTTCCCGATCTCCAACTGGACCGAGCTGGACGTGTGGCAGTACATCGCCCGTGAAGAACTCGAACTGCCCCCGATCTACTACGCGCACGAGCGCGAAGTGGTGAAGAGGAACGGCCTGCTGGTGCCGGTGACGCCGATCACGCCCAAGCAGGACGGCGACGTGAGCGAAGTGCTCTCCGTGCGTTTCCGTACCGTTGGCGACATCAGCTGCACCTGCCCGGTGGCCAGCACTGCGGCCTCGCCGATCGAGATCATCGCCGAGACGGCCGTGACCGAGATCACCGAGCGCGGCGCCACGCGGATGGACGACCAGACCAGCGAAGCGTCCATGGAACGTCGCAAGAAAGAAGGCTACTTCTAAGCGGACGCACAGGCGGGCACATCGCGTTGTTGCGGGCGTGCTCGTGTACCAATGTACACGTCGCCCTCACGCGCCTGGCGCTGCCTCCCGACCATGCGTCGGAGCGAGCGCCGCGAGAGGGAAGAAGAAAGGATTTGATATGAGCACCCAAGCAACACACCAAGGCCTGCTGCGTTTTATTACCGCAGGTTCGGTCGACGATGGCAAGAGCACGCTGATTGGCCGCCTGCTGTATGACAGCAAGGCTGTGCTGTCCGATCAGCTGACCGCGCTGACCAACGCCAAGAACAAGCGTACCGCCGGCGAGCAGATCGATTTCTCGCTGCTGACCGATGGCCTGGAAGCCGAGCGCGAGCAGGGCATCACCATCGACGTGGCTTACCGCTACTTCTCCACCGCGCGCCGCAAGTTCATCATCGCGGACACGCCGGGACATGAGCAGTACACCCGCAACATGGTGACGGGCGCGTCCACCGCGCACGCCGCCATCGTGCTGGTCGATGCCACCCGCGTGACCGTGACCGACGGCCGTGCCGAGCTGCTGGCGCAGACCAGGCGCCATTCCGCGATCCTCAAGCTGCTGGAGCTGCAACACGTGATCGTGGCCATCAACAAGATGGACCTGGTCGAGTTCAGCGAAGAGCGCTTCAACCAGATCCGCGCGGCCTACACCGAGCTGGCCAGCCAGCTTGGCCTGAAGGACGTGCGCTACGTGCCGGTGTCGGCGCTGCGTGGCGACAACATCGTCAACGCCAGCCAGGCCATGCCGTGGTACCAGGGCGAGCCGCTGCTGCCGCTGCTCGAAGCCCTTCCAGTGGAAGAAGCCGCCTCCGAGGGCGACGATGCGCTGCGTTTCCCGGTGCAACTGGTGATTCGCCAGGACGGCGCCCAAGCCGACGATTTCCGCGGCTACGCCGGCCGGGTCGAGGCAGGCACCGTGCGCGTGGGCCAGAAGCTGCGTGTGCTGCCGGCCAACCGCGATGCCGTGGTGGCCGAGGTGCTGACGCCCAACGGCGTGGCCGATTCCGCCAGCGTTGGCGATACCGTCACGGTGCGCCTGTCCGAAGACGTGGATGTGTCGCGCGGTGATATGTTCGTCGCCGCCGGCGCGGACAGCGTTTCGGCCAAGAAGCTGACCGCCGACCTGTGCTGGTTCGATAACGAATCGCTCAACCCGTCGCGCAAGTACGTGCTCAAGCACACCACGGCCAGCGTGTTCGCCCGCGTCTCGTCGGTGGACCGCGTGCTGGATGTGCATACGCTGTTGCACGAGACCGGCCGCCACGAAATCGGCCTGAACGATATCGGCTCGGTGCAGATCTCGCTGCAAAAGCCCATCGTCTGCGATGCCTACAGCGACAACCCCGCGACCGGCGCTTTCGTGCTGATCGACGAGGCGACCAACCACACTGTGGCAGCAGGTATGATTCGTGCGTTCGCCTAAGGCGAACGAACTGATCAAGCGAACGCGAAGGAGCATGGCATGGGCAAGGTCTACCTGATCGGGGCAGGTCCCGGTGCCGCGGACCTCATTACGGTGCGCGGTGCACGGCTGTTGGGCGAAGCCCAGGTGGTGCTGCACGATGCACTGGTGTCGCCGGAGATGCTCGCATGGTGTCCGCAGGCGCAGCTGATCGAGGTCGGCAAGCGCTGCGGCCAGCGCTCCACCGCGCAGTTGTTCATCAACCGCCAGATCGTCGACCAGGCACGCAAGCATGATCGCGTGGTACGGCTCAAGGGCGGCGACCCCATGCTGTTCGGCCGCGCCGACGAGGAGCTGCAGGCGCTGGAAGAAGCCGGCATCGGGTACGAGATCGTGCCGGGAATCACTGCCGCGCTGGCGGCGGCGTGCGCCATCCGCAAGCCGCTCACCAAGCGCGGCGTATCGCGCAGCGTGGCCTTTGCCACCCAGTCCAAGGCAGCGGACACGATCGACGTGCAGGCCGATGTGAAGGCCGATACGCTGGTGTACTACATGGGCCGCGACCAGGCGGCGTCCATTGCGACGCAGTTGATTGCCCATGGCAAGCCGGCTTGCACGCCTGCCTGGGTGGTCGAGGCCGCGACCTCGGCGCATCAGCGCAGCCGGCAGTTCACGCTGCGGCAGATGGCTGCGGGCGAGGCGGCGGCGTGGATCGATCCGACCCATCCCAGCTTGCTGATGATAGGGGAGGCGCTGGCGTCGCGGGCTAGCGAGACGGTGCCGCAGGATGCCGATGGCGGTGCTTCGTACGACGAAACGCGCGCGGCCTGAGGCTCGGGTGGTCCAAAGAAAAAGCCGGACAACATAGTGTTGTCCGGCTTTTTCTTTTTTCCCCTCCCGCAAGCGGGAGCGGGAGAGGGGACTCGCTCTCGCGTCAGTTTTTGCCGTTGGCGAGCGTTCCCGCGCAATAGGCCGCGATCGCATCCAGCACGCTGTCATCCTCGCCCACAGCCGTGGCGCAACGGATTGCCACTCCCGGATGCTTGCCCCGGCAGTCGTCCAGCAAAGCGGGCAGATCCCGCCGCAAGTGGCCGCCCTGGCCGAAGAACACAGGCACCACATTGATCTCGGCAACCCCGGCAGCCGCCAGCTCTGCCAGTGTATCCGGCAGCGAAGGCGTCATCAGTTCCAGAAAGGCCAGCCGCACCGCGCAATCCGGCAGCACAGCCGTCAGCCTGGCATGCAGGCGGTCAAACGGCTCCCGCCAGCGCGCATCGCGCGCACCATGGCCGAACAGCACAAGCGCCTGGCGGGGTTTGGTGTTGGCGGGCGTGCTCATGTCCGCATCCTCAATGCCGGTCCACCCAGCGCAACGCGCCAAGCGCCACCAGCAGGTACAGCGTGCCGGGAATCAGCGCCGAGACAATCGGCGGCCAGGTATGCAGCAAGCCCACATGCGAGAACAGCGTGTTGGACAGGTGGAACGACAGCCCCAGCATGATGCCGCCGAACACCTTGACGCCCACCGCGCCGGCCCGCGCGTGCAGGTAGGCAAAGGGCAGGGCCAGCGCCACCATGACGAACAGGGTTAGCGGGTAGATCACTTTCTTCCAGAAGGCGATCTCGTAGCGCTGGGTGTCCTGCTTGTTGTCGCGCAGGTGGCGGATATAGCGGAACAGGTCCAGCGTGGACATCCGCTCCGGCTCCACCAGCAGCACGGACAGGATCTGCGGCGTCAGTTCGGAGCGCATGGTCATGTTCGACACGCTTTGCTGCTCGCCACGGAATGCCGGCGCCAGGGCGTCGGCCTTGCCCGGCTCGCCCCTGGGCAATTCCAGGAAACGGGTTTCAGTGACGCCGGTGAGCTGCCAGGACTGGTTGCCCTGGAAGCGGCCTTCGTTGGCCACGCGGATCACGCTGAGCCGGTACTGGTCATCGAACTCGTAGATGGTGACGCCGGTGATGCTCTGGTCGGGGCGCAGGCCGGCCACATTGACGAAGCGCGTGACCTCGTGGCCCTTGGCGGCGTCGCGGTCGCGATCCTTGACCCACACGCCGGAGCGGAAGCCGGCCGATACGGTGGCGCCCAGTGCTTCAAGCTTGACCTTCTGCGCGTATTGTTCGGCCCCGGGGCCGATGAACTCGCCGAAGATAAACGTGACAAGGGCTAGCGGCACCGCCAGTTTGAACAGCGAGAACAGTGCCTGCCGCGTATTCAGGCCGGCCACCCGGAAGATCGTGTACTCGGACTGGCTGGCCAGCTGGGAGAACACATAGATGGCGCTGATCAGCACGGCGATCGGCAGCATCTCATAGATGCGGGTGGGCGCCTGCAGGATGACGTGGAAGAACGCCACCAGCGAGGTGTAGCGCCCGGCCACGCTCTCCAGCTCGCTGAGCATGTCGAAGAACACGAACAGTGCCAGCACCGCAAACAGGATAAAGGCGAAGACGCCGTAGATCAGCCGCCCGAAATAGCGCTCGTAGACCCGCAATACCGTCATGCCTGGCTCCCCGGGTTGCCGCCCTTGCTGGGCAGGCCGAAGACGGCGCGCCAGCCTCCCAGGCTGCGGTTCTGGCGGTAGCGGAACAGCAGCGCCGCCCCCAGCAGGGCAATCAGGTGGAACGGCCACCAGGCCAGGGCGAACGGAATCGAGCCGGAGCGCACCCAGGCCTGCGAAAGGTTGATCACGTTACTGTAGGTCAGGTAGATCAGCACCGCGAAGACCAGCGGCGTGTAACGGCCCAGGCGCGGGTTGACATAGGCTAGCGGGATGGCGATCAGCACGAAGTTGAAGGCCAGCAGCGGCAGCGACAGGCGCCACAGCAACTCACCCAGGTTTTCGTTGGTGCGGTTGCGCAGCAGGTCGATGGTGTCGCGGCTCTTGGTCGGGAGGTCGGCTTCCGACTCGGGGGGCCTGCTGTCCACCTTGACCGCGTACTGGTCGAACTCGATGATGCGGTAGTCGAGCTTGCCGGGCGTGCCGGCATAGCGGCGGCCGTTTTCCATCACCACCATGCGGTCGCCGTTCGGCAGGGTCTGGAACTGGCCCTGGTGGGCCAGCGCCACACCGATCTTGCCGGCTTCCGCGTTGGCGACAAAGACATTGCGCGCGTACTTCATGTCGGCGTCGATGCCTTCGATAAAGAGGACGTAGTTGCCCTTGGCCGGTTCGATAAAGCGGCCGGCGGCGATCATCGACAGCACGCCGCGCTGCTCGAAGCGATCGCGGAACAACGCGGTCTGCTGGTTGGCCCACGGCCAGGCGAACATGCCCAGCAGCAGCGACATGATGATGAAGGGCGCGGCAAACTGCAGCACCGGCTTGACCAGGTCGCGCAGCGAGATGCCGGCCGAGAACCACACCACCATCTCCGAGTCCTTGTACCAGCGCGTGAGCACGATCAGGGTGGAAATAAACAGCGTGGCGGACAGCAGGATCGACAAATAGCCGATGGTGGCCAGGCCAATCAGCATCAGCACGTCGTTGGGGCTGGCCTGGCCGTTGGCGGCCAGGCCGAGGATACGGATGACGAGCGAGGTCAGCATGAAGGTCAGCATGACCAGGAACACCGCGCCGGCGGTGTAGGCAAGCTCGCGACGCAAGGTTTGTTGAAAGATCATGCGGAGTCGGTTCCGGGCTGCCGGCCGGCGCGGGCGATAAAGTGCGCCGGGGGGCTTGCTAGTCAGCATAGCGGACCGGCGGCAGCAAATCGCGGATAATAGGAGCTTTTGTGGTTGACGAGCCCCTGGAAGGAAGCGCGATGGAATTTAGCACAAAAGCCTTGGATTGGAGCAAAGCGGGCCAAAATGGTTTCCTGGCAACCAAGACCGATTGCCTGGTGGTGGGCCTGTTCGAAGGGCAGAGCCTGGCCGGCGTGGCCAAGGCATTGGACGTGGCGACCAAGGGCTTGGTGTCCCGGCTCGTCAAGCTGGGCGATTTCGAAGGCAAGCGCGGCACGCAGCTGATGCTGCACGAAGTGGCGGGCGTGGGTGCTGCCCGCGTGCTGCTGGTGGGATTCGGCAAGGAGTCCGAGTTTGGCGACAAGGCCTTCGCCGAAGCCGTGCGCACGGCCCTGCGTGCCTTGTCCGGCACGCGTGCCGCCAATGTGCTGTGGTGCCTGGCGCAGCAGCAGGCGCCCCAGCAGGCCGGCAACGCCCGCGACCTGGCCTGGCGCCTGATCACCACCGTCACGCTGATCCGCGAAGCCGGCTACCGCCTGCTGGAGCGCCATCCCGGCCTCAAGCGCGCCAATGCCAAGGGCAACGGCAACAGCAACGACAAGCCCGGCGGCCTGCGCAAGGTGGTGCTGACGGTCGACGCGGCCGACGCCAAGGCGGCGGCCCAGGCCGTAGTCCGTGGCGCGGCCATTGCCAACGGCATGGAGCTCACCAAGGATCTCGGCAACCTGCCGTCCAATATCTGCACGCCCACCTATCTGGCCAGTACCGCGCGCGGCATCGCCAAGCGCCACAAGCTCAAGGTGGAAGTGCTCGGGCGCAAGCAGCTCGAAGCGCTCAAGATGGGCGCCTTCCTGGCGGTCGCCAAGGGGGCGGTCGAGCCGCCCCAGTTCATCGTGCTGCGCTATGACGGCGCCTCGGCCAAGCAGGCGCCGGTGGTGCTCGTGGGCAAGGGCATCACCTTCGATACCGGCGGTATCTCGCTCAAGCCCGGCGAGGGCATGGACGAGATGAAATACGATATGTGCGGCGCCGCTTCGGTGCTGGGCACGCTGCAGGCGGTGGCCGAAATGGGCCTCAAGCTGAATGTGATCGCGGTGGTCCCCACCTGCGAGAACATGCCCGCCGGCAACGCCACCAAGCCCGGCGACGTGGTCACCAGCATGTCCGGCCAGACCGTCGAGATCCTCAATACCGACGCCGAAGGCCGCCTGGTCCTGTGCGACGCGCTCACCTACGTGGAGCGCTTCAAGCCGGCCGCGGTAGTGGATGTGGCAACCCTGACCGGCGCCTGCATCATCGCGCTGGGCCACGTCAACAGCGGCCTTTACGCCCGCAACGACGGCCTGGCCGATCAACTGCTGCAAGCCGGCCGCAAGGCCATGGACACCGCCTGGCGCATGCCGCTGGACGATGAGTACCAGGACCAGCTCAAGTCCAACTTCGCCGACATGGCCAATATCGGTGGCCGTCCGGCCGGCAGCGTGACCGCGGCCTGCTTCCTGGCGCGCTATGCGGAGAAGTACGACTGGGCCCACCTGGACATCGCCGGCACCGCCTGGAAGAGCGGTGCCGCGAAGGGCGCCACCGGCCGTCCGGTGCCGCTGCTGGCGCAGTTCCTGATGGACCGCGCCGCCTGATGGCAGGACGGCTCCGGCGCTCCCGGCGCCGGCCCGTCCTGCATTTTCTTCACAGGATTGGTTTTACCCATGACGCGTATCGATTTCCACAGCAACGTGCCTGACAAGCTCGGCTACGCTTGCCGGCTGATCCGCAAGGCCTACGGCGCCGGCCAGAAGCTGGTGGTGCATGGCGCGCCGGAGCAGCTGGCGCAGCTCGATGCGCGCCTGTGGACGTTTTCCGCGCTGGATTTCCTGCCGCATTGCGGCGTCGACAGCCCGCATGCCGGCGTGACGCCCATCGTGCTGGCGGCAAGGCTGGACCAGGCCCCGCATCACCAGTTGCTGATCAACCTCAGTGCTGAGCCGCCAGCGCAATTCGCCAGCTTCGAGCGCATGATCGAGGTGGTCGGCAGCGACGACGAAGACCGCGCCGCCGGGCGCGAGCGCTTCCGCCTCTACCGCGAGCGTGGCTATGCGCTGGCGCACCACGATATCGCCCAGGCCAGCCAGGGCAAGGGGGACGCGGCATGACCGAACGCACCACCTCGCGCGTGATCCCGCGCATCGGGCCCAATGACAGCATTCCGTTGCTCACGGAAGTCATCGAGCTGCCGGCCGACGCCTCCAGGCCGCGTGCGGCAGATGCGCCGGGCGCATCTGCCGCTGTACCGCAGGCCGGTGATACAAGTCAGTCCCCGCTTCACGACACGCCATGGCCCGGTGCCGTGACGCATGTCGTCTTGCCGGCCGAGCCCGGTTCCACCCCCGTGCCCGATGTGCCCGTGCTGTCCCAGCCGAGCCCGTCCACCCACGATGGCGCCTATTCCGTATCCCACGCCACGCCCCACGCGAGCGCGCCGCCCAGCGCGGAAGAGCTGCGCGCGGTGCGCAGCGAATTGCTGACGCGGGTGATGATGCGGTTTCGCACCGAGTGGCCGCAGGTGGTGGAGGCCCATACCGAGGACACGCTGCGATCGCGGCTGGCGCCGCTGACTGCGCAACTGGCGTCGGAACTGACGCAGGCGCTGGAGGCCCGGTTGGTGGAGTGGCTGGATGCGACGCTGGAGGAGATCGAGCGGGACCCGGGCGGGATGTAAAGTCCCGCGGGGCCGAAACCGCCTGCGATGACGACGGCTGTCCCTCTCCACGCAGTGGGAGCGGGGAGCAAACCGGTGGAAGTCAGGACGGGTCAAGGCGCAAAAAAGCCCGCGATCGCTCGCGGGCTTTTTCATGGAATGCGCCGGACTCAGTCCGTCACGGCACCCTTGCTCGCCGTCGAAGCCAGCTTGGAGAACTTCGCCAGCACGCCACGCGTATAGCGCGGTGCCGGTTGCTTCCATGCCGCGCGGCGCTTGGCCAGCTCTTCGTCGCTTACATTCAGTTGCAGCAGCAGCTTGTGTGCGTCGATGGTGACCGGGTCGCCTTCCTGCACCAGCGCGATGGTGCCGCCCACGTAGGCTTCCGGTGCCACGTGGCCGACCACCATGCCCCAGGTACCGCCCGAGAAGCGGCCGTCGGTGACGAAGCCGACCGATTCGCCCAGGCCCTTGCCGATGATGGCCGAGGTGGGTGCCAGCATTTCAGGCATGCCGGGGCCGCCCTTGGGGCCGAGGTAGCGCAGCACCAGGATGTCGCCGGCGTTGATCTTGTCGGCCAGGATGGCGTCCATGGCGCTTTGCTCGTCCTCGAACACGCGGGCCGGCCCGGTGATGACCGGGTTCTTCAGGCCGGTGATCTTGGCGACCGCGCCTTCTTCGGCCAGATTGCCCTTCAGGATCGCCAGGTGGCCTTCCTTGTACAGTGCCTTCTCGATCGGCAGGATCACGTTCTGGTCGGCACGCGGGGTGTCCGGCACGTTTTCCAGTTCCTCGGCCAGGGTGCGGCCGGTGATCGTCAGGCAGTCGCCATGCAGCAGGCCGGCCTTGAGCAGGATCTTCATGACCTGCGGGATGCCGCCGGCGCGGTGCAGGTCGGTCGCCACGTACTGGCCCGAGGGCTTCAGGTTGCAGATCACCGGCACCTTGCGGCGGATGCGCTCGAAGTCGTCGATGGTCCATTCCACTTCGGCCGAGTGGGCGATCGCCAGGTAGTGCAGCACGGCATTGGTGGAGCCACCGGTGGCCATGATCAGCGAGACCGCGTTCTCGATGGACTTGCGCGTGATGATGTCGCGCGGCTTGATGTCCTTCTTGATGGCTTCGACCAGCACCCGTGCCGATTCGGCGGCGCTGTCGACCTTTTCCTGGTCGGGGTTGGCCATGGTCGACGAGTACAGCAGCGACATGCCCAGCGCCTCGAACGAGGAGCTCATGGTGTTGGCGGTGTACATGCCGCCGCACGAGCCCGATGACGGGCAGGCGTTCTTCTCGACGCCCTCGAAGTCTTCCTGGCTCATGCGGCCGGCGGTGAATTCGCCCACGGCCTCGAACGACGACACGATGGTCAGGTCCTTGCCCTTCCAGTTGCCCGGCTTGATGGTGCCGCCGTACACGTAGATGCCCGGCACGTTGGTGCGCGCCAGCGCGATCATGCCGCCCGGCATGTTCTTGTCGCAGCCGCCGATCACGACCACGCCATCCATCCACTGGCCCTGGGTCGCGGTCTCGATACAGTCGGCGATGACCTCGCGCGAGATCAGCGAGTACTTCATGCCCTCGGTGCCCATCGACATGCCGTCCGAGATGGTCGGGGTGCCGAAGATCTGCGGGTTGGCGTCGGAAGCCTTGATGGCATCCACGGCAGCGTCGGCCAGGCGTTGCAGGCCGGAGTTGCACGGCGTGATGGTCGAGTGGCCGTTGGCGATGCCTACCATCGGCTTGTCGAAGTCTTCCTTCTTGTAGCCCAGCGCGTAGTACATCGAGCGATTGGGGGAGCGCGCCACGCCTTGCGTGATGTGCTGCGAGCGTTTGTTGTATGCCATGGGAATCTCCGGGGGAATGTGCCGGCCTGCGCGGGGCGCCCCGGCTTTCCGGGGACCGGGCAGGCTCTTGCCATGTTGTGGACGAGAGCATGCCGCTTGCGTTTTATGCTGTCAAATATATTATTCAACCTTTATTGAGTCGAAAAACATATCAGGAGTCCATGTGGACCTGCGCCAGCTGCGCTATTTCGTTACGGTGGCGGAGGAGTTGCATTTCGGCCGTGCCGCGCGGCGCCTGACCATGACCCAGCCGCCGCTGTCCCAGCAGATCCAGGCGCTGGAGGAGGAAATCGGCGTGCAGCTGTTTGCCCGCACCCGCCGTTCGGTGGCGCTGACCCCGGCCGGCCAGCAATGGCTGCCCGAGGTGCGCCGCGTGCTGGCGGACGCCGCCGCGCTGCCCGGACTGGCCCAGCGGCTGGCACGGGGGGAGGCCGGCACGCTGTCGCTGGCCTTTGTCAGTACCGCCGACTACGGCATCCTGCCAGACCTGCTGCGGCGTTTCCGCGCGCGGCATCCCAAGGTGCAGTTGCAGTTGCGCGAGGCCACCAGCGATATCCAGCTGGAAGCACTGATGGAAGGCAGCATCGACGCCGGGCTGGTGATCCGCCCGCAACTGCCGGCGATGCCGCATGGCGTTTCCTACCTGCCGCTGGTGCGCGAGCCGCTGGTGCTGGCGGTGCCCGAGGGCTGGCGTGCGCAGGCCCGGCAGGGCGAGGAAACCGTCGGGGTTTCGCTCAGGGATGCGGCGCACGAGCCGCTTATCATCTTCCCGCGCAGAAGCGCGCCGGCGTTTTATGACATCATTACGGGCTGTTATGCGCGCGAAGGCCTGACGCCGGTCATTGCCCAGGAGGCCATCCAGATGCAGACCATCGTCAGCCTGGTCTCGGCGGGCATGGGCGTGGCGCTGGTGCCGGCGTCGCTTTGCAACCTTCGCCGCACCGGTGTGTCCTACCTGCCGTTGCGCGATGCCGGGCCCGATATCGAGACCGGCCTGGTCTGGCGCGAGGCTGGTGCCGGCAGCGTCAGCCCCGTGCTGCGGTCGTTTATCGAGATTGCCGGCGCGCTGGCGCCTGCCATGACGGTGACGCAAAAGGCTGGCATAAAGCCGGGCACGGGGCCCGACGGCAAGCGCGTGGCGCAGCGGCAAGGCTGACGCCTGGCCCAAGCCTGGGCTGGCGCCGCTCATTCTTCAATCCAACTCACGGCACACATGCTGATTCATCCCCAATTCGATCCGGTCGCCATCCACCTCGGCCCGCTTGCCATCCGCTGGTACGGCTTGATGTACCTGGCCGGTTTCATCATGTTCCTGTGGTTTGGCCGCCTGCGTATCCGCCAGCCGCATATCGCGGCCCAGGGCTGGACGGTCAAGGACCTGGACGACATGCTGTTCTACGGCGTGCTGGGCGTGATCCTGGGCGGGCGCCTGGGCTATGTGCTGTTCTACAAGGCGGACTACTACCTGAGCCATCCGCTGGAGATCTTCAAGGTGTGGGAGGGCGGCATGGCCTTCCACGGCGGCTTCCTGGGCGTGGTGGTGGCGATGTGGCTGTTCGGCAAGTTGCGCGGGCGGCACTGGATGGAGGTCACGGACTTCATCGCGCCAATGATTCCCTGCGGGTTGGCGGCCGGGCGCATCGGCAACTTCATCAACGGCGAACTGTGGGGCCGCGCCACCGACCTGCCCTGGGGCATGATCTTCCCGCAGGCCGGCGACAACATCCCGCGCCATCCTTCCCAGCTCTACCAGTTCGCAGGCGAAGGCGTGGCGCTGTTCATCATCCTGTGGCTGTTCGCCAGGAAGCCGCGGCCCATGGGCGCGGTCTCGGGTGTGTTCCTGATTGGTTACGGGACGTTCCGCTTCCTTGCCGAGTTCGCGCGCGAGCCGGACAATTTCCTTGGCCTGCTGGCGCTGAACTTCTCCATGGGCCAGTGGCTCAGCCTGCCGATGATCGTGGCCGGCGTGGCCATGGCGGTGTGGGCCTATCGCCGTGGGCATGCGGCGCACGCTTCCGTGCGCTAAAGCCTTGGGCGACGGATGAAAGAAAACGGGCCGGGGCCTGGCCGTTAACAAAATATGTTGAAAAATCGGGGGCAGTCTAAGTGACTGCCCCCGATTTTTTTCGACCGCGCGAGACAGCACCTTGGATTTGCGGCCCACGCCCATAGCATTTCACCCGGTCGAGATCAAATGCCCAGGCGTCGCCGCGACCCGGCCCCCGCACCCTCGTCGGTAACCGGCGGTAGTAAGACTTGGGCGCGAAATCCGCTAGTTAACCCCCATGCTCAAGTCAGATTTGATTCAAGATCGCTTTGAGAGTGATTTGAGCCGCTTTCTCTGATCATTTGTGATGTAAAATTTGATTTGAGATTAACTTCGAATCACTCCCGAATCACTGAAATGGCAAGAGTCGAACTGTTCGAGGGCATCCTAAAGCTCTTCAGGGACCGCGCCGCCGCGGGCCAGGTCGAATTGCGTCGCCGAGAGGTGGAAGGTGCTGTGGATGCGCCTCCGGCCACCGTTCTCCGTTATCTGGAACGGCTTGAGGCAGACGGGAGGATCGAGCGGCTGGGGAGGTCTTCCAGCACGCGATACCGGCTCGTGGGATTGGCGCAGCCGGTCGTCCCGGGATCGAGCACGCCGCCTGCGCCGGCGGGAACTGCTGCGCTGACCTGGTCCGCTGCGGCTAGGAATCTGATGGTCACACTCGATGCTCCATTGGGTGTGCGCACTCCCGTCAGCTATCAACGGAAGTTTGTCGACGACTAC
Organism: Cupriavidus sp. 01T418; assembly: GCF_056398885.1. Classification (NCBI taxonomy): domain Bacteria; kingdom Pseudomonadati; phylum Pseudomonadota; class Betaproteobacteria; order Burkholderiales; family Burkholderiaceae; genus Cupriavidus; species Cupriavidus sp. 01T418. The sequence continues at coordinate 133,507 of NZ_JBFTQG010000004.1, forward strand.
CAGCCAAACCAGACCTTCCTGCTTTCCGCGTCCCTCGCCAACGAGTTGTACAGCGAAGGGCGGATGCAAGGCCAGCAGCCGGCAGGTACATACGCGCGCAATGTCATCGCTCCGCTGCTGATTGATCTGTCGTTCTCATCCTCTCGGCTTGAGGGGAACCGGTACTCCAGGCTTGATACAGAGGTCTTGTTCGAAGCAGGGCGATCAGATCCCGGCGACCTGGATGCGACGATGCTCCTGAACCACAAGCAGGCTATCGAATTCCTGATCGATGAAGTACCGCTATACGGATTGAGCGCGCCAATCATTCGCAATCTTCATACGCTGTTGATGCAAGGGCTGCTCAAGAATGAGGATGCACTTGGGACCATCCGCAATAAGGTGGTGAGCATCAGCAATACCGTGTATGTCCCCTCGCACGCCCCGCAATTGCTAGACGAGATGCTGACGCAGATCGTCGAGAAGGCAAAAGTGATCAAGAATCCGGTGGAAGCAGCGTTCTTCCTTTGGGTGAATATCGCATACCTTCAGCCTTTCGAGGATGGGAATAAGCGCACCAGTCGTCTCAGCGCAAACATCCCGCTCCTGCTCTACAACTGCGCCCCGCTCAGTTTCCTCGATGTCAGCGACGACGACTACGGTAAAGCCAGGATCGGCGTCTACGAACTGCTTGATACCAGCATCGCAGCCGACCTGTTTGCTCGGACTTATCGCCGATCGATCGTGAAGTATGCCGCTCAGATCGGGGCTGCCGGGCAACCCGATCCGTTCCGGGCAAAGTATCGAGAGGCGATCTACGAAATCGTTGCGCAGGTTGTGCGGGACCGAGAGCCCCTGACCAAAGCGATCTCGGATCGCGGCCTGGAGCCTGGCGTTGCCGCACAGCTCCAGGAGATGGTCAAAGGTGATATCTCCAGGCTTGGAGAGCACAACTTCTCTCGTTACCGCCTACGAATGAGAGAGGTCGAGCAGTGGCTCGCCGACGGCCGCCCAGTAGGCGACTGATGTGGCAGGCTGGCCTTTGCAGGCCGCTTTTGGTGGCAGTGGCGGCGCAATGTTTAGCGGCCAAAGGGCAGCTGCGGTTTCCCGCCAACGAGGATTTTGAAGTGGAAGTGATCCGCGCGGACGGTTCGGTGCTTCTCGGTCGCGGGCGTATCCACTTTGCCGATTCGTCCGACTCCCGGTGCCGTTGTCAGGCAGATCGTCCCCCAATGCATCATGGCACGCTCAATCGAGCCTGGTGATCTTCTGGCCCTGCAGGCCGGCGCCGGCCATCAACCCGCGTTGATCGGAGATAAACGCATAGACGTCGGATTGCAATGTGGTGCTCGTGAGCGATGCGCCGAAACCCTTATCCACGACGACAACGGTCGGGCCTACGCCGATCGACCATCCGGCGCTCTTGTCCAGGTAGGCCAGTGCGTCGTCGGTCATGAAGAACATTACCTCCGAGAACGACTGCGCCCCGGCTTGCATGCCAAAGGAAAGCGCAGTGGAGTTGTAGTAGCCCAGGGTCTTGCCCTCGCGGCTGAGCAGTACGCCGTTGCCGCCTTGCGCACCGAACATCAGGCCGGCCTTGATCAGGCTTGGAAAGACCAGGATGGCGGTCGCCTTCTCCTGCAGTTCGCGTGCCTTCCCGGAACTGTTCAGCAGCGTTTTCAGCGCTGCGCGCGCATCCTCATCCATCTGCGTGTTCGCGCTCGATGGCGCAACGCTCGCAGCCGGCGCGGAGCCGGAGGGGATGTCCCGTGTGGTCGAGCACGCGGCGACGGCAAGAAGAAAGGGAATAAACGCAATCCTGCGACCGTACCTGATCATGAGATTCCTTTTTGTTTGCGTGACACTGAGTCTGCCGGCGCGCAACGAACGTATAAGTCGAACGTATAAGCCGGTGGGCGGATAGGCCCGAATCATCAGGCAAACTGCGGATGGAATAAATAGGAATCGTCTGAATTGCGAACCTGCATCTCGCCGCGGTCGAGCCGATCAGTCAGCGACCGAAGCTGCGCAGCATCCTGATGTGGTGCAGGCGGATCAGCAGGGACAGGGAGTGTATTCAGGCAGGGCGGAGCGGTAAGCTGTGCAGTGGGCAGCGGTGTCGTTGCCGGGATCATGGGGAAAAGTGGCGCGCTCGTGCCTGAGTCTTGCTGCGTTCACATGGAACGTGGACGCTTCGCGATGGTAGTCGGGTGCGATTCACATGCATATCAGAATCGTCCTAAAAATTCCTCCCCATGATTTCCTTTGGGCGGCAAGTGTTTTAAGCTTCGCCGACTTCTGATCCGCGTCGGCATTGCCGCCTGGCAGCTGCAACGCGATCTTGATGCCTTGGAGGTGCAGAGAATGGACGACTGTGCGATGCAGCCGCTTCGGCAGCGGCCAATACGCATCGTGCTACTTGACGATCACGAGGTGGTGCTCCATGGCTTGACGCTACGGCTGGCCCGCGAGCCGGACTTTGCCGTGGTCGGCGCATATGGCGGCAGCCGCCAATTGATCACCGCGCTGCAGGGGCTCGCGGCCGACTTGCTGGTGATCGACTATGTGCTTGGCAAGGATCAGATAGACGGGCTGAACCTGATTCGGCTTCTGCGCGTCCGCTTTCCCGAAAGCCGGATTGTCGTCTCCTCGGCCCATGACAATACCGCAACAGTGCTATTGGCGATGCGGGCCGGGGCACGTGGCTATGTCGGAAAAGGCCAGGAGTTGTCGGAACTGGTGAGCGCAATCCGCACGGTTGCCGCGGGCGGCATATACGTCAGTCCCATGATGGAAGCTGAAGTGTCATCCAGGATTGGCCTGCTCACTCAAGCCGACAATCTGCACGGCACGGCTACCCTGACAAGCCGCCCGGATTTGTCGCCGCGCGAACAGGAAGTCCTGCGATGCCTGCTGGACGGCATGTCGGTCACCGAGGTGGCGGGCAAGTTTGCGCGCAGCGTGAAGACCATCAGCACGCAAAAACGCGCAGCGTATCGGAAGCTGGGCATCCACAGCGATAACGAACTCTTCAGGACTCGCCTGGATGCGGGCGATCTGTGATGTTGCGTTGCTTCGTCTTTGTCCTGCTTTTCCTTGTTCTCGGCATCGGTCGCGCATCGTCCATTCACCCCCCCGGCCTGTTCAGCGCCGGCGAAATCGCGTGGATGTCGGCGCATCCCGTTGTCAGGATTGCCGCAGCCGATAGCTGGAAGCCGATCGAGTATGTCGAAGGCGGCACGCCCAAGGGACTTTCGGCGGCGTATCTCGACGTCATTGCCCGCACCAGCGGACTAACCTTCGAATTGGTGGGCGGAGCAGACAGCAGCCGGTTGTTTCTGGACGGCAAGGCGGATCTGCTGCCCGCGGTCATGCAGTCATCAGCCGATGAGCGCCTGCGCGACAGGATGACTTTCAGCACGCCTTATTTCGTCGGGACTACGCTCGTGATCACGCGGGAGTCCGAGCGGATCATCTTCGATGTGAGCCATTTGGCTGGAAAGCGTGTCGCGCTGTTAGCGGCAGGCCCCTACGAAACGCTGTTTCGCACACGATATCCGGCGGTGCAGTTGCTACCTGTGCCGAGCATGGAAGCCGCCCTGGAGGCGGTCGCTGCTGGCGAAGCTTATGCGGCCATCGGGATGGACGTGACGACCCTCCCTGTGATCCGCCGAAAGTACTATGGACGGCTCAATACTTCAGGCGCGCTTGGTGAAATTCCGGCCGCGCTGAGTTTCGGCACGCGCAGCGATCTGCCTGAACTTGCGTCGATCATCGAGAAATCGCTGGGGAGACTTACCGCAAAACAGACCGACCTGATGAACGAGCAATGGCTGGCGAGCGCCGATTACGGTTCGCCTTCCTGGACTGCCATCTTGCGTTATCACACGGGCGAGATCGCGCTACTTTGCCTTGCATTGGCCTTGCTGCTCCTTTTTGTTCGCCAGGCACGCAGCAACCGCCGGCATGCGGTTGAGAGTGAGCGGGCGAAATCCAGGTTCCTTGCGGTCATGAGTCACGAAATCCGCACGCCGATGAATGCGGTCCACTCGTCGATCGAATTGCTGCTGCGCTCGGCCATGACGCCCCATCAGCGCACGCTGGTAAAGATGGCATGCAATGCCTCCGAGGACCTGCTTTCCGTGCTTGACGATGTGCTCGATCTATCGAAGCTGGAAGCCAGGGAGCTTCAGATCGAGCAGATCCCGACGGATGTGGCCGCATTGGTGGAAGGTGCGGTGGAAGTCGCCAGAATCCGTGCCTATGAGAAGGATCTGGAGATTCGCGCGACGGTCGACATTCCCCGGGATCTCCGGCTGGTGCTGGATCCGACACGGGTAAAGCAAGTGCTGAACAACGCGCTGAGTAACGCCGTCAAGTTCACGGAACAGGGTTCGGTCAGCGTCCATCTGAGTCTCGCGAGTGTGGAAGCACCTCTCGGGACGCTCCTGATGGTGATCGAGGACACCGGTATCGGCATCTCCGACGAACAGCAGCGCCGGCTATTCCGCGCTTTTGCGCAGGCCGATACGGCGACAACCAGGCGCTTCGGGGGTTCGGGCCTGGGATTGACGATCTGCCGGGAGTTGCTCGCGCTCATGCACGGCACTATCGAGCTTCGCAGCGCCCCCGGCCTGGGCACGACGGTCACGTGCCGGATCCCGGTGACCATCGCAAGCCAGCTCGCGCTTGAAAGCCCGGCAACGGCAATGCACGCGCGCCCCCACGCGGCGGCAGAGCCACGGCAAACCATCCTGATCGTCGAAGACAACGCAGTCAACCGCTTCATGCTTGAGCACCAGTTGCGTGAACTGGGCTTTTCCACCGCCACGGTAGCCGACGGTCGAGCGGCGCTGGAAATCACGGCGAGCAGACGGTTCGCGCTTGTGCTGCTCGATTGCGACCTGCCGGACATGGATGGCTTCACGGTTGCCCGCATGATCCGCGCCCGCGAGGCCGCTGCCAGGCAGTACCAGCCCATCATCGCGATCTCGGCCGCTGGTGGCGAAGAGCACCTGGCGGCCTGCCTGAGCAGCGGCATGGACGGCACGCTGCGCAAGCCACTGCGAATCGACTCGCTGCAGCGGCTGGTCGAAGCCTGGTGCGATACCACTACGCAAACGGCTTCCCCCAGCCCGGTATCGCATGCCGATTTCATGGCGCTCTTCGAAAGAACGGCAAAGGCTGACCTCGCCGCGCTTCTTGCCGCGCTGGAGGCGCGGCGATTCAGCGATGCCATCCATTTCGCGCATCGTATCGATGGCGCGGCACGTTATGCGGACGCCCACGCCATTGCCAATACCGCAATGGCGCTAACGACCCTGCTCCGCGCGGGGCATAGAGGCGAGCAATTGGAACGACGCACCGCTGAACTCAGCCAGATGATCGCGGCGATCGACCTTGCCGGTTAGCGACCGCCTCTCCGGCCGCGTGCCGGGGCCGCACTGAAAGGCACGTGTCGGGCATCACTTTTTGCGGCGAGAGATAAAGCGAGTCAACACGGCGCCACCCGCTGTCACGGGAGGGCTGCCACTCCGGCGCGGGAGGCGGGATGTGCTGGCTGCGCGGTACACGCACAGCCATCCTGGCAAGCCCGTCGCCGACGCTTGGGTACAACCGTTAGCGCTGTGTATTCTTGGTTAGGCGCTACCCGCGCCGATGTGCGCCGTGTGGCCTGATGCGCGGCCGGGAGCGGAAGACATGGCAATGACGCGAGTGGTGGCGGCACCGGAGGCCTCGAAGCGCGTGCGCATCGCTGCCACTGCCGATGTTCGGGACGATGCCGCGCTGCCCGCCAGGGTGGACGGCGTGGATCTGGTCGTGATCGGACACGGCGGCGCCGCCGCGGTCTACCAGGGGCACTGCCCGCACCAGGGCACGCTGCTGGCCGAGGGCGCCATCGAGAACGGCGTGCTGACCTGCCGCGGGCACGGCTGGCGCTTCGACTGCGGCTCTGGCGCCGCGGTGGACCGTCCCGAGGCCTGCCTGAAGCGGTTTGCCGCCGTGGTCGAAGACGGCGCGGTCATGGTGGAGCGCGACGAGATTCTCGCGTGGCAGCGGCTGCAGGCGGAGTCCAAGGTGGTGCCGCCAGCCCCGGGCCCGGGCCTGCGGGCGCTCTCGGCGCTGCCCGGTCCAAAAGGACTGTCCTCGCTGGGCAGCGCGCTGCAGCTGCAATGGGAGCCGCGCCGCATGCATCTGGTCTTCGAGCGATGGTGCGAGGAATTCGGCCCCCTGTTCAGCGTCCGCCTGATGAACCGGCCAGCCCTGGTGGTCGCCGAAGGCGAGTTGATCGACAGGATCCTCCACGACCGGCCCGCGACCTACCGCCGCGTCCGCACGCTCGAGGCGGTGGCGCTGGAGATAGGTGCGCTCGGTGTGTTTGCCGCCGAGGGCGAGATGTGGCGCAGGCAACGCCGCCCGGTGGCGCAGGCGCTCGACGCGCACCGGCTGCGTGCCTTCTTCCCGATGCTGGCCAACGTCACGCGCAGGCTGCGGCGGCGCTGGCAGAAGGTGGCCGCGCAAAGACGGCAGGTTGACGTGCAGCATGACCTGATGCGGTACACGGTGGACGTGACGACCGCCCTGGCCTTCGGCTACGACATCAATACGCTGGAGCACGAAGGCGAGGTCATCCAGCGGCATCTCGAGCAGATCCTGCCGATGGTGAACCGGCGTATCAATGCGCCTTTTCCGTACTGGCACTATCTCAGGCTCCCGGCGGACCGCTCGTTCGACCGGGCCGTGGTGGCGATCCACCAGACCATCGGCGAGTTCATCGCCGCCGCCCGCCAGCGGCTGGCGCAGGCGCCGGAGCTCGCGGCGCATCCCGCCAACTTCCTGGAAGCGATGYTGGTTGCCCAGGCCACGGGCCCGGCACCGCTTGACGACGACGAACTGTTCGCGAATATCTTCACGATCCTGTTGGCGGGCGAGGATACGACCGCCAACACCGTCGCCTGGATGATGCATTTCATGTGCAGCCATCCGGAGGTGCAGCGCAGGATGCAGGAAGAGGTGGGCGTGGTGCTGGGGCAGGCGGACGTCTTGCAGGACATCCGGGATGCCGCCAGGCTCGTGTATGTGGAGGCGGTCGTGCATGAATCGTTGCGGCTCAAGCCGGTCGCACCGCTGTTCTTTCTCGAACCCAATGACGATGTGGAGATCGATGGCGTGCGGGTGCCGCGGGGGACCCTGATCGTGCTGTTGAACCGGCCCAATGGAATGCAGGAGCGCAATTTTCCTGCCGCCCGCGAGTTTCGGCCGGAGCGCTGGCTGCAAGGCGCGGCGGCGCAGCATCGCAGCGGCTTCGTGCCGTTCGGCTCGGGGCCGCGCTTGTGTCCGGGGCGCAGCCTGGCGTTGCTGGAGGCCAAGGCGGCGATTTCGATGGTTTGCCAGAACTTCGACATCCGTCATGCGCCAGGGTCGGGCCCGGTGGGGGAGGCCTTTGTCTTTACGATGATGCCGACGGATTTGCAGGTGGTTTTTTCAGCGCGGTAGATGTCGGGCAGTGCCGTTGCCACGGCGGGGCCAGGAAAATCGGGGCATCCCCGAGCGCCTCCGGCAGTTGGTCTTTCTTCGTGCCCTCCAGGTAGAGGCGAGTGCCCGCGGCGCACCGGACACCGTTCCCGGCCTGAAGGCAAGAGTCGATCGGTCACTGGAGTTTTACAGCCAGGAGACTTGTCGAGTACACGAACTCGCACCGCCGTGCCCAAGGTCTCTTGACAGCTTTTTGATGCAAGGTGCTGGCATTGTTGCATCAACTTGAGACCGCGCTCCCTACCATTTATCCATCCACGGACATACTGGCCCTCCCGGGCCAAAACACCATGCAACAGTCGGGCCTGGCAGTCGCCTTTGCCTCCGTTCCGAGGCGGCATATTGGCCATCAGAGCGGTGGCTCAGCAGTACCCCACGGGGACGCTCCCGACAATGCTCACCGTTGGATCCGCTTGCGCCTCGCTCTGGCATCGAGCCAGGTGTTCGCACTGCGTCAGTGGTTGCATCAGGTCGTCGGCCGCCTGGCTCGCGCTTATGTCGTCGAGGTCGACTGCCGCCTCAGCCAGACCACCGTGCATATAGAGCTTGAGCACGGGGCGCATGACGCGGCCATGCAAGCCATCGTGACAGCGCTTCCGGCGATCGGGTTCGGCCACGCCGAGGAGATGGCGGATGAGCGTGCCCGACGCTGGAGAGGACTGACTCCGCATGGGAAGCTACACCATGCCTGCCGGCGCCGCCACCCTGGAACGCAACTCTCAGCGGAATGAGGGCTGCCCAGCCAGCGCGCACCAGCCACGGGAATTCCACCTTCCAGACGTTTGAGACTGCCATGGACAGCAATATCCACATCAAGCCGTACAGAGACGGTTGGGACGTCATTCGTGAAGGCGCAAGGTACGCTGAGTCGCATCATGGGACGCAGGAGATGGCGATTGCCGCCGGGGCGGTGCAAGCTCTGCGCGAAAGGGTCGAACTTGTCATCCACGGCCGCGAAGGCCAGATATGTACGCGCCGTAGCTTCAGCCACGATTCGGCTTCCATCCCGGGATAGTCGCCTCAAGGGGTGCGCTGCCGAAGTCAAGTGTTGGAACGCTACCGGCTGTCCTGCCGGCTGTTGGCTCCGCCCCATCGTTTGCTCCCTGGATTGTGTTTCCCGTCCACACCGAGTGTTGCCATGCCTCTGGCATGGCGCGTGCTTGTGAAGGTAGAACGTCGTGCCTGCCGTTCATCCCCTCACTCAACGGAGCTTCATCATGTTTCTGGTCTCCGGTCTGATTCTCCTTCTGATGGCCTGCAGAGCGCTCTATCTGCATCGACACGTTGCGGCCATGGAATCGGTTCGACGCGACTCGTCTGGCTGGTTGAGCCACGAGGTGAGAAGGCGCGTTTCGTTGGTAGCGCTCCCCAAGCACATCGCCCCGTACCCGGTTCCCAGGGAGGTGCGCGTCCGAGTGGTTCGCTTTGCCGGTGTGGTTCTATGGCACAAGGAACTCAGCATCGCGCTCCCGGACGAGGCGTGCTCGCATCTGGATGAAATTGCCCCGGAGGATTTCGATCCCCGCTTTCCAAACTGGCTGCAATTGGGTTCTCGGGAACAGCGGGCTTAACACTGGAGTCGATCGCTCCAACACCGCTTCCAGCGAAACAACCCGACGACAAATTAGCGGCGCACGCTGTCTATTGCGGCCGTGCAACATCGAATTATCTTGTCTTCGCTTCGCCGTTATTCATAATTATGAATTATTGGGCCTAGCAAGACACTTTTGAAGCCACCCCCCCATACCATTGCGTTCTTCCATCCGGAGGCACCATGCGCATCATCCAGCAGGCGCTTTATCTCGAGGTGGCGGAGCGCCTGCGCACCATGATCGACGAGCACGCGCTGATGCCCGGCGCCTGGATCGACGAAGCCAGCGTGGCCGAATCCATGGGGATCTCGCGCACGCCGATGCGCGAGGCGCTCAAAGTGCTGGCCGCCGAAGGCCTGGTGCGGCTGGAGCCGCGCCGGGGCTGCTTTGTCAACGCGCTGACCGAACAGGACCTCGACGAGATCTTCCCGCTGATGGCGCTGCTGGAAGGGCGCTGCGCCCATGAGGCCGCGCGCAATGCCACGGCGGCGGACCTGGATGCGCTGGAGAGCCTGCACGCCGAGCTGGCGCAGTATGCGCACGCTGGCAATATCGACGCCTACTACGAAACCAATTACCAGATCCACGAAGCGATCCAGCGGCTCGCCGGCAACCGCTGGCTGTCCGGCCTGATCAGCGATCTGCGCAAGGTGCTGCGGCTGTCGCGCCACAAGAGCCTGAAGCTGCCGGGCCGCATCCGAGAATCCTGCGCCGAGCACCTGTCGGTGTTCTCCGCGCTCAAGGCGCATGATCCGGAGCGCGCTGAAACCCTGATGAAGACGCATTTGCTGCGCCAGCGCGCCGCGCTCAGGGCGCTGGACGCGGCCGAGCCGGCGCCGGCCGCGGACGCCGCCAGCGCAGTCGAAACCTTATCCATCGAACGATAGCAGGTACCCCATGGATTCCCTCGGCAACAGCGAACAGAAAGCCGGTGCTCCGGTCAGTGCGCCCCTCGGCGGCCACGAGCCCTCGGGCGAAACCCTGCTGTCGCGCTTTGGCCGCTGGTGGGGTCGCATGGGCGAGCGCGATGGCAGCGCCAGGCTGGATGCCGGCACCGATGCCAAGGCCGGCGCCAGGCCCGCGACGCTGCCGGCCCGCGTGCTGCGCCGGCAGCGCGAGCAACTGCGCCCGTGCTTCGATGCGCGCCTGACGGATGGCGCGGCCAATACCGCCGCGCAGGCCTGGCGCACCGAGTACGAGGCGGCCGGCGACGATGCGCGCCAGGCCATGCTCGCCGTGCTGGCGGAAGTCGCCGCCGCAGGCAGCGCGGAGCCGGGCGAGGATGGCAAGGTCGGCAAGTCCGCCGCGGGCCTGTCGCAAGCCATGTCGAACGCGCGCATCCGCTTCTTCAAGCGGCTGGCCGCCTTGCACGGTCAGCAGGGTGCCAGCGTATGCGGCCTGCATTTCCTGGTCGGCTTGCGCGCCGACATGCTGCGCTGGCGCAAGCGCGTGCCGGGCCTGCGCGCGCTCGATGACGATCTCGAAGCGCTGTTCTCCAACTGGTTCGACGTCGGCTTGCTGGAGTTGCAGCCCATCACCTGGGATTCGCCGGCCTCGCTGCTGGAGAAACTGATCCGCTATGAGGCCGTGCACGAGATCGCCTCGTGGGCGGACTTGCGCAACCGGCTGGATTCGGACCGCCGATGCTACGCGTTCTTCCACCCGCGCATGCCGCGCGAGCCGCTGATTTTTGTCGAAGTGGCCTTCGTGCCCGAGATGGCGCAGAAGGTCCACGTGCTGCTGGACGAGGCCGCCCCGCTGGAAGACCTGCGCCGCGTGAAGTGGGCCATCTTCTATTCCATTTCCAATACGCAGGCGGGCTTGCGCGGCGTGAGCTTCGGCAACTTCCTGCTCAAGCGGGTGATCGAGGAATTGCAGCGCGAGTTTCCCAAGCTCAAGCAGTTTGCCACGCTGTCTCCCATTCCGGGGTTTGTCGACTGGCTGCGCAAGCGCGACGGCGAATCGGTGGCCAAGGCGCTGGGCGACAAGCGCCTGGCGCGCTGGCGCGAACGGCACGGTACGCCGCCCGCCGACGGTGCTGGCTGGCTGGCGGCGCTGCCGGCGGATTCCGAAGACGCGCTGGTGCGCGACACGGCGCTGGCGCTGGCCGCGCACTACCTGGTGCGCGAGCGCCAGCAAGCGTTGCCGGCCGATCCGGTGGCGCGCTTCCACCTGGGCAATGGCGCCTGCGTGGAGCGCCTGAACTGGGCCGCCGACCTGTCGCGCAAGGGGCGCGCGCAGTCCTGCGGCATGATGGTGAATTACCTTTACGTGACCGAGGCACTGGACGACAATCTGGTTCGCCTTGGCAATGGCAACCCCCGCATCAGTCGCGCCGTGGGCAAGCTGTTGTGACCCTGGTCAGGTCGTGGGCGAGGCCATTTCCGGGGGGCATTGCGCAGTTCTTCGTTTGACTTTCCACAGCAGAAGAGAGAGGAGACAGAGTCATGGATCGTCGTCAGTTCCAACTGGCTGGGCTGGCTTGCGCGCTCGGCGCGGGCCTTGGCGCGGTTGCGCCCGTGGCGCAGGCTGATACCTGGCCGTCCAAGCCGATCACCGTGATCGTGCCGTTTCCGGCCGGCGGCGGCACCGATGCCTTCGCCCGCCCACTGATGGCCCAGCTCTCCAAGCAGCTCGGCAAGCAGTTCGTGATCGACAACCGCGGCGGCGCCGGCGGTACGGTTGGCGCCAGCATTGCATCGAAGGCTGCGCCGGATGGCTACACCGTGTTTATCGGCGGCGCCCATCACGCGATCGCGCCGTCGTTCTACAAGAAGCTGGACTACGACATCGAGAAGGATTTCATCCCGGTCACGGTGATCGCGCAGCCGCCGCAGGTGGTGGTGGTGAACCCCAAGGTGCCCGCCAGCACGCTGGGCGAGCTGATCGGCTACGCGAGGAAGAATCCCGGCAAGCTCAACTACGGCTCGGCGGGCAACGGCTCTTCCCACCATCTGGCGGGGGAGTTGTTCAAGCTGCAGACCAGGACCTTCATCACGCATATCCCGTACAAGGGTGCGGGCCCGGCACTGTCGGACCTGATGGCCGGCCAGGTGGACGTGGTGTTCGACGGACTCGGTTCTTCGGCCCAGCATATCCGCAGCGGCCGCATCAAGGCGCTGGCGGTGGCATCGAACAAGCGCTCGGCAGCCTTCCCCAATGTGCCGGCCGCGGCCGAGGCGGGGCTGCCCGACTACGATGTCGCGACCTGGTACGCGATGTGGGTGCCCAAGGGCACCCCCAAGGAAATCGTCGACAAGCTGTATGTCGAAGTCGAGAAAGCACTGAACACGCCCGAGATGAAGCAGATCTGGCTCACCAACGGTTCGGAAATCCCGGCCTACACGCAAGAGCAGTTCGCCCAGTTCCAGCATGCGGAGATCAAGCGCTGGGCGCAGGTGGTGCAGCAATCCGGCGCCAGGATCGACTGATGAGGAATCGACCAATGCATCCTGGTACGCACGGAGCGCGGGCATGAGCGGCACGGTTTCTTTCGCGCGCGAGGGTGAAGTGGCCACCGTCACGCTGTCGCACGCGGGCAAGCTCAATGCGATTTCGGTGGCGATGTGGCGCGCGCTGGCCGAAGGCTTTGCCCGGCTGTCGGCCGATCCCGCGCTGCGCTGCGTGGTGGTGCGCGGCGCCGATGGCAACTTTGCCGCCGGCGCCGACATCGCGGAGTTTCCCGAGGAGCGGGGCGACGCCGCCACGCTGCGCCGTTATCACGTGGAGGTGATCGCGCCGGCGCTGGCCGCCATTGCCAGCTGCCTCCATCCCACGGTGGCGCTGATCGAAGGGGTTTGCGTGGGCGGCGGGCTGGAGATCGCCTGCCATTGCGACCTGCGGATCGCCGCCGACGACAGCCGCTTCGGCGTGCCGATCAACCGGCTCGGCTTTCCCATGGCCCCCGGCGAACTCGGCGGGCTGCTGGCCCTGGCCGGCCGCGCGGTCACGCTGGAGATCCTGCTGGAGGGCCGCGTGTTCGATGCCGCCGAGGCGCGCGACAAGGGGCTGCTGACGCGGGTGGTGCCGGCTGCGGCACTGGGCGAGGAAGTGGCCGCCACGGTCAGGCGTATCGCCGCCGGTGCGCCGCTTGCAGCACGCATCAACAAGGAGAGCATCCGCCGTCTCGCGCCGGCGCCCGAGCCGCTGAGCGCGGCGGAGCTGGAAGCGCATTTCCGCTATGGCGGCAGCCGCGACCATGCCGAGGGCGTGGCAGCTTTCCTGGCCCGCCGGCCGCCGCGCTTTACCGGGCAATAGCAACGGCTCTATCATTGCCGGCTATCGATCGGATTGCCCATGCTCTTGCCGGTTCCATTTCCTGTGTCTTACGCAACATGAACGCCAACCTGTTTGCCCTGTTCGAATCCCGCTTTCCGGCGGACCGCAGCGCCTGCTGCATCGAGACCCACGACGGTCTCTGCTACAGCTGGGACGACCTCGACCGCGCCACTGCCATGATGGCGAACCTGCTGACCGCGCTCAAGCTGCCCGCGGGCGCGCGCGTGGCGGCGCAGGTGGAGAAGTCGCCCGAGGCGCTGTTCCTGTACCTGGCCACGCTGCGCGCCGGCTACGTCTACCTGCCGCTCAATACCGCCTACCAGGAAGCCGAGATCGATTATTTCGTCGGCAACGCGGAGCCGGCGGTGGTGGTGTGCAGCAGCGCCAACTTCGGCTGGGTGTCCAAGGTGGGCTTCCGCCACGGCACGCAGCATGTGTTCACGCTGGACGACGACCGCTCGGGTTCGCTGCTGTCCCGCGCCGCCGCGCAGCCGGACCGCTTCGACACGGTGGCGCGCAGCGCCAGCGACATGGCCGCCATCCTCTACACCTCGGGCACCACCGGACGCAGCAAGGGCGCCATGCTGAGCCACGGCAACCTGACCGCCAACGCCAGGACACTGCATGAATACTGGGGCTGGCGCAGCGACGACGTGCTGCTGCACATGCTGCCGATCTTCCACGTGCATGGCCTGTTCGTGGCTTCGCACGGCGCGCTGCTGGCCGGCGCCAAGATGATCTGGGCGCCCAGGCTGGACATGGCCCAGATCCTGAAATTCCTGCCGCGCTCCACCGTGATGATGGGTGTGCCCACGTACTACGTGCGCATGCTGCAGGAGCCGCGCTTCGACGACGACACCTGCCGCCGCATGCGGCTGTTCGTGTCCGGCTCGGCGCCGCTGCTGATGGAAACCTTCGATGCTTTCCGCGAGCGCACCGGGCACACCATCCTGGAGCGCTACGGCATGAGCGAGACCGTGATGCTGGTCTCCAACCCGTACGAGGCGCAGACTGGCGAGCGTATCGGCGGCACCGTGGGCAAGGCGCTGCCGGGCGTGTCGGTGCGCGTGGTGGACGGCGACGGCAAGCCTTGCGCCGCGGGCGAGATCGGCAACGTGGAAGTCCATGGCCCCAATGTGTTCCACGGCTACTGGCGCATGCCGGAGAAGACGCAGGAAGAGTTCACCGAAGACGGCTGGTTCAAGACCGGCGATGTGGGCCGCTTCGGCGGCGCCATCGTCAGCCAGGCCGGCGAGCGCAAGGTGCCGGACGACTACCTGACCATCGTCGGCCGCAGCAAGGACCTGATCATCTCCGGCGGCTACAACGTCTACCCGAAGGAGATCGAGAGCTTTATCGACGAAATGCCGGGCGTGGCGGAAAGCGCCGTAATCGGCGTGCCGCATGCCGACTTTGGCGAAGCGGTGGTGGCGGTGGTAGTCGGCAAGCCTGGCGCCGCGCTGGAGGAATCCATCCTGATCGGCTCGCTCAAGGGCCGCATCGCGAACTTCAAGGTGCCCAAGCGTGTGCACCTGGTCGATGAACTGCCGCGCAACACCATGGGCAAGGTGCAGAAGAACGTGCTGCGCCAGCAGTTCGCGGCGCTGTCAGCCCCTGAGCGGGGGTAGTGGCTGACGCCGCGGGACCTTACTTCAGCATCTGCACCGAACCGTTCACCGTCACCGTGACCTGGGCCTTGCCGCCCTCGACCGGCACCGGCGCGGAATCGGCCATCATGGCCTTGGCCGCGTAGATGCGCGGCATCGGCTGCACGGCGCCGACTTCGGCCACCTGCACTTCGCGGATGGTGTAGCTGCCGTAGCCGAACAGCCTGGTGGTGGCTTGCGCCTTTTCGCGGAAGGAGGCCACTGCCTGCTCGGTCAGCCTGGCTTCTGCGGCCAGGCGGGCTTCGCGCGACAGCGAGAAGCTGATGTTCTGCACCTGCATCTGGCCGGCAAGCTGGCCCGCGAGCCTGGACACCGCGGCGAAATCGCGCGACTCCAGAAGCACCTCGGCACGGCCGCGCCAGGTGCTGATGCGCCCGTTCTTGTCGTTGGACGGATAGATGGTGAAGCCGCCCGATTGCGCCTGCACGCCGCTGGTACGCCTGGCTTGCGCGATCACTTCCTGCGTCCTGGCCGACAGCGACGAGGAGATCGCGCCGGGCTCGGCGCCTTCCTGCTCGGCTGCCAGCGTCATGTGGACCACGTCGGTCGGGACTTCGGTGGCGGCCTGGGTGGACAGCGACAGCACGCCCGCGGGCGCCGGATCGTGGGTCGGGCCGCCGCCCTGGGCCGAAGCGACCATGGCGGTGGTACCGAGCAGCGTGGCGGCAAGCAATTGTTTCATCGAGTTATCCTTTTCTGAACGATGCGTATCAGACGCGCGGCCTGGGTGATCGTTCCGTAACGCCGCGATCCACCTTGTATCTAGCTGTATCCGCCGCGCCCGACGCCGGCCCTCAGAACGCGTGCCAGGCCTTCCACAGCATGAAGGCCGCGAGACTGAACAACAGGCAGGCGAAGACCTTCTTCAACTGTGCGACATCCATCCGGTGCGCGGTGCGCGCGCCCAGCGGCGCGGTCAGCACGCTGGCCACGGCGATCACCACCAGCGCCGGCAGGTAGATGTAGCCAAGCGAGCCTGCCGGCAGCCCGCTCTGGCCCAGTCCGCTCCATACATAGCCGATCACGCTTGCCACCGCGATGGGAAACCCGAGCGCGGCCGATGTGGCCACCGCGTTGTGGATCGGCACGTTGCACCAGGTCATGAAGGGCACCGAGACAAAGCCGCCACCCGCGCCCACCAGGCTCGACAGGAAGCCGATCACGCCGCCGGCACCCAGCATGCCCGGCGTGCCCGGCAACTGCCGGTGCGGGGCCGGCTTGCGGTTGCGCAGCATCTGCCACGCCGAGAAGCCGACGAACACCGCGAACAGCAGCGACAGCCAGCTCGTCTTGAGCGCCGCGAAGACCTTGCCGCCGCCAAGCATGCCGCCGAGCAGGATGCCGGGCGCCAGCGCGAGCACCAGGCTCCAGCGCACCATGCCGCGCTTGTGGTGGGCACGTACCGAGGACAGCGAGGTGAACAGGATGGTCGCCATGGAGGTGGCGATGGCCATATGGACGATGTCCTCTTGCGGAAAGGCCAGGGCGGAGAACAGAAGCGTGAGGAAGGGCACCATCATCATGCCGCCGCCGACGCCGAGCAGGCCGGCGCAAAAGCCGGTGAAGGCGCCGAGCAGCAACAGCCCGGGAATCAGGGAAAAGCTCATGATGCGGAATCGGCCTTATTGGTGTTGTAGTTATGTCGTCGGCAGCCATTGTGGCATGCCGCCAGTGTGACCGTCAGTGCAGCTCGCCACGGCGGGCGGCTCGCCGCACCGCATTATCGACGCGTATCAGCGCATGAGCCTGGTGGTGATGAAGCGCCATTCGGCAGGTGTGACCGGCGTAATCGACAAGCGGTTGCCGCGGCGTAGCACGGCCATGTCCGCCAGTTCCTCGTGCGCGCGCAGGTCGGCCAGCGAGATCAGCGCGCCCTTGCCGACAAAGCGCACGTCGACCAGCATCCAGCGCGGTGCTTCGGGCTTGGCGGCCGCATCGTAGTAGTCGCTCTTCGGGTCGAACTGGGTGGGATCGGGGTACGGCTGCGAGCAGACCTCGGCCAGTCCGGCAATGCCGGGCTGCGGGCAGGAGGAGTGATAGAACAGCACGCCGTCGCCGATACGCATTGCGTCGCGCATGAAGTTGCGTGCCTGGTAGTTGCGCACGCCGGTCCATGGCAAGGTGCCGCGTTCGGCCAGGGTATCGATGCTGGCTTCGTCGGGCTCCGATTTCATCAGCCAGTACTGGCGGGCGCGCGTGGCGCTATCGGCTTGCGTGGATCGGCTCATGGGCAGGCAGGGCTGGCGTGGCGTTGGCGACAGCGCTATGGTGCAGCAAGCCCGGCCAAAAGAAAACCATTTGCCGGGCGCGGGCCGGCGCGGCACGCAGCAGCAGCAAAACGAAGGCAGGGCCGGAGAGGGGAACGTTGCGGCAAAGAAATGCGCGGCAAGCAAGGCGCGCAAACGGCGCGCAAAAAGCAGAGAGCAGAAAGCAAAAAGAAAAAGGCGGTGGATAAAAAACCACCGCCTTCATAGGGGTCCCCGCCTCGGCCGCTGGATCGGCATCCTGAACCCAAGTGAGGTTCAGAGTGGCTGCGGAAGCCGCATTTCGGGTACATCACAGATTCAGGGAGTCCAGACTGCAACTATGAATCAAGCGACGCGCTCGCCCACACGGCATAATCCCGCACCAACAAATGCTTATCGGTTCAAGGAATATGATCCTGACGAACCAGGCAGGGAAACTGTCAAACGTCTGACCCTTATTGCACTACCGAACGCATATTGCTTCGGGAGGGCTGTCAGACGTTTGCCGTTTCGAACTTGGATGGGATGAAAACGGCGGTCGGGCACGATAACCCGACCTGGGGTGCCGCAACTATGTGGCTTGGTGCGGCTTGGCTCCACTATACACCGCACCGCTTTCCATACCAAGCCCGTCATGCCATGTAGTTACATTTTGCCGTCGCGCGCGGCATGTGGGGCACATCGGCCCTCCCGTGCCATGCGCTACACCGCAGGCGGCACGTATGCGTTCAGTTGCGCGGCGCGGGCGTATTGGTGCCCACATGGGCGTACTGCCGCAGGGCTTCGTCCGCACGCTCGTTGAGCTCGCGAATGCGCGCGCGCACCGCGTCCACCGGAATCGCGCCGTCCTCCTGCTGCTTGCGCTTGAGCGCGAGCAGGTCGGAGGCGATGCTGATGGCGGCCATCACCGCAACGCGCTCCACGCCCTTGGCGGATACCCCGCCCTTGACGCGGGTCATCTGGTCGTCTACCAGTGCCACGGCTTCCAGCAGCGCGGCTTCATTGTCGGGCGAAATGGCGAACCGGTAGGACTGGCCGGCAATGTTCACTTCGACTTGCTTGTTGCTCATGTGTTTTCTCCGGGAGCCTTGTGGTCGGGGCGGCCGGCCGCCTCGCCTTCGCCCAGCAGGTCGAGCTGGCGGGCGTCGCTGGCGGTGGGCAGCTTGTCCAGGATCGACTGGATGCGCGACTGCGCTTCCTCGATCTTGATATTGAGCAGTTCGCGGTCGGCCGCCATGGCTTCGCGGTCGCCGCGCAGCTGGCTGGCCTCGGTCTGCAGGCGCTCGATCTCCTCGCGCAGCCGCTGGTTCTCGGCGGCCAGGGTATCGGCATGGTGCAGCACACGCCCGATCTTGGCGGCGAGTTGTTCGAGTTCAGTGAGCATGGAGCCTGTCATATCTAGGGTCTCGGGTGTTGGGATTTTAGCCCAAGCGCATTCGTAGGGACGGCGAACGCAGACGGGTGTGACCGGGCCTGCGCGTGGAAGTTGCATGCATCGTCGCTTAACGGCATCCGCGGCGCCGTCTTTATGCCTGTTTCCAGGCGCTTTGCCACGGGATTCCCGCGGCATTGACGCCCGACCCGAAACTGCCTACACTCGCGCACGTTCCAGGTGCTCGTAATCCTATTCACTACAGGGTTGCAGTTCAACGGGAAACAGGGAGCCAGCCGCCGCCGCCAGGGCGGGGCCGTGCCAACCTGTGCTGCCCCCGCAACGGTAAGCGACCGCGATCGCAAGATCGCAAGGCCGACCCACAAGCCACTGAACCGCAAGGTTCGGGAAGGCGGTCGGACTGGTGTCGTCAGCCCGGATACCGGCCTGAACGAGAGTGCGCCCCCCTTTCGCGGTTTTTTTGCAGGAGCCGGTGGCGCGCTTCGTCGCCAGACGGTCCGCGGGGGAACGGACCAGGCAGCTCTCTCCCACTCAGCATCATGCGCTTTTCGCCCTCCAGGTCGAGCCGTCCGGCATTGCCGGCGTGCCGCCACGCCACACCCGTTTTCGTCTCGCGGCAACTACCCGCCGCGCTTGCCGCCCTGTTCGCCATGAGCGTGCCCGGTACTGCCATGGCCCAGTCCGCCGCCCAGTCCGCGGCCGACGCGCAACTCGATCCGGTGGTGGTCACTGCCACCCGCATTGCCCAGCCGCTGACCGCGGCACTGCCGCACACCACCGTAGTGACCCAGCAGGATATCGTCAACTCGCAAGCCATCGACCTGCGCTCGTTGCTGCGCACGCAGGCCGGCGTGGAGTTTTCCAGCAACGGCGGCCTGGGTGCCAATACCAGCCTGTTCATACGCGGGGCCAACTCCAACCAGACGCTGATCCTGATCGACGGCGTGCGGATTTCGTCGGTCAGCAGCGGCACGGCCCAGCTTTCGAATATCCTGCCCGACCAGATCGACCATATCGAGATCGTGCGTGGCAATGTCTCGGCGCTCTATGGCTCGGATGCGATCGGCGGCGTGGTGCAGATCTTCACCAAGAGCGGTGCGGGCCAGGCTCCCGCAGCCAACGCCCAGATCGAATACGGCAGCAACAATACGCGCCAGGGCACGGTAGGCTACGGCGGCCAGGTGGGCGATACCTCGTTCAACATCACCGGGTCGGGCGTCACGACCAACGGCTTCTCGGCCATCAATGCGGCTCAATGGAACGGCGACAATCCGGCCAAGGCAGCGAAGGGCATCGGCCCGAATCCGAACAACAACGCCTATTACAACGAGAGCGTATCCGGCCAGGTGAAGCATCGTTTCACCAGCGACTGGGACGCCGGCGTCACCGCCTACTACTCGAAGAGCAAGCTCTCCTACGACAGCACGACGGGCAAGCCGACCGATGTCTGGTGGATGAACAGCGAGTTGTACACCGTATCCGCCTTTGTCAACGGCAAGATCACCCGGGACTGGACCACGCATTTCAAGGTCGCACAAAGCGGCGACAATAGCGAAAACACCTTGAACGGCGTGTTCAACAGCAACTTCGACACGCGCAACCGGCAGTACACCTGGCAGAACGAATATGCGCTGGCGCCCACTCACAAGCTGCTGTTCGGCACGGAGTATGCGCAGCAGGAATTCAGCTCGAACTCGTTTGGCGCGCCGGGCCGCAATATTGCGTCGGTGTTCGGCGGCTACGATGGCCGACTGGGCAAGCACCAGCTGCAGCTCAATGCGCGCAACGACCACTACTCGGATTTCGGCAGCCAGGCGAGCTATTTCGCCGGCTATGGCTATAACGTGACCGAGGCGTTCAAGCTGATCGCCAACGCCAGCAATGCCTTCCGCGCGCCCACCTTCAACGAGCTGTACTATCCCAACTACGGCCAGCCCGGCATCCAGCCCGAGCGCGCC
The DNA here is from genome assembly GCF_056398885.1 of Cupriavidus sp. 01T418. NCBI lineage: Bacteria > Pseudomonadati > Pseudomonadota > Betaproteobacteria > Burkholderiales > Burkholderiaceae > Cupriavidus > Cupriavidus sp. 01T418. The sequence goes on from NZ_JBFTQG010000004.1 coordinate 154,156, forward strand.
AAGTCGGTCGAACTGGGCGCGCAGTACAGCACGGACAGCGCCGGCCTGTTACGCGTGACCGCGTTCGAGACCCGCTACGACAACCTGATCACCGCCGCGTTGCAGCCCAGCGGCCTGTTCCTGGCGCAAAATATCAACAAGGCCAAGGTGCAGGGCATCGAAGCCTCCTGGCGCGCCAGTCTGATGGGCACCGATGTCGGCGCCAGCGTGACCTTCCAGAACCCGCTGGACGAACAGAGCAATACGCAGTTGCTGCGCCGCGCGCGCCGCCATGCGGCCTTCGACGTGGGCCGCCAGTTTGGCGCCGTCCGCCTGGGCGGGGAATGGATCGTCTCGTCGGCGCGCCTCGACAGCGGTCCGCGTACGCTGGGCGGATACGGTATCGTCAACCTCAATGCCCGCTATAACCTCGACAAGCAATGGTTCTTGGCCGCCCGCGTGGAAAACCTCTTCGACAAGAACTACCAGCTCGCCTATCCCTACAATACGCAGGGACGTGCGGGCTTTATCACGCTGGGCTGGCGCCAGTGATGGCGAGCCTCGGATGCGCCGCGCGCTAGCCGTCTGGCTGATGCTCGCCGCTGCCGGCGTGGCGGTGTTCCTGCTGTCGCTGGCGGTGGGCAGCGTGCCGCTGTCGGGCACGCAGGTCTGGCACGCGCTATCCGGCGCCAACGGCGCCACCGGCGATACCGCCAGCGCCATCGTGCGCGAGTTGCGGCTGCCGCGCGCGGCAGCCGCCTTCGCCTGCGGCGGGCTGCTGGCCCTGACCGGCGCGCTGATGCAGGTGCTGCTGCGCAATCCGCTGGCCGAGCCCTATGTGCTGGGCGTCTCCGGCGGCGCCGCCACCGGCGCGCTGACCGCCATGCTGATGATGTGGCCGCTGTGGACGGTGCAGGCCGGCGCCGCCGGCGGCGCGCTGTTCTCGATGCTGCTGGTGGCCACGCTGGCCCGGCGCGACCTGCTGCACCCGCAAGTGCAGGGCGGCCACCATGAGGCCGGCTCGCGCCTGCTGCTCACCGGCGTGATGCTGGCCGCGGGCTGGGGCGCGCTGATTACGCTGATCCTGAGCGTGGCGCCCGAAGCAAGGCTGCGCGGCATGCTGTTCTGGCTGACCGGCGATCTTGCCGGCACGGCCAGCTACGGGCTCGCCCTCGGCGCGCTGGCGCTGGCCGTGCTGCTGGCCATGCCGCTGGCGCGCTCGCTCAATGCCATGCTGCTGGGCGAGACGGTAGCGCAGGCGCTCGGCGTGCGCGTCGGCGCCGTGCGGATGTCGGTGTTCGTGCTGGCGTCGCTGGCGATTGCGGTGGCCATCACGTCCGCCGGCTCGATCGGCTTTGTCGGGCTGGTGGTGCCGCACCTCGTGCGCCTGGCCTGGGGCAATGACCAGCGCCTGCTGTTGCCGGCTTCGGCCTTGCTGGGCGGCACGCTGCTGATGGCTGCCGATCTGGCCGCACGCACGGTGATCGCGCCCGCGCAGTTGCCGGTGGGCGTGATCACGGCGCTGCTGGGCGTGCCGACTTTTCTCTTCTTGCTGTTGCGCAGGCCGCGCTGATCCCCATGCCGAGCTGGAACGAACCCGTCTCGCCTTGTCCGCCGCTGGTGCTGCAGTCCTTGCAGCTGCGCGCCGGCAAGCGCGCCTTGCTCGATGGCCTGAGCCTGACCATGCAGGCCGGCGAGCTCTGGTGCATCGTCGGGCCCAACGGCGTGGGCAAGTCCACGCTGATGTCGGTGCTGGCCGGACTGCGCAAGCCGGACGGCGGCGCGGTGCTGCTGGACGGCCGCGCTCCGCTGGAGATCGCGCCGGCCGTGCTGGCGTTGCGCCGCGCCTATCTGCCGCAGGCGGTGCACGATACTTTTTCAATGTCGGTGCGCGACGCCGTGGCGGTGGGCCGCCACCCGCACCTGTCGGGCTGGGGCTGGTCCGGCCGCGAGGACGATGCGGTGGTCGCGGCGGTCATCCGCGAACTGGATCTCGATACGCTGGCGGGGCGCGACGTGCTGACCCTGTCCGGCGGCGAGCGCCAGCGCGTCTCGCTGGCCGCCACGCTCGCGCAACAGGCGCCGCTGCTGCTGCTCGACGAACCGGCCGCCCACCTCGACCTGCGCCACCAGATCATGGTGCTGGAGACCCTGGCCCGGCTCGCGCGCGCCGGCCGCCACGCCGTGGCGGTTATCCTGCACGACCTTAACCTGGCGCGCCGCTACGCGACCCATGCCTTGCTGCTGGCCGAGGACGGCCTCTGCCTGCATGGCCCCGCCGCGCAGGTACTGACCCCCGCGTATTGCTCGCACGCGCTGCGCACGCCGATTGTCAGCGTCAGCGAAGGCCACCATACCGCGCTGATTGCCGACGGCGCCTTTCATCCGGAACAAGAAGGAACGCAACATGACTGAACCCCAAGCCAACGACCCCTCCACCAGCGAAGACGCCGCCCGCGACGAACGCCACAAGGCGCGCATGGTGCGCAAGAAGGATGCCGTGGATGCCAAGATTGCCGCGGCCCAGGAAGAGCGCGGCGTGATCGTCATCACCACCGGCAACGGCAAGGGCAAATCCAGCTCCGGCTTCGGCATGGTGGTGCGCGCGCTCGGCCACGGCATGCAGGCCGGCGTGGTGCAATTCATCAAGGGCGCCTTTCCCAGCGGCGAGGAAATGTTCCTGCGGCGCTTCCCGGAACAATGCGCCTTCCACGTGATGGGCGAGGGCTACACCTGGGAAACCCAGGACCGCGCGCGCGACGTGGCCAAGGCCCAGGCAGCGTGGGAAGTGGCGCGCGGGCTGATGCGCGACCCGTCGATCGGCCTGGTGCTGCTGGACGAACTCAATATTGCGCTCAAGCTGCATTATCTCGATGTCGATACCGTGATCGCCGACCTGCGCGCCCGCCCGCCGATGCAGCATGTGGTGATCACCGGCCGCGGCGCGCCGCCCGAGCTGATCGAGGCGGCGGACACGGTGACCGACATGACGCCGGTCAAGCACGCCTTCGAGCAAGGCATCAAGGCGCAACGCGGCGTGGAGATGTAAGGCCACGGGCACCTGTCATTCAGCGAATCATTGCGACGAACACCATGCAGCTACCTCACATCGCCCCGCTCGACGCCGCCCTGCGGCCGGCCCTGCAAGCCGCCATCGACGCCAAGACCAAGCCGCTCGGCGCGCTCGGCCGGCTGGAAGACCTGGCCCTGCAGATCGGCCTGATCACCGGCAGCAGCGCGCCCGAACTCAAGCGGCCGGCCGTGATCGTGTTCGCCGGCGACCACGGCGTGGCCGATGCGGGCGTGAGCGCTTATCCCGCCGAGGTGACGGCGCAGATGGTGCTCAACTTCCTGGGCGGCGGCGCGGCCATCAATGTGTTCTCGCGCCTGCACGGGCTGGCGCTGGAGGTGGTGGACGCGGGCGTGCGCGCGCCGCTGCCCGCCGCGCCCGGCCTGGTCAACTGCCGCATCGCGGCGGGTACGCGAAATTTCGCGCAAGAGCGCGCGATGACCGCGGAGCAGGTACAGGCGGCACTCACCGCCGGCATGGCACGCGTGTTGCGCCATGCGCAGCTGGGCAGCAATGTGATGGGCTTCGGCGAGATGGGCATTGCCAATACCTCGTCGGCCGCCTGCCTGGCAAGCCGGCTCACCGATGCGCCCATCGACGATTGCATCGGCCGCGGCACCGGCCTGGACGATGCCGGCCTGGCACGCAAGCGCGCGGTGCTGGCGCAGGCGCTCGCCCTTCATGCGGATGCCGTGGAGCCGCTCGATGTACTGGCGGCCTTCGGCGGTTTCGAGATCGCCATGATGACCGGCGCTTTCCTGGCCGCTGCCGCAAGCCGGATGGTGATCCTGGTCGATGGCTTTATCGCTTCGGCAGCGCTGCTGGTGGCGCAGCGGCTCGCTCCCGAGGTGCTGGCGTACTGCGTGTTCTCGCATTGCTCGCACGAGCATGGGCATCGCCGCCTGCTTGAACACTTCGGCGCGCAGCCGCTGCTGGCGCTCGACCTGCGGCTGGGCGAGGGCACCGGCGCCGCGCTGGCCTATCCGCTGGTGGCTTCGGCCGCGGCTTTCCTGCGCGAGATGGCGACCTTCGGCGCCGCCGGCGTCAGCACGGCTTCCGCCTGACGCGGCGGCTATCCTGCCACAATGGCCCATGCTCGATGAACTCCGCTACTTCCTGACTGCCGTCGGCTACTTCACGCGGGTGCCGGTGCCGCGCTGGGTCGGCTTTGCGCCGCACTACCTGAACGCGGCGGCGCGCTATTTCCCGCTGGTGGGTTTGCTGGTGGGCACGCTCGGCGCGCTGGCGAGCTGGGGCGCGCTGCAGTGGTGGCCGCCTGGCGTGGCACTGCTGCTGGGCATAGCGGTGACGCTGCTGGTGACGGGCGCCTTCCACGAAGACGGCCTGGCGGACTGCATCGATGCCTTCGGTGGCGGCTACCGGCGCGAGGACGTGCTGCGCATCATGCACGACTCGCGTATCGGCGCGTTCGGCGCCATTGCGCTGGTGGTGGCGCTGCTGCTCAAGTGGCAGTTGCTGGTGGCGATTGCCGGGCGCAGCGGCATGGTGGCGCTGTTGCTGGTGCTGGTGGCCGCGCATGCGGCCAGCCGCGCGATGGCCGTGAGCTATCTTGCGACGCTCGATTATGTGCGGGCCGAGGGCAAGGCCAAGCCGGTGGCGCAGCGCCTGTCCGGCATCGGACTGGCTTTCACACTGCTGTGCGGCGCCTTGCCGCTGCTGCTGGTGTCGCCGCGGTTCGCAGCCGTGGTGCTGATGGCATTGCTGGTGTTGCGCTTCCTGCTGGGGCGATACTTTGTGCGCCGCATCGGCGGCTACACCGGCGACTGCCTCGGCATGGCGCAGCAACTGGCCGAGTTGTCGATTTATCTCGTGGCGGCGGCATGGACCTGGTCCTGATCCGGCACGCGCAGCCCGAGGTTGCGCAGGGCATCTGCTATGGGGCGCTCGATTTGCCGCTCGCGCAACCCGTGGTGCCCGAGCCCGCGCGCATGTTGTCGGCGCTCATCGGGCTGGTGCCGCAGCGCATTGTCAGCAGCACGATGATGCGTGCTCGCGCTACCGCCGCGCTGCTGGCGCAGGACCTGGAGTTGGTGCCCGAGACGGATGCCCGGCTGCGTGAACTCGATTTCGGTAGCTGGGAAGGCTGTGCATGGGATGCCGTGCCGCGCGCCGAACTGGATGCCTGGGCCGCCGATCTGCTTCATGCACGTCCCCACGGCGGCGAGAGCGTAGCCGAGGCGATGGCGCGGGTAGCGGCATGGGCCGATACCTTGCCGGCGCACGCGCCCGATCGCCTGTGGGTAGTGGCCCATGCCGGCCCGATGCGCATGCTGGCGGCGCACTGGCTTGGGGTGCCGCTGCCCACCACGCTGCGGTGGGACCTCGGCTTTGGAGCGAGTTGCCGGTTTACGCTCGGCGGCACGGCACCGCGGCTGCGCTGGTGGAACCGGGTCTGAAACGTAAGATCCTACTGCGCCGGCCGCTTGCGGCGTGCGTTCTCCAGGTCCTTGCAGACGATCTCCGCGCCCTGGGTGATACGCGGCCCGGCCCGATTGACCAGGTCGCCATCGATGGCATACAGGTTGCCGCGCGCCACCGCCGTCACCTGTTTCCAGCGCTCCCAGATGGCGAAGTCGGGCAGCGGCCGATCCGAGCGGGTCGCGCCCATGCTGGCCGTCATCATCACTTCCGGATTGCCGGCCACCACCGCTTCCACCGATACCGTGGGCACCAGCAGCGATTCGTTGGCAAACAGGTTGCGCCCGCCGCAGAGCGCCAACACGTCGCTGATCAGGTGCTGGCCGCTGAGTGTCATCAGCGGTTGCTGCCAAACCTGGTAGAAGACCGTCACCGGCGGGCGCGCAGCGTAGGTCTGGCGCAGTTTGTCGACCTGCTGGCGGAAGGTGGCGGCGGCACCGTTGGCGGTGGATTCGGTGCCGAGCAGCACGCCGAGCCGTTCGATATTGCTGGGAATGCCTTCCAGCTTGCGCGGTTCGCTGTAGAAGAGCGGCAGGCCGAGCGCGCGCAGGCGATCGGTCTGCTTTTGCGCATTGCCGTGGCGCCACACCACGATCAGGTCCGGCTTGAGTGCGGCGATGCGTTCGAGATCGAGCGCCTTGTTGTCGCCCAGGCGGGGGATGTCGCGGGCCTGCGGCGGGTAGTCGCTATAGCTCACGGTGCCGACGATGCGCGACCCGCCGCCGGCGGCGTACAGCATCTCGGTGACATGCGGCGCCAGCGAGATCACGCGGCGCGCGGGCTGGTCCAGCGTGACGGTCTGCCCGGCGTCGTCGACCACCGAGATGGCGGCGCCGGCGTTGCCGCAAACGCTGCTGCCCAGCAGCGTGGCGAGGATGAGCAGGGCGCGGAAAGTCATCGGGGTATCGATCATCGGGGTTCGGTAGGAAAGCGTGCGTCTTGTTGCGTGTCCTTGGCCATCGCGGCGCATGCGGATGCCAGCGCCGCGTCGAGCCGTTGCCATGCCGCGTCTTGCGCCGGGGGCAAACCCAGCCGCAGGCTTGGCAAGGCAGCCACGCCGGCCGGTGCGTCGAACAACCGCGTCCATACGCCATGCCGCGCAAGCGCGTCGTGCAGCAGGGCGGCATCGGCGCGCGGCACCCAGCTGAACAAGGGGTGGCTCACGGCTGCCAGGCCATGCGCGCGCAGCATCGCCGCGAGCCGCTTGCCCGCCTGCTGCAGATGCTCGCGCGTGGTGGCCTGCCAGTCATGGTCGGCCAGGGCCAGGCGCGCCACCGCGCGCGCCGGGCCGGCCACGGTCCAGTGCCCCAGTTGTCCGGCCAGCGCCGCCAGCAAGGCGGACTGCGCCAGCACGAAGCCGCAGCGCACACCGGCCAGGCCGTAGAACTTGCCGAGCGAGCGCAGCACCACCAGGCCCGGACGATCCGCCAGCGCCGCCAGCGACAGCGCGGGCGTGCAATCCATGAAGGCCTCGTCGAGCAGCAGCGTGCCGCCGCGCTCCGCCAGCTCGGCATGCCAGTGCAGCAGCGTGGACTGTGCGAGCGTGCGTCCGGTCGGATTGTTGGGATTGACCACCACCAGGTGGTCGAGCCGCGCGGCAAGGTCCCCACGTGCGAAATCGGCTTCGGCCAGTGGCACCACCTGATGCCCGGCGCGGGCGAAGGCGGGTGCGTATTCGCTGTAGCCCTGCGCGGCCACGCCGACGCGTCCCGCTTTGAGCAGTTGCGGCAAGGTGCGGATGGCGGCCTGCGAGCCGGCCACCGGCAGCGCCTGCGGTGCGCCGTAAGCCTGCGCCGCGAGTTCGGCCAGGCCGTCGCCGTCCTGCGGCAGCCGTTGCCATGCGTGCGCGGGCAGGGCCGGCACGGGATAGCCGTCGGGATTGATGCCGGTGGAAAGGTCGAGCCAGTCTGCGGCCGGCCGGCCATAGCTGCGCACCGCGGCAAGCAGATCGCCGCCGTGGCGGATCGGGGTACTCATGCGATGCCGTATTGGCGGAGGGCGGCGCTGGCGCCGGCGGCGGCCAGCCAGAGCCACAGCGTGCGTTGCACCAGGCGCAGGCAGGCGTGCACATCGGCGGCGGCGGGCGCGCGTCCTTCGCCTAGCGGCGGACGCTCTTCCGATTCGCCGTGGTAGCGGGCCGGGCCGCCCAGCGCCACGCCGACGGCGCCGGCACCCGCGGCCATGACGGGGCCTGCATTGGGGCTGGACCACGCCGGCGCCTGCGCGCGCCAGCAGCGCAATGCTTGCACGGTACGCCCGAGCAGTGCGTACGAGAGCGCGGTAAGGCGTGCGGGCGCGAGGTTGAGCACATCGTCCAGCCGCGCGGCGGCCCAGCCGAAATACAGCAGGCGGGGCGTGCGGTAGCCCCACATGGCGTCAAGCGTGTTGGCAAGGCGATAGGCGATCACTGCCGGCGCGCCGCCCACCAGGAACCAGAACAGGGCGCCGAAGATGGCGTCGTTGCCATTCTCCAGCGCCGATTCGCAGGCGGCGCGGGCCAGCGCCTCGGCGTCGGCATCGGCGGTGTCGCGCGAGACAATGCGTGCCGTGAGCTGGCGCGCCTTGGCGATATTGCCTTGCGCCAGCGCGGCGGCGATCGGCGCGATATGCTGGGCCAGGCTGCGCGCGCCCAGCGCGGCGTAGAGCGCCAGGGCCTGCAACAGCCAGCCCAGCACGGCGCTCAACTGCGCGGCGGCATGCACGAGTACGCCGCCCAGCGCGGCAGGGACCAGCACCATCAGCGCCCAGGCGGCCAGGCCGGTGAGCCGCTGGCGCAGCGGCGCGCCGCCACGGTTGAGGCGGCGTTCGAGCGCTGAGGCGAGGCGGCCGAAACCGACCAGCGGGTGCCAGCGGCGCGGCTCGCCGAGCCATTGGTCCAGCAGCACGCCAGCTACGGCGGCGCATACGCAGGCGGTCCAGGCAAGCAAGGGAAACGGCCACCACGACGGCAGCGAAGACAGCATCAGCACGCCGGGTCGGCGCCTTTCACGCTGATGGGGATGCCCGCTACCAGCAGCCGCACGCGATCCGCGGCGGCGGCCAGCTTCTGGTTCAGCCGGCCCAGTTCGTCGACATAGAAGCGGGTGATGGCGCCCATCGGCACCACGCCGAAGCCGATCTCGTTGGAGACCAGGATCACGTGGCCGGGCAGGGTGGGCAGCGCGGACAGCAGCGCGTCGATTTCCTCGGTGAAGGCAGCGGGCGGTGTCACCAGGCCGTGCTCGGGATAACTGCGGGCGTCGAGGAACAGCAGGTTATTGAGCCACAGCGTGACGCAGTCGACCAGGATGCAGCCATTGTGGGTCGCGTGGGCGTACAAGGCGTCGGCGAGATGCAGCGGCTCCTCGACCAGCCCCCACTCCGCCGGGCGCCGGGCACGGTGCAGCGCGATGCGCACTTCCATTTCTTCGTCGGCGCGGTCTTCGTCGTGGCGCGCGGTGGCGATATAGGTGACGGGACCCCCGGTGGCCGCGGCATGATCGGCAGCCATCTGCTCGGCGAAGTGGCTCTTGCCGGAACGTGCTCCGCCGAGCACCAGCGTGAGCTGGCGCGGGCGGATGGCGGCCGCTTCGGCGTGCGGCGCGGCCGCGGACTGGGGCGAACGTTCGCCGGCCGGCGCGTGGCTGGTGGCGCTGGCGGGCTCGGTGGCGGTGGCGGAGGCATGTGCCGGGATCATCCGGGTATTGTAGCGGGCGCATCCCTGGACCGCACGCCCGCAATGGCGGGCGCAGAGCGACCAGGCCGCGCCCCGATGCGATAATCCCACGATGCAAAAAAATCTCTCCGAAGCCGCCGCGCGGGCATTGCCGGGTGGCTTGCGCGGTACCTTGATGGTGCAGGGCACCACCTCCGACGCGGGCAAGAGCACCCTGGTGGCCGGCCTTTGCCGGGTGCTGGCGCGCGCCGGCGTGCGCGTGGTCCCGTTCAAGCCGCAGAACATGGCGCTCAACAGCGCGGTCACCGCGGACGGCGGCGAGATCGGGCGCGCCCAGGCCCTGCAGGCACTGGCCGCCGGGCTGGCGCCGCATACGGACATGAACCCGGTGCTGCTCAAGCCCAGCAGCGATACCGGCGCGCAGATCATCATCCATGGCCAGGCGCGGCTGGACCTGGATGCACGCGCCTATCACGCCTACAAGCCGGTGGCGATGCAGGCCGTGCTGGCCTCGCACAAGCGCCTCGCCGGCGCCTACGAGGTAGTGATGGTGGAGGGCGCCGGCAGCCCGGCGGAGATCAACCTGCGCGACCGCGATATCGCCAACATGGGTTTTGCCGAAGCGGTCGACTGCCCGGTGGTGCTGGTGGCCGACATCGACCGCGGCGGCGTGTTCGCCCACCTGGTCGGCACGCTGGACTGCCTGTCGGAATCCGAGCGCGCGCGCATCAAGGGCTTCATCATCAACCGCTTCCGCGGCGATATCGCGCTGCTGCAGCCCGGGCTGGACTGGCTCGAGGCGCGCACCGGCAAGCCCGTGCTGGGCGTGCTGCCCTACCTGCACGGCCTGCACCTGGATGCGGAGGACGCCATCATCGGCGCGCAGGCCGCCAAGCAGGGCGAACTGCTGCGCGTGATCGTGCCGGTGTTGCCGCGCATCTCCAATCACACCGATTTCGATGCATTGCGCGCGCACCCGCAGGTGGACCTGCGCTTTATCGGCCCCGGCATGCCGATCCCGCCGGCGGACCTGGTCGTGCTGCCGGGCAGCAAGAGCGTGCGCGCCGACCTGGCCTTCCTGCGCGCAAATGGCTGGGAGCCTGCCCTGCTGCGGCACCTGCGCTATGGCGGCAAGGTGATCGGCATTTGCGGCGGCATGCAGATGCTGGGCCGGCAGGTGGACGACCCGGCCGGCAACGAGGGCACGCCCGGCCGCAGCGAGGGTTTCGGCCTGCTGGACTACGCTACCGTGCTCGCGCCGCACAAGCAGTTGCGGGTGGTCAGTGGGCGGCTGGCCCTGGAAGGTGCCACGCAGGCCACCGTGCAAGGCTACGAAATCCATATGGGCGTGACCACCGGCGCCGCGCTGGCGCGCCCGGCGCTGTGGCTGGAGGGCGAGCGTCCGGACGGCGCGCAATCGGAGGACGGCCAGGTGCTGGCCTCTTATGTCCACGGCCTGTTCGACCAGCCCGGGGCCTGCGGTGCGCTGCTGCGCTGGGCCGGGCTGGCGCGCGCTGAAGGCGTGGACCTGGCCGCGCTGCGCGAGGCATCGCTGGAGCGCCTGGCCGACACGCTCGCCGCGCATCTCGACCTGGACGCCTTGCTGGCGCCCTTGACAACGTAGGCACCGGCCGAGTCGCCAAGGCACGGCAACTGCTAAACTCGCAGGCGGGCTCCGCCGGGGCCTGGTGACGGCAGGGCCACGGCGGAACCCGGAGCGGCGCGCCCGGATGGCAGCGCCGCCATGGACAGCCATTGGGGAGACAGCCATGCCCGTAGTCGTGATCGCCAATCCCAAAGGCGGCGTAGGCAAGACCACGCTTGCCACGAACCTGGCGGGCTACTTCGCCAACGCCGGCCATGCCGTGATGCTGGGCGATACGGACCGCCAGCAATCCTCGCGCGCCTGGCTGGGTTTGCGTCCGGCCTCGGCGGCGCCCATCCGCACCTGGGACATCAGCGCCGAGCAGATCGCGCGCCCGCCCAAGGGCACCACCCATGTCGTGCTCGACACCCCGGCCGGCCTGCGCGGCTGGCGCTTCAACGACGTGATGAAGCTGGCCCACCGCGTGGTGGTGCCGCTGCAGCCTTCCTTGTTCGATATCCTTGCCACCCAGGATTTCCTCGCCCGCCTGGCCGACGACAAACGCGTGCGCCACGGCGAGGTGGAGGTGGGCGTGATCGGCATGCGGGTCGACCTGCGCACCCGCTCCGCCGAGCAGTTGCAGCACTTCGTCGCGGGCCTTGGGCTGCCGGTGCTGGGCTTCCTGCGCGATACGCAGAACTACGTGCAACTCGCCGCGCACGGGCTGACCCTGTGGGACGTGGCGCCATCCCGCGTGGCGCGCGACTGGGAGCAGTGGCAGCCCATCATCGGCTGGCTGGAGCAACCCGCCCTGGCCAAGCGCCCAGCCGCCTGAGCAGGGCATCCACGGACGGCCAGCTCACGCTGCGCACGGCTGCGATCAGGTCGGCGCCGGGACACCGGTCGTCAAATGCTTCGCTTTCCACACCGTCCAGGCGCTGGTAGAACCCGCGTGCCCGGGCGTTGCTGTCCGGTACGTGCGCGAACCTGCAGCGCCTGATAGAATCGCGAATCCTTCGCATTCGCATTTTCGCTGGCGTGATGTATCCCCATTCCGCCGGCGTGTGATGCGCAATACCTGATCCCCCAACATCTGCTCTCCGCCTTCCATGGTCACCGGCCGCCTGCGCGTTGTCATCGTCAAGATTCATCTCTACATCGGCTTAACGCTGGGTTTGTTGTTCGTCATGCTGGGCCTGACCGGTACCGCCATTGCCTGGCGCGATGAACTCGACGCGCTGCTCAATCCCGCATTGCTGAGCGCCTCGGCCGACGTGYCGCTGCCGGTCCAGCCGGCGACGGTGCAGGCAGTGACCGACAAGCTGCAGGCCGATCCGCGCTACGGCCAGCCTGGCCTGCTGGTGCTGCCGTCCGCGCCGCACGAGGTATTTGTCGCCTGGTATCCGCTCAAAGGCACGCCGAATGCCGGCCGCTCGCGCCAGGTCATGGTCGATCCCGTCACGCTGGCGGTGAAGGGCGAGCGGGTCTCGGGCGAGCCAGGGCTGTCGCGCCCGCTGCTGATGTCCACCTTGTTCCAGTTGCACCACTACCTGCTGTCCGGCGAGACGGGCCGCACCCTGCTGGGCGTTACCGGCATGCTGCTACTGCTGATGGTGATCGGCGGGGTCGTGCTGTGGTGGCCAAAATTCAAGGCGCGCGCGATCGTGAATGCCTTCCGCATCACCCATGGCGGCTCGTGGTCGCGCTTCAATTATTCGCTGCACCGCACGGGTGGCATCTTCGCGGCGCCGGTGCTGGCCACCATGGCGTTTTCAGGCTGGTACCTGAACCTGCCCAAATGGGTGACGCCGGTTGTCGCCAGCGTGATGACGGTGACGCCGCCCGGCAAACCGGCATCGGCGCCTGCGCCCGCCGGCACGCCCGCGCTGGGCGCAGCGCAGGCCGTGAGCGCGGCACAGGCGCTCTATCCGGCAGCGCTGGTCACGCGCGTGAGTTTTCCGCGCAAAGCCGGCGATCCCTTCGAGGTCCGCGTGCGCCAGCCTGGCGAGGTGCGGCAGGGCAGCGGTGCCACCCGGATCTGGCTTGATGCCTACACGGGCAAGCGCCTGGGCGTACGCGACCCGATGGATGCGCCCGCCGGCGATACCTTCCTCAACTGGATGTACCCGTTGCATACCGGCGAAGCCTTCGGTTTGCCCGGACGGGTCTTTATCTCGGTGTTCGGACTGGTGCCGCTGCTGTTCGCCGTGACCGGGGTACTGATCTGGTGGAAGCGGCGGCGCGGGCATCGGCGCCACGTGGCCCGGATGCTGCAGCGCGCGGGGAGCGGGCAGCCGGCTCAGGCCGAGCCTGTTCTGGCGCGGCAGGCCCTGGAAAGATAAAAAAGAAGCGGCCCTAACAAAAAGTGTTCAAATAGTTCGTCCGGCAGCGTTTATATGTCCAATATATTGGACAAAAAACGGGAATCAGACTAGTGTACTGAACATATGCCAGCCTTTTCGGATACCACCACCGTCCTTGAACGCCAGTTGCTGCTGCAATTGGGCGATCGCATCAAGCGCCTCAGAAAGGCGCAAGGCATCAATACGGTCGAAATGGCCCGGCGAGTGGGCATTTCAAGAACCACACTTAGCTCAGTGGAAGCAGGAGACCCGGCGCCGACGATTGGCACGTACCTGCGTGTCATGTCAGTTCTGGGCGTTGCTGGCGACTTGGCCTTGTTGGTCAGTGACACCTTCCAGCCGCCTCCAGCTAGCTCCGCGGCGGGAAAGTCCAGACGCCCGCGCCCCCAGGTGCAGGTTCTGGTCACTACTGATTCTGGGCAACATCAGGCTCAAGACCTGCAGAGCATGGCGCTTCACAAGGAGGCGATCCGGCTGATTCAGGAAGACCCGGCGTTACTGCAGCGCGCCTTGGATACACTCGGGCAGTGGCGCGCCAAGGGCGGGGCTCGCTCCCAGTCCCTTTGGGAGGAATGGGAGGCGATTCTTATTCGACGCTCGTGGCGCAAAGTTCTTGGCCGGACGAGGCGTGCCCAGGAACTTCGCCAAGCTTCGCCTTTGCCAACGGTATTACCTGAAAACGTCAGGCGTGATGTGCTTGCCCAGATGCAAGCACTGAAGAAGGGGGTTGTTTTGGGCGACAAAAGGGAAGAGGGGCTCACATGAACCGCGAAGATTTGGACCCACGGTTATTACGCGCAGGGTGTCGGGCCAGAGACGGCCTGCCTGCCAGCCGGTTGGGAAGCTCGCCTGCAGCGTATTCAGAACGCCGGGACCAACGGCCGTGTGGCCTATTGCCTGGATGTGCTTGATCTCTTCATGGCCAAGGCGGTGGCTGATCGAGACAAGGACCGGATCTTCAACATGGCGCTGCTGCAATACGGCTTTGTAGCGCCAGACAAGGCGCTCGAGATGGTCGATGACATGCCGATCGATAAGGCCGCGAAGGGGCGGTTACGTGCACGGATCAAGCGCTGGACGAAGACCTTGCGAGAACAAGGACACCCGATCGCTGATGAGTAGGACAGCCGAAATTCATGGAGGCGCGGCGATCGCCGCGCCCGGGGTCAGATCTCGAGGTTGTCGATCAGCCGCGTAGCCCCCAGCTTGGCCGCCGTCAGGATCACCAGCGGCTCGCCGGCCACATATTCGTCGCGGGTCGGCGGCTGCAGGTCTACCTGCTTGCGAATGGCAATGTAGTCCGGCTTCCAGCCGCGCGCCTGCAGCGCGGCCTGGGCATTGGCCTCGATCGCGGCCAGGTCGGCGCTGGCGCTGTTGGCGGCCAGCACGGTATTGCGCACGTCATGCAGCGTCTTGTAGAGCACCGGTGCCTCGGCGCGCTCGTCGGGCGTCAGGTAGCGGTTGCGCGAGGACAAGGCCAGGCCGTCCTCGGCGCGCACGGTCTCGGCCGGCACGATGTCGATCGGCAGCGCGAACTGGTTCGCCATGCGGCGCACGATCATCAACTGCTGGTAGTCCTTCTTGCCGAACACGGCCACGCGCGGCTGCGCGCAGGAGAACAGCTTCATCACCACGGTGCAGACGCCCTTGAAGAAGCCGGGGCGGAACTCGCCTTCGAGGATGTCGCCCAGGTCGTGCGGCGGCTCCACGCGGTATTCCTGCGGCTCGGGGTACATATCCCGCTCGGTGGGGGCGAACAGCACGTACACGCCTTCCTTTTGCAGCTTCTCGATGTCGTCCTGCAGCGTGCGCGGGTACTTGTCGAAATCCTCATTGGGGCCGAACTGGAGCCGGTTGACGAAGATCGACGCGACCACCGGGTCACCGTGCTGGCGCGCCAGGCGCATCAGCGACAGGTGGCCTTCGTGCAGGTTGCCCATGGTCGGCACGAAGGCCGCCCGGTTCTGTCCGCGCAACTGGTCCCGCAACTCGTGAATGGAGGAGATGACTTTCATGAAGTTGGTGTGCTGGTCGTGATAGGAGTGACCCTGGCGCTATGCGCGCCCGAGAAGGCCGGTCTGGTGCTCTTGGTGGCGCCGACTGTCGGCGGATTGTAGAGCATGTGGCCCGGGGAGGTCGGTGCTCCTGGTGCCCGCCTAGCTGGGAATGTACGCCAATCGCACATAAATGGGCGCAAAGGGCTCCGCCTGGGTGATCTCCACCAGCGCTTCGCGCGACAGCTCCAGCATGGCGATGAAGTTGACCACCACCACGGGCACGCCCTTGCCGGAGCGCACGGCTTCGTCGAAGAGTTCGGAGAACTCCATGAAGCGGGTGTGCTGCAGGCGGCGCAGGATATGGCTCATATGCTCGCGCACCGACAACTCCTCGCGCGAGATCTTGTGGTGCTGGTTGAGCCTGGCACGCTTGAGCACATCGGCCCAGGCGGCTTGCAGGTCGACGACCTCGACATCGGGGAAACGCGGCGCGAGGCTTTGCTCGATATAGACCTGCGAATGCAGGAAATCGCGGCCGAGCTGCGGTATCTGGTCGATGCGCATGGCCGCCAGCTTCATCTGCTCGTATTCGAGCAGGCGGCGCACCAGTTCGGCACGCGGATCCTCTTCTTCCTCGTCGCTGTCGGATTTTTTCACCGGCAGCAGCATGCGCGACTTGATCTCGATCAGCATCGCCGCCATCAGCAGATACTCGGCGGCCAGTTCAAGATTGCTCTTGCGGATCTGCTCGATATAGGTGAGGTACTGGCGCGTCACCTGCGCCATCGGGATATCGAGGACGTTGAAGTTCTGCTTGCGGATCAGGTAGAGCAGCAGGTCCAGCGGCCCTTCGAACGCTTCCAGGAAGATTTCCAGCGCATCCGGCGGGATGTACAGGTCCTGCGGCAGCTTGAACAGCGGCTCGCCGTACAGGCGCGCGAAGGCCATGCCGTCGAGGGCGGCCGGCGTGGAATCCTTCTCGGGTGCCACGCTGGGCAGTTCGACCGGGGGCTTCAGCTTGTCCTGCTCGCTCTGGTTCATCTAGGGAACGGGGCGTCGATGGGCGTCGATGGACGGATATGGCTTCAGTCCAGCGAGTAGACGTAAGGCTTCTGCGCCACGCGCGAGGCGTCGGCGCGGGCACGCTCTTCGAGGTTGATCGGGGTCTTGTCCCACAGCAGCGCGCGGCCCTGGCGTTGTTCCGCTTCCAGGGAAGGGCGCTCGTCCTTGAGCGACTTCAGGAACTGGGTGATATCCGATTCGTAGAGAGCCATGGCGTGAAACAGTGTGAATTGACGAACGAGCCCGGATTTTACCGTATCGGCAGGGCCAGCAACGCGATTGCGCGCGATTCCGCCATTTTGCTCCCCCCGTCCCATGCGTGGCGCGGCTGCCGGGGCGTTCTTTTTGGCGCCATCGGGCAGGCTGGCCGCGTGGGTGTGGTCAAATATCGACTTTGCTTGACGTGCACCAATCGATGAGGATGGATCCAGCGAACCCGCGCACCGTGCATGCCGGCTCTGTCGCCGCCTCCGGCGGACGGCTGGGGGCGCCGGTCGTGCTGCGCCGCCTGGTGCCGCCGTTGCTGGCTGCCATGGCGCTGTGCGCGGGGCCTGCTGCCGCCGCCTACAAGGTCGAGGTGGACGCGCCCAAGGCGATCAAGGACATCCTGCAAGAACACCTGGACCTGTCGCGCTACCGCACACGCGACGACATCTCGCCTGACCAGTTCAGCTACATGGTCGAAACGGTCGGCGACCAGGTCCGCCAGTTCACCTCCACCGAAGGTTATTTCGATCCGCAAACCACCGCGAAAGTGGAGGGCAGCGGCGATGCGCGCACCGTGACCATCACGGTGGACCCTGGCGCACGCACCGTGATTCGCGCGGTAGACGTGAACGTGAGCGGCCCCGCCGCCACCCAGTCGCCGGAGCAAATTGCCGAAATCCGGGCCAGATGGGGCCTGCCGGCGGGCGAGCCGTTCCGCCAGGCGGACTGGTCCAAGGCCAAGGAAGACGCGCTGGTGGAGCTGCAGAGCCATACCTACTACGGCGCCCGCCTGGCCGGCTCGCAGGCGCGCATCGAGCCGGACGAGCATGCGGCGGACCTCAGCGCGCGTTTTGCCAGCGGCCCGGCCTATAGCATGGGGCCACTGAAGATCAGCGGACTGCGGCGTTATCCCGAGCAGATCATCCGCAACGTCAATCCGCTGTCAGAGGGCGAGCCGTACCGCGTGGAGCGCCTGCTGGAATTCCAGCGAGCGCTCCAGAACCAGCCCTATTTTTCCAACGTGCAGATCGACCTGGGCCAGCAGGAGTCGACGGATGAGGGCAAGGTGACCGAAGCCGGCACGGCCAGCGATGCCGCGCCACCAGTCGACATGAACGCCGACAAGGTCACCGTGCCGGTGTACGTGCGCGTGCGCGAGTATCCCGTCCACCGGCTCTCGTCCGGCGTGGGCTACACCACCGATACCGGCGCCCAGATCGAAGGCCGCTATTCCTACTACAACCTGTTCAACCGCGCCTGGGTGTTCGACGCGCAGGCGCGCATCGAGCAAAAGCGCCAGTACGCGTTCGCCGAGGTTGCCATGCCGCCCGATAGCAGGACGTACCGCAACAGCGTCTACGGCAGCTACGAGCGCACCATCGACCAGGAAAGCACCGACCTGACCAGCCTGCGCACGGGCCTGAAGCGCTCCCGCTCGCGCGAGAAGTACGACACCACCATGTCGCTGGACTACTACGATGACAACCTCCAGCCCTTCGGCCAGGCGGACCAGCTCAGCCGGGCGCTGGTGCCCGCCTTCGCGTGGGTGCGGCGCGACGTGGACAACCCGGTTTTCCCGCGCCGCGGCAACGTCATCAACACGCAGATTGGCGTCGCGGGCAAGCACCTGCTGAGCGACGAAACCTTCCTCCGCCTCTACGGCCGCATCCGCCAGTACATTCCGGTGGGCAAGCGCGACCTGGTGGTGGCCCGGCTGGAGCTGGGCGCCGATATCACCCACGGCGACGTCACCAAGGTGCCGGCCTCGCTGCGCTTTCGCGCCGGCGGCACCGACTCGATCCGGGGCTACAGCTACCAGTCGATCGGCACCCAGAGTGGCGCCAGCGTGCTGCCCGCCAAATACCTCGGCACCGCCAGTCTGGAGTACCAGTACTGGTTCCTGCACGATTGGGGCGCCGCGGTATTCTGGGATGTGGGTACCGCCACCGACAGCCTGACCGGCGTCAAGCTCTTCAACGGCGTGGGCATCGGCGCGCGCTGGCGCAGCCCGGTCGGGCCGGTGCAGCTCGATATCGGCTACGGCATCCAGGACAAGCAGTTCCGTCCGCATATTTCATTGGGGGTCGCGTTCTGATGACAATGCGAACCCGCCGGCAGGCCGGCCATCCCCATCCACGCAGCCATATGGTGCTGGCCGCATGAGCATCCCCGACATGCCTCCCGTTCCCGCGCGCGACAAGAGCGCACCGGGGCCCGAGCGCCCGCGCCGCGGCCGCTTTGGTCGCTCGGGGCGCTGGCTGGCGTGGCTGGCCGTGGTGGTGCTCGTGCTGGTGATGGCTGCGCTGGCGGCCACGGTGCTGGCCCTGCGCACCGAGGCCGGCACGCGCCAGTTGTGGTCGCTGGCTACGCGCCTGTCCGCCGGCACCTTGTCCGGCAAGCTGGAGGGCGGCACGGTGGCCCACGGCCTGCGCCTGCGCGACGTGGTGTTCGCGAGCGGCGAGACGCACGTGACGGTGGACCGCCTCGAAGGCAGCTGGTCGTTCAACTGGTCGCCGGCCCGCTTGCATGTCGACTGGCTGCGCATTGGCGCGGTCACGCTGCGCTTGCCCGCGGCGCAGCCGGAGAGCGCGCCCGCCACGCTGCCCAAATCGCTCGAGCTGCCCCTGGCGGTGGACGTGGATGTGCTGACGCTGCAACGCCTGGCCTGGCTGCAGGGGCCGCCGGCCACGCCCAGCGAGATGGTGTTTGCCGGCCTGGCGGGCTCGCTGCATTCCGACGGGCAGCGCCATCGCGTTGGCATCGAGCGCCTGGTCACGCCGTATGGCAAGCTGGCCGCCAATGCACAGATCGCTGTCCAGGCGCCGTTCGCGTTGAATGGCGCGGCCCTGCTGGAGGGCAGCTGGCAGCAGGAGTCGTTCAGCCTCAGCGCCAATCTGCGCGGTTCGCTCGCCGCCCTGCGCGCGCAAGTCGAGGCCAGCGGCGATCGCCTGCACGGCCGCGCCGAGGCCGACCTGACACCGTTCGGCAAAGTGCCGTTTACCCATGTGCGGGTCAACGGCGAGCACATCAATCCGCGCCTGTTCAGCCCCTCGGCCCCGCAAGCCGACCTGTCCGTGCAGGCCGAGCTGCGCCCCGTGGCCGGCGCGAAGCCCGCCGGCGCCGGCGACAAGATGCCCCTGCGGGTGGCGGGCGACGTGCACATCGTCAACCATGAAGCCGGCAAGCTCGACGCCGAGCGCCTGCCGGTGGCATCGGTGCAGGCGCACATCGAAGTGAGCGAGGCGGCGCAGTCGGTGCGCGACCTGCGCGTGGCGCTGGCCGGCGGCGGCGAGATCAGCGGCGGCGGCACGCTGCGCGAGGGCCGCGGCGGCTTCGACCTCGACGTGCGCAATCTCGACCCGCAAGCCCTCTACGGCAGCCTGAGGCGCGTGCGCTTGTCCGGCCCGGTCATCCTGCGGCTGGAGCCCGGACGCCAGAGCGCGGCGCTGGATCTTGCCGGCGGCGAGTTCAAGCTGTTCGCCGATGTGCGCCTGGATGCCGAGGCCTTGACGCTGACCGCGCTGCGCGCCGGCATCGGCGCGGGCACGCTGAACGCCGAGGGCAAGCTTTCGCTGAAGGATGAACAGCCCTTCAGCTTCAAGGGCAAGCTCACGAATTTCGATCCCGCGCGCGTCGCCGCGGTGGCGCCCGGCCGTATCAATGCGGATTTCACCACCAGCGGCACGCTCGCGCCGCAGCGGCGCGTGGCGCTCGACTTCGCGGTGCGCGACAGCGTCTACGCCGGGTTGCCGATGCGCGGCGAGGGCAAGCTGCGCCTGGCCGGCGAGCGCCTGCTGCCGAGCCAGGCCACCATCGACATGGCCGGCAACCAGGCCCGGCTCAACGGCAGTTTCGGCGCGCGCGGCGACCGCCTGCAACTGCATGTGGACGCGCCCCAGCTGGAGCGGCTCAAGTTCGGCGTGGCCGGCGTGCTCAAGCTCGATGCCGACATCACCGGCACCCTGTCGCGGCCGGAAATCGTGGGCACCTATAGCGCCCGGTCGCTGGTGGTGGGTCCGCACCATGTGGCCAGCGCCAGCGGCAGCGCCGAGCTGCGCGGGGGGCTGGACGGCACGCTCGCGCTGCAACTGAGCGCGCGCGACTATCGCGGCCCGGTTGCCACGCTGCGCACGCTCGACGTGACGCTCAGCGGCACGCAGACCAGGCACAGCTTCGAGCTGAAGGCGGCGGGCGCGCTGCGTGACAGGCCGATGCAGCTGACCCTGGCCGGGCAGGGCGCGTGGCAGGGCAAGGCCGGCTGGAACGGCACCATCCGCACCCTGGAAGAACGCGGCATCGCCAATGTGCGGCTGATCGCGCCGACGCAGCTCCTGGTGGCCGACCAGCGTGTGCGGCTGGGCCCCGCCGGCCTGCAGTTCGAGCACGCCCGCGTCAATGTGGACGCGTTCGAGTTCGATCATGGCCGCATCCGTACCCAGGGCAAGCTCGACGGCCTCCAGCTTGCCAATGTGCTGCGGCTCGCCGAGGCGCTGACTGGCGAAGCGCCGCCGGTGCGCTCGGACCTGGTGCTGGATGGCCGCTGGAACATCACGCTGGCCGAGACCGCCTCCGGCTTTGCCGAACTGCGGCGGCGCAGCGGCGACGTCTCGGTGAGCGCGGGGCGCGGCTACACCACGCTGGGTCTTGGCGAAACCGGGCTGCGTGCCGAGTTTGCCGGCAGCCGCCTCAACCTGCGCGGCGGCGTCGAAGCCTCGCGGATCGGCAAGGTGGTGGTGGATGCGTCTGCCGGGCTGATCCAGGAGCAGGGTTTGATGACGGTGACGCCGGCCTCCACGCTGGCGGGCAAGGTGTCGCTGGAGGTGCCGAAGATCAAGGCGCTGGAAGCGTTCAGCGGGCCGCAATACGCGTTCGACGGCACGCTGGCGGCTTCCCTGCAGCTGGCCGGCACGGTCGGCAACCCATTGCTCACCGGCAAGATCGACGGCAGCGGTATCGCTCTCACGCTGTACGACCTGGGCATCCGGCTCACCGACGGTATTGTGCATGTGGTGCTCGACCAGAACACCATCGAACTCAAGCAAGTGGAGTTCCGCGGCGGCGACGGCAAGATCGTGGCCACCGGCAACGTGAAGCTGGGCGAGACCAATCCCAACCTGACCGGCAAGATCGTGGCCGACAAGCTCCAGCTGTTCGCCAGCCCCGAGCGCACGCTGATCGTTTCCGGCGATGCCAGCATCGTCAACGAGAACCGGCAGATCGTGATTCGCGGCAAGTTCCGCGTGGACCACGGCCTGTTCGACCTGCCCAAGGCCGGTGCCCCGGAACTGGGCGACGACGTGGTGGTGGTGCGCCGCCGCGACCAGCGCGCAATCAAGACCGCCGCCACGCCCGTGCCAGAAGAGAAGCCGGCCGCCCGCTTCAGCCCGCTGATCGACCTCACGCTCGACCTGGGCAACAGCTTCCGCTTCCGCGGCGCCGGCGCGGACCTGCGCCTGGGCGGCGAGCTCGGCATCCGCAGCGCGCCGCTGACGCCGCTGCGCGCCACCGGCACCATCCGCGTGACCGACGGCACCTATGAGGCGTTCGGGCGCAAGCTGAACATCGAGCGCGGCATCATCAACTTCAACGGGCCGGTGGACAATCCTAATGTCAACATCCGCGCCATGCGCCGCAACCAGGAAGTGGAGGCTGGCGTGGAGGTGACGGGTACCGTGCGGCTGCCCCGGGTCAAGCTGGTGTCCGAGCCGAATGTGCCGGAGGAGGATAAGCTGTCATGGCTGATGTTCGGCTACGGCGCGGAAGGCGCCGGCGCCGGCCAGCAGCGGCAACTCGGCGCCGGGGCCCTGGGTGGCGCGGCGCTGGGCGTGCTCGGCGGACGCGCGGGCAAGGGCATCGTGCAACATCTTGGCATCGACGAGTTCTCGATCGGGCCCAGCACGTCCGGGCTCAACGACCAGCAGGTGGTAACCGTGGGCAAGACCGTGACCGAGCAGATCTCGGTGGGCTACGAACAGAGCCTGACCAGCGCCACCAATGTGGTCAAGCTGACCTGGGCCTTCTCGCGGCGCTGGTCGCTGATTGCCAAGGGGGGCTCGATCAACGGGCTCTCGGTGCTGTTTAACCGCCGCTTCAGTAACTGGGGCAATTTGTTCAGCGGCACCTCCAACCGTGCCGGAACCGAAAGGAGCCAGACCGATGCCAGCCAAGTTTCCGACAGCAGTGCAAAGGGCAACGCGCCAGGCGCCGCCTCGGCTGCGGCCGCGCCCGCGCAGCGCTGAGACGCGGTCTGCCGCCTCCACCACGTTCGCCACTGCCGCGTCTTGCCGACGCCTTGCCGCCATGGGACTGATTTCCTCCGTGCTCGCCCTGTTCGGGTGCGACCAGCAAAAGGTCGACGAAGCCATGAAGAAGGCGGGCGATACCGCGCGCGCCACCTGGAACTCGGTCAAGCCCGACAGCCAGTTGTTCAAGGGTATCGTGGCAGGCGAGTCCAGTGAGGACGACGTGCGGCGCCAGGCCGGGCGCCCGGAGATCGTGTGGGAGGAAGATGACGGCGGGCGCCGCCTCGAATATCCGCGCGGGCCGGAGGGTGCCACCACCTGGATGGTGACGATCGGCGCCGATGGCAAGGTGCGCGCCATCGAGCAGGCCCTGACCGCGGAAAACTTCGCGCGGGTGCGTGCCGGCATGAGCCGCGACGCGATCCGCCGCCTGCTCGGCAAGCCCACCAAGGTGGAGGCCTTCGCGCTCAAGAAGGAAGAGGTGTGGGGCTACCGCTGGTGGGAAAGCCCGCAGGAAAAGGCCTTCTTCAACGTGCATTTCGACGCGCAGGGCACGGTGACGCACACCTCGCGCAGCGACGATCCCTCGAAGATGCAGGGCGGCTAGTCCGCCGCCGCGGCGCCAACCGGCGCCGCGCCATGGCGTATCGAGTATCGGCGGATCAGCGGATGCGCATGCCCGGCACCGCGCCTTCGTGCGGCTCCAGGATCCAGAGCCCGGGCGTGGCTTTCTCGTCCGCCGCGGAAGCGGCCAGCACCATGCCTTCGGACAGGCCGAACTTCATCTTGCGCGGCGCCAGGTTGGCCACCATCACCGTGAGCTTGCCCACCAGTTGTTCCGGCTTGTAGGCGGACTGGATGCCGGAGAAGACGTTGCGCGTCTTGCCTTCGCCCAGGTCCAGCGTGAGCTGCAGCAGCTTGTTCGAGCCTTCTACCGTCTGGCAAGCCACGATCCTGGCCACGCGCAGGTCGATCCTGGCGAAGTCGTCGATGGTAATGGCCCCGTCGATCGGTTCGATCGACGGGGCGGCCGCGTCCGCCGCGGCCGCCGGCGCGGTGGCTTGCAGCGAGTCGCGGTTGGCGGCCAGCAGCGCATCGACCTGCTTGGCATCCACGCGGGTCATCAGGTGCGAGTACGGCTGCACCGGGCGCGAGGCCGACAGCTGCTTGTCGATGCCGCGCCAGTCCAGCGGCTCGATATTGAGGAAGCGCTCCACGCCGGCGGCCATCTGCGGCACCACTGGCTTGAGATAGACCGTCAGCAGGCGGAAGGCTTCCAGCGAGACCGAGCAGGCCGCGTGCAGGGCCGTGCGCTTGCTTTCGTCCTTGGCCAGTTCCCACGGCTTTTCGGTATCGACGAAGGCGTTCACGGCATCGGTGAGTTCCATCACCAGGCGCAGCGCCTTGCTGTACTCCCGGCCTTCGTAGAACTGCGCCACCTGCGGCGCGGCTTCACGCAGTTGCTTGAGCAGCGGATGGGCCAGCGCGGCTTCGTCCACCACGCCTTCGAAACGCTTGACCAGGAAGCCGGCGGCGCGGCTGGCGATATTGACGTACTTGCCGATCAGGTCGCTGTTCACGCGCGCGATGAAGTCATCGAGGTTCAGGTCGAGGTCTTCCATGCTCGCGTTGAGCTTGGCGCCGAAGTAGTAGCGCAGCCATTCCGGGTTCATGCCGGTATCGATATAGCTCTGCGCGGTGATGAAGGTGCCGCGCGACTTGCTCATCTTGGCGCCGTCGACCGTCAGGAAGCCGTGCGCGAACACGTTGGTGGGCGTGCGGTAGCCCGAGAAGCGCAGCATGGCCGGCCAGAACAGCGTGTGGAAATACAGGATGTCCTTGCCGATGAAGTGGTACTGCTCGGCGTTGGAGTGCGGGCCGACCCAGGCGTCGAAATCGATGCCCTTCTTTTCGGCCAGGTTCTTGAAGCTGGCGTAGTAGCCGATCGGCGCATCCAGCCACACGTAGAAATACTTGCCGGGCGCACCGGGAATCTCGAAGCCGAAGTAGGGCGCGTCGCGCGAGATGTCCCAGTCCGACAGGGTCGAGGCCTCGCCTTCGGCGCCCAGCCACTCCTGCATCTTGTTGACCGCTTCCGGCTGGGCCAGGTCGCCCACCCACTCGCGCAGGAAGGTTTCGCAGCGCGGGTCGGAAAGCTTGAAGAAGTAATGGGCGGAGGACTTGCGCACCGGCGTGGCGCCGGACACCACCGAGTACGGATTCTTCAGGTCGGTGGGCACGTAGGTCGTGCCGCAGACCTCGCAGGAATCGCCATACTGGTCCTTGGCGCCGCACTTCGGGCATTCCCCCTTGATGAAGCGGTCCGGCAGKAACATGTTCTTGACCGGGTCGTAGAACTGCTCGACCTCGCGCTCGGCGATCAGGTCCTGGGCCTTGAGAGCCAGGTAGATCTTCTCGGAGAGCTGCTTGTTCTCATCGGAGTCGGTGCTGTAGTAATTGTCGAACGACACCATGAAGCTGTCGAAGTCGCGCTTGTGCTCGGTCCACACGCGGTCGATCAGCTGCCTGGGCGTGATGCCTTCCTTTTCGGCCCGCAGCATCACCGGGGTGCCGTGGGTGTCGTCCGCGCCGACGTAGTACACCTCGTTGCCCATCATGCGCTGGAAGCGCACCCAGATGTCGGTCTGGATGTACTCCACCAAGTGGCCGATATGGATCTGGCCGTTGGCGTATGGCAGGGCAGATGTGACGAGGATGCGACGTGCGGTCATGGAAGAATTGCCGGTCAGGAGGGGGTTGGACAGTAAGGCGGGGGCGCCGCCGCGAAATACAGGCGGGCACCGTGAGAGGGCTATTCTAGCAAGCGAGGCAGGCAGCGCGTGCACTCCGGGCGGGCGGAGCGGGAAGCGCGTGTTTTTAGTGATCTGTAAATCACTAAAAAGCATCCGGGCAAAAAAAGCGCCGGTTAGGTACCGGCGCAGCTTTCCACAACGGAAAAGGAGGAGAAATCAGGTACCGCCCGGGAGGTCAGCCACCCATCGCGAGCCAGCAACGGTGACAAGCGGTACCTGTTTCTATGACAGCATCATCGCTGAATTGGTTTCAAATAAATTTCGACACGGCGGTTTTGTGCACGACCCGCCTCAGTGGCGTTGTCCGCCACCGGCTGGGTTTGCCCCCGGCCTTCGGCTGCCAGGCGGGTCCGGGCCACACCGTGGTCACCCAGGTAGCTGGCCACGCTTTGCGCGCGGCGCTGCGACAACTGCATGTTGTAGCCGGAATTGCCGGTGCTGTCGGTATGGCCAACCACGGTGGCCGAGATGTCCTGTTGCTGGGCAAGGGTCTGCGAGACCTGGTCGAGCACCGAGCGGAACGAGGGCTTGATGGTGGCGCTGTCCGTGTCGAAGGTCACGTGGCTCGGGATATTCATCTTGAGCGAGCCGTCCGGCTGCTCGGTGATCTGGGTGCCCGTGCCCGCCGTGTCCTTGTTCAGCTTGCCGCGGATCGCGTTCCAGTTGTAACCCGTGGCGCCGCCGACGGCCCCGCCCACTGCCGCGCCCACAAGCGTGCCGGTCGTGTTGCCGCCGATCAGGTTGCCGAGGCCGGCGCCTACTGCGGCGCCCACGCCGGTCCCAACCGCGGTATGCGTTCCCTGTTCTGTAGCGCAGCCGGCGGCAAGAATGGCGACAACGGCAAGGCTGGCAAGCTTAAGTTTCATGCTTTCTCCTTCAGGACGAATCTGAATTCTGTTGAGACGACTGTTGAGGTGGTGTTGGCAACACCGATAGAAATAACGCGGAAGTCACGTGAATACAAGGGCCCGCGCCGGATTCCGCGGGCCTGCGTTCCTGGCGCACTACAATAGGAAGATGAAGCCGCGCGCACAAGCCTGATGCTGTGACAGTTGTAAGTGCGTGTAATTCCACGCCCCTGTCATGGGCTTGTCGTCCGCGCGCCACCCGTGCCCGGCGCTTCGTTCATACTTTGATACAGTACGCGCCTTCCCCCTATTCCCATATTCAGAAGCGGAGATTGTCTTGAGCCTCACCGTCGACCAGGTTACCGAAGTCCTGCGCACCGTGATCGACCCGAACACGGGCCGGGATCTGGTGTCCACCCGTTCTGCCCGCAACGTCCGGGTCGATGGCGGCGAAGTGTCGCTCGAAGTCGAGCTGGGATACCCCGGCAAGAGCCAGCTGGAACCGATTCGCAAGCAGGTGGTTGATGCACTGCGGCAACTGCCGGGCGTGACCGGCGCCAGCGTGGCCGTCAGCATGAAGATCGTGGCCCATGCGGTACAGCGCGGCGTCAAGCTGCTGCCGGGCGTGAAGAACGTGATCGCCGTGGCGTCGGGCAAGGGCGGGGTGGGCAAGTCCACCACCGCCGTCAACCTGGCGCTGGCGTTGTCCGCCGAGGGCGCCCGGGTGGGCATGCTCGATGCCGACATCTACGGTCCCAGCCTGCCGATGATGCTCGGCATCGACGGCCGCCCCGAGTCGGCCGACGGCAAGACCATGGAGCCGCTCGAAGGCCACGGCCTGCAGGCCAACTCCATCGGTTTCCTGATCGAGCAGGACAATCCCATGGTCTGGCGCGGCCCGATGGTGACCTCGGCGCTGGAGCAGTTGCTGCGCCAGACCAACTGGCACGATCTCGACTACCTGATCGTCGACATGCCGCCCGGCACCGGCGATATCCAGCTGACCTTGTCGCAGAAGGTACCGGTTACGGGTGCCATTATCGTCACGACACCGCAGGACATCGCCTTGCTGGACGCCAGGAAGGGCCTGAAGATGTTCGAGAAGGTGGGGATTCCCATTCTCGGCCTTGTCGAGAACATGGCGGTCTACTGCTGCCCGAACTGCGGTCACGTCGAGCATATCTTCGGCGAAGGCGGCGGCGAGAAGATGTGCGAGGACTATGGCGTGGACCTGCTGGGCAGCCTGCCGCTGAACCGCTCGATCCGCGAGCAGGCCGACACGGGCCGCCCCACCGTCGTATCCGACCCCGACAGCCCGATCGCTGAGCTTTACCGCGCCATGGCGCGCAAGGTGGCCGTGAAGGTGGCCGACCGTGCCCGCGACATGACCAGCAAGTTCCCCAGCATCGTGGTGCAGAACACCTGAGCGCCATGGGCACGCCGGCCGACTCCATCGCGGGCATTCCGGCCACCGGGGCCGAAGCCGTGCCGGCTGGCCGGCCCAGTGTCACCGTGGCCGTGGTGATGCGCCGCGTGGCGCTGCGCAGTCCCTGGCAGCCCTGGAAATGGGAGCTCGACGCCGTGCTGCCGGATCTCGGCGAGTTCGGCGCCGCGTCCCACTGCCTGGCGCAGGACGAGCATGGCGCGCGCTGGCTGTATCCGGGCTACGAAGTCACCCTGTTCCGCGACGAGGCCGAGGGATACTACCTCAACCTCACCGCCACCGCGCCCTGCTGGTTCGTGCTGTGGCGCATGGCGGAGGAGGGCGGCCAGGCTGTTCAGGCTGTTGTCCCAGCATCGGGCGGCGGCGAGCCGCTGCCCGTGCCGGTCACCGTGACGCTGTCCTACAACGAGGCCGGACGCTGGCTCGATGCCGGCGAAACCGTCGAGAATGTGCCGCTGGCACCTGAGCAGCTCGACTGGCTGCAAGCCTACGTGGCCGAGCATTATCGCCCCGAACCCAAGAAACGCCGCCGGCCGGAATCGTTCAAGGCGCCACAGGACCGGGCGCGCTACTGATGCAGGCAGGTCGCCCATGAGCGATGACTCCTTCCTGTCGCGCTGGTCCCGCCGCAAGGCCGCGGCGCGCCAGGGGCAGCCGCTTGCGCCCGAGCCGGCGCCGCCCGTCCACGCCGACCCGCCGGTGCGCGTTGCCCAGCCGCCGGCTGAGCCAGCCCCGGCGGCCGAGCCGCTCCCGACGCTGGCCGACGCCGCCTTGCTGCGGCCAGGCGACAGCATTGCGCGCTTCGTGGCCCGCGGCGTCGACGAAACCGTCAAGCGCGCCGCGCTCAAGACATTGTTTGCCGATCCGCATTTCAATGTGATGGACGGGCTCGATACCTATATCGACGACTACGGCAAGCCCGACCCGATCCCCCTCGACGTGCTGCGGCGCATGCGCCAGTCCGAGACGCTCGGCCTGTTCGCGCCGACCGAAGACGAACTGGCCGCGGCGCGCGCGGCGGAACAGGCGGCGGAAGCGCCCGGAGCGCCTGTGGAGGAGCCGCAGCGGGCAACCTCGGATCAGCCCGCGGCACTGGAGTCCCCGGATACCGTGCCGCCTGGAACGCAGCCTCATGCACCGCTCGCCGCCGGCCACGCGTTGCCCGGCACTGCGCGCCAGCCGGACGATTCCGCTCCAGGCAAACACGCGTAGCCGCCGCTGCCGCCGCGGCCTACAATGGGCTTCCCCCCCCCAAGATTGGCCGTCGGCAAGACTCCTTAAGAAATGGGGCAGCCAGGCCGGCCAGCCGCATTCACCATGCCGACGCTGATTTGCAATTGCAACGACACCATGCCGCTTGACGGGGCTGCCTTGTCGGGCAATGGCCCCAACGCCGCAGCCGGCACCGGGCCGCAGCTCAAGGTCCACCATTTGCTGTGCCGCCGCGAGATCGGCGACTTCACCGAGGCGCTCGATGGCACGGACGACGTCATCGTGGCCTGTACGCAGGAGCGCGCGCTGTTCACCGAGGTGGCTGCCCGGCGCCAGGCCGACGGTGGGATGACGGCGCCGGTGCGCTTCGTCAATATCCGGGAAACCGGTGGCTGGTCGCAGGGTGCGCGGCGCGACCCCAAGACCGCCAATGCCAAGATCGCCGCGCTGCTGGCCGTTGCCGCGCTGCCCGATCCGGAACCGGTGCCCGTGGTGGACTACCACGCGGGCAGGGCCGTGCTGGTGCTCGGCCCTGCCGCCCGCGCCATGCCCTGGGCCGGCAAGCTGGCCGAATCCGGCATGGAAGTGTCGGTACTGCTTGGTGGCGCCGGCGAGGCCATGGCCGCAGCCGGCCAGCCCGCCTCGCGGGACTTCCCGGTGCACAGCGGCAAACTGGTCAAGCTCGGCGGCTGGCTCGGCGCCTTCGAGGCCAGTTGGGAGACCGGCGCGGGGCGCAGCAACCCGATCGACCTGGATCTTTGCACGCGCTGCAACGCCTGCATCGAGGCTTGCCCCGAGGACGCCATCGATTTCAGCTACCAGATCGACCTGGACCGTTGCCGTTCGCACCGCGCCTGCGTGAAGGCTTGCGGCGCCGCCGCCGCGATCGACTTCGAGCGTCCCGTCAAGACCGCCACCGAGCGCTTCGACCTGGTGTTCGACCTGGCCGATGTGGCGGCCTTCACCATGCACGCGCCGCCGCAAGGCTACCTGTACGCCKGCGCGGATCCGATGCGCCAGCAGACGCAGGCACTGGCCCTCATCCAGATGGTCGGTGAGTTCGAGAAGCCGAAGTTCTTCCAGTACAAGGAGAAAATCTGCGCGCACGGCCGCAACAAGACCACCGGCTGCACGGCCTGCATCGATATCTGTTCCGCCGAAGCGATCCGCTCGCAGTGGCATGACGGGCGCGGCCGGATCGAGGTCACGCCCAACCTGTGCATGGGCTGCGGCGCCTGCACCACGGTGTGCCCGACCGGGGCCATCAGCTACGCCTATCCCAAGCCGGATTACCTCGGCGAGCGCCTGCGCATCCTGATCTCGACCTATCGTGCGGCGGGCGGCCGCGACGCCGTGCTGCTGCTGCATGGCGAGGCATACGGAAACGCGTCCATCCTGGCGCTGGGCCGCGCCGCGCGCGCCGGCCAGGCCCGCGGCGTGCCGCCCAACGTGATGCCGGTGGCGCTGTTCCATCCGGCCGCGAGCGGACTCGAGTTGTGGCTGTCGGCCATTGGCTGGGGAGCCAGCCGCGTCGCCGTGATGCTCACGGGCGACGAAGCGCCGCAATATCGCACGGCGCTGGCGGAGCAGATGGCAGTGGGGCAGGCCATCCTGGCGGGCCTCGGCTATGAGGGCGAATACCTGTCGCTGGTGGATGGCCCCGATGCCGCCACGCTGGACGCGCAACTGGCGCAATTGAGCGCGCCCGGCCCCGGCCGGCCGGCGTTGCCGCCGGCGCCTTTCCACGCCGCTGCCGCCAAGCGCGAGACGCTGGATTTCGCGCTCGACCACCTGGTGCGCAACGCCCCGCGCCCGCAGGCCAGCGTGCCGCTGCCAGCCAGCGCGCCGCTGGGCGCGGTGGCAGTGGATACCGGGCGCTGCACCCTGTGCATGGCCTGTGTCGGCGCCTGTCCCTCGCAGGCCCTGCGCGATAACCCCGAGCGTCCGGTGCTGGGCTTCCTGGAGCGCAACTGCGTACAGTGCGGCTTGTGCGAAAGCACCTGCCCGGAAGATGCCATCACCCTGGTGCCGCGCTTGCTTACCGGCGAGGCCGCGCGCCGTACCGTGACGCTCGCCGAGACCGAGCCATTCCACTGCATCCGCTGCGGCAAGCCGTTTGGCACCGCGCAGATGATGCATGCCATGCTGGACAGGCTGGCGGACCACCCGGCGTTCGCCGGCGAGGCTGCCGAACGCCTGAAGATGTGCGGCGATTGCCGCGTCATCGATATGATGGAAAAGAGCAGCGGCACCCCCAGTGGTACGGCAGTGCAGTAGCTCAGCCCCGTGGGGGCGCAAGCCGTCTTGCCGCGTGGGTGGCAAGGCGCGCCTGCGCCGGCCAAATCCGCAATCCGATCTCCCGGTACCCTTGAGAACCATCACGAAATGACAGATTTCCAGCCGATCCAGCTGATCCCCCCGGTCATCGAAGCCACGGCCAATGCCGAGGACACCGCCCGCGCGGACCTGTACGGCCTGCTGGCCACCTTGTTGTATCGCGCTCCCGATGCCGCGCTGCTGCACCATATCGCCGCCAACCGTGCCATTGGCGAAGACGCCGCGACCAGGCTGGGCGAAGCCTGGAATGGCTTGTGCAACGCAGCATCGATCGCCACGGCCGCCGGGACTGCCGACGAATACCAGCAATTGTTCATCGGGGTGGGCAAGCCGGAAGTCCTTCTCTACGGCTCCTACTACCAGACCGGATTCCTCAACGAACGCCCGGTGGTGGCGCTGCGCGACGACCTGGCGCGCTATGGCCTGGTGCGCCAGGACAATGTCAGCGAGACCGAGGACCATATCGCCACGCTGTGCGAGGTGATGCGCTTCCTGGTGGCGGGCGAGGATGCGGGCATTGCCAGTCTTGCCGAGCAGCAGTACTTCTTTTCGCGCCATCTGCAGTCATGGGTGGAGACGCTGTGCGATGCCATGGCGGCCCATCCGCAAGCCCGTTTTTACGTGCAGGTGGCCGTTTTGCTGAAAGCCTTCATGGCGGTCGAGGCGATCGCGCTCGACATGCATTGAGCCTTCGGGACGGATGGCCGGAAGCGGGCGCGCAAGCCGTCTTCAAGCGCCGGCATCAGTAGAAACCCGCGCATGGCATGGTCTTTCGACACATATCAACCTAATATAAATAAAAGACTACATGACTTGATTGGCAACCGGTTTCATTTTGCCAGGGAGTTCCCATGAAGGACGAGCAGCACAGGGCCGCACGCCGTACATTCCTTGCCGGCGCAGGTGTCGTTGCCGCTGCCGGCGCCGCCGCCGCGCTGACCTCGCGCGGTCCCGCCGTGCCCGTTACGGCCACAACCTCGGCCATTCCGGATGTCACGCCCAGCGACAACGAGGGCTACCGGGTTACCGAACATATTCGCAAGTACTATCGGACAGCGCTGGTGTGAGCCGCGTCGCGCCTTTGCGCGCGTCTCGCCCGGCCTGGTTCCATCCAGGGGTGATCCATGATCTTGACCCGCAAGCGCGCGGCGCAGGGCAGCGCATCCTCGCAGCTGGCTGGCACCGTCGCCGGGCACGCCACCGGCCGGCTTTCCGAGCGCCTGGCCGCCGGCCTGGCCGGCGCGATGCCCACCATGGACCGCCGCAGCTTTCTCAAGCGCTCCGGCATCGGGGTAGGCGCCGGCCTGGCCGCCGCGCAGCTGACGCTGCTGCGCCGGGCGGATGCCGCGGACGCGGGGAGCGCGGCGAGCGCTGAAGGCAACAGCAATATCGTTGTGCGCCGCACCGTCTGCGGCCATTGCTCGGTGGGCTGCGCGGTCGATGCGGTGGTGCAGAACGGCGTGTGGATCCGCCAGGAGCCGGTCTTCGATTCGCCGATCAACATGGGCGCGCACTGCGCCAAGGGCGCCGCACTGCGCGAGCACGGCCACGGCGAGTATCGCCTGAAGTACCCGATGAAGCTGGTCGACGGCAAGTACCAGCGCATCAGCTGGGACCAGGCGCTCGACGAAGTCACCGCGAAGATGAAGGAGATCCGCCAGCAGACCGGGCCGGACTCGATGTTCTTCATCGGCTCCTCCAAGCACAGCAACGAGGGCGCATACCTGCTGCGCAAGTGGGTGTCGTTCTTCGGCACCAACAACACCGACCACCAGGCGCGCATCTGCCACTCCACCACGGTGGCCGGCGTGGCCAATACCTGGGGCTACGGTGCGATGACCAACTCGTACAACGATATGCAGAACGCCAGGGCAGCGCTGTATATCGGCTCCAACGCGGCCGAGGCGCACCCGGTGTCGATGCTGCACCTGCTGCATGCCAAGGAAAACGGCTGCAAGGTGATCGTGGTCGATCCGCGCTACACCCGCACGGCGGCCAAGTCCGACCACTATGTGCGGATTCGCTCCGGCACCGATATCGCCTTCCTGTTCGGCATGCTGTACCACATCTTCAAGAACGGCTGGGAAGACCAGAAGTTCCTGAACGACCGCGTCTACGGCATGGACAAGGTCAAGGAGGAAGTCCTCGCCAAGTGGACGCCGGACAAGGTCGAGGAAGTCTGCGGCGTGCCCGAGGCCGAGGTCTACATGGTCGCCGAGATCATGGCCAGGAACCGCCCCAGCACGCTGGTGTGGTGCATGGGCCAGACCCAGCACTCCATCGGCAATGCCATCGTGCGCGCCTCCTGCATCGTGCAGCTGGCGCTGGGCAATATCGGCGTGTCGGGCGGCGGCGCCAACATTTTCCGCGGCCACGACAACGTGCAGGGCGCTACCGACGTAGGCCCCAACCCCGACTCGCTGCCGGGCTACTACGGACTCGCCGCCGGCGCATGGAAGCACTATGCCGCGGTGTGGGGCGTGGACTACGAATGGATCAAGAAGCAATACGCCTCGCAGGCGATGATGGAGAAGTCCGGCACCACGGTGTCGCGATGGATCGATATCGTCACCGAGAAGCCCGAGCTGATCGACCAGGACAACAATGTGCGCGGCGTGGTCTTCTGGGGCCACGCACCCAACTCGCAGACGCGCGGCCTGGAGATGAAGAAGGCGCTGGACAAGCTCGACCTGCTGGTGGTCATCGACCCCTATCCGTCGGCCACCGCGGCGATGGCCAATATGCCGCCGCCCGAAGGCGACAAGGTCAACCCGAACCGCGCGGTCTACCTGCTGCCGGCCTGCACGCAGTTCGAGACCTCCGGCACCTGCACGGCCTCCAACCGCTCGCTGCAATGGCGCGAGAAGGTGATCGAGCCGCTGTTCGAATCCATGCCGGACCACACCATCATGCAGGCCTTCGCGGAGCGCCTTGGGTTTGGCAAAGAGCTGTCGAAGAACTTCAAGATGCTGGAGGTCAAGCGCGCCGGGCGTACCTGGATGGAGCCGGAACCCGAGTCCATCCTGCGCGAGATCAACGCCAGCAACTGGACCATCGGCTACACCGGGCAATCGCCCGAGCGGCTCAAGTCGCATATGCGCAATATGCAGATGTTCGACGTGCGCACGCTGCGCTGCAAGGGCGGCAAGGATCCGCTGACCGGCTACGACCTGACCGGCGATTATTTCGGCCTGCCGTGGCCGTGCTACGGCACGCCGGAACTCAAGCACCCCGGCACGGCCAACCTGTACGACACCAGCAGGCACGTCATGGATGGCGGCGGCAACTTCCGCGCCAACTTTGGCGTGGAGCGGGATGGCGTCAACCTGCTGGCCGAGGACGGCTCGTATTCGAAGGGCGCGGACATCACCACCGGTTACCCCGAGTTCGACCACGTGCTGCTGAAGAAACTGGGCTGGTGGGATGAGCTGACCGATGCCGAGAAGCAGAAGGCCGAGGGCAAGAACTGGAAGACCGACCTGTCCGGCGGCATCCAGCGCGTGGTGCTGAAGAACCACGGCTGCCATCCCTTCGGCAATGCCAAGGCCCGCGCCATCGTGTGGAATTTCCCCGACCCGATTCCGCAGCACCGCGAGCCGCTATATGGCACGCGGCCGGACCTGGTCGCCAAGTACCCGACGCACGACGACAAGATGGCGTTCTGGCGCCTGCCCACGCTGTACAAGTCGCTGCAGCAGCGCAATATCGAGAACAAGCTCTACGAGAAGTTTCCGATCATCCTCACCTCGGGCCGCCTGGTCGAGTACGAGGGCGGTGGCGAGGAAACCCGTTCCAATCCGTGGCTGGCCGAGCTGCAGCAAGAGAACTTCGTCGAGATCAACCCGCGCGCGGCCTCCGAGCGCGGCATCCGCAACGGCGACTACTGCTGGGTCAGGACACCCACCGGCGCGCGGATCAAGGTGCGCGCCCTCGTGACCGAGCGGGTCGGCGTGGACACCGCCTTCATCCCCTTCCACTTCTCGGGCTGGTGGCAGGGCAAGGACCTCAAGGACTCCTACCCCGAAGGCGCGATGCCGATCGTGCGCGGCGAGGCCGTCAACACCGCCACCACCTACGGCTACGACGCGGTGACGATGATGCAGGAAACCAAGACCACGATCTGCCAGATCGAACGGTTCGCCTGATTGCGACAGAGACAGAGACTGGGATCAAGGGCAAGGAACGACCATGGCACGCATGAAATTCATCTGTGACGCCGAGCGATGCATCGAATGCAACAGCTGCGTTACCGCCTGCAAGAACGAGCACGAAGTGCCGTGGGGTGTCAACCGGCGCCGCGTGGTGACGATCAACGACGGCATCGTCGGCGCCGAGAAATCGATCTCGGTGGCCTGCATGCACTGCTCGGACGCGCCCTGCATGGCGGTTTGCCCGGTCGATTGCTTCTACCGCACCGATGACGGCGTGGTGCTGCACGACAAGGACGTCTGCATCGGCTGCGGCTACTGCTCTTACGCCTGCCCGTTCGGCGCGCCCCAGTTCCCCAGCGAGGGGACTTTCGGCGTGCGCGGCAAGATGGACAAGTGCACCTTCTGCGCGGGCGGGCCGGAGAAGAACGGCAGCGAGGCAGAGTTCGAGAAATACGGCCGCAACCGGCTGGCGGAAGGCAAGCTGCCCCTGTGCGCGGAAATGTGCTCGACCAAGGCGCTGCTGGGCGGCGACGGCGACGTGATCGCCGACATCCTGCGCAACCGCGTGATCAAGCGCGGCAAGGGCGGCGATGTGTTCGGCTGGGGCACGGCCTATGGCAACAAGGGTGCCGCGCAGGGCGCGCCGGGTGCGCCCGCAGCCCCGGCTGCCGCGCCACCCGCATCGGGAGCGCAGCCATCATGACCCGCCTGCTCCTGATCCTGCTGGCCGCCGCCAGCACCGCGCTGGCCGCCTGCGGCGAACGCCCGCAGACCGCCACCGCGGCGCACAAGAAAACCGACGCGCCGGCCTACGAGGGCGCGCCGGGCGATCCTTTCGTGGTCAAGGGCTGGACGCCGGGCGACAAGACCAGCTGGCAGAACCAGATCCACGAGCGCAACCAGTACCAGAACGAATACAACCGCACGCCATGACCCCGGCGCTGCGAAGCCCGGGGGTAACCCTGGCCGACCCGATGGAGGACATATGAAGCCGACGCGCAGTCCTGGCTGGTTCCGCTATCTGGCGGGGGCGGCCTGTGCGCTGGCCATGGTGCTGGCGCCGCTTGGGGCCGCGCAGGCCCAGGCGCCGGCCGCGGGTGGTGCATCCGCCGCACAGGCCGCCGGCGTGCCCGCCGATGCCAACAATCCGGCCACGCACCCGGCGCAGCCGTTCGCGGGCATCGCCTCGGAGAACATCTTCAACGTGCCGCGCCGCGACATCGCGGCCGAGGCCCAGGCCCAGCAGGCGCGTACGCAGTCGCAGCCCGGCAATAACGCGCCGGTATGGCGCGAGGTGAATTCCGACCAGGCGCACTACAGCAGCCTGCCCGCCAAGGAAGCCGGCGTGCTGATCCAGCGCACCGGCCAGAAGTGGCGGCTGTTCCGCAACGGCGTGATCACGGTCTGGGGCGGCTGGCTGGTGGTGCTGGTGCCCGCCGCGATCCTGGCCTTTTTCGCCTGGCGCGGCGCCATTCCCCTCAAGACGCCGCGCACCGGCCGCATGATCCAGCGCTTCACGCCCGTGGAGCGCATGGTGCACTGGACCATGGCGATCGCCTTCGTGACGCTGGCGGTGTCGGGCATCGTCATGCTGTTCGGCAAGCATTTCCTGTTGCCGCTGATGGGCCATACGCTGTTCGGCTGGCTGACCTACCTGCTGAAGAACGTGCACAACGTCGTCGGGCCGGTCTTCACCCTGGCGGTGATCGTCGGCTTCGTGATCTTCGTGCGCGACAACCTGCCGGCCCGCGAGGACTGGCAGTGGGTCGCCAAACTGGGCGGGCTGGTCTCCGGCAAGCACGTGCCAAGCGGGCGCTTCAACGCCGGCGAGAAAGCCTGGTTCTGGGGCGGGCTGGTGCTGTTCGGCCTGATCCTGTCCGCCTCCGGCTGGGTGCTCGACATGATCGTGCCCGGCATGGATTTCTACCGTGCCACCATGCAGATCGCCAATGTGGTCCATGGCATCGCGGCGGTGCTGATGATCGCCATGGCTTGCGGCCATATCTACATGGGCACCATCGGCATGGAAGGGGCCTACCGCGCCATGCGCGACGGCTGGGTCGACGAAGCCTGGGCCCAGGAGCACCATGAGCTCTGGTACGACGATATCAAGTCCGGCAAGATCCCCGCGCAGCGTGCTGCCGAGCCGAAGCCCGGCGAGCACGCCGGCGGCCGGGCCAGCACCGGCGAGGCCTGAACGGACACGGGCCCGCGCGCCAGCCCCGGAGCCAGAGAACGAGGAAGAGGAACCCGACCGATGACACGCATCCTGATGCTGCTTGCCCTGGCCCTTTGCGGCACAAGCGCCCTGGCCAGGCTGCCGCCCCCCACCGAGGCGCAAAAGCTCAAGGCCGACGAGGCCAAGGCCCGCGCCGGCTGGTCCGACAAAGTGGCCGCCTACCAGCTCTGCCTGGCGCAGGACAAGGTGGCGGCACGTTACTACAGCGAGATGAAAACCAGGGGCAAGGACGTGCCACCTGCGCCCGCTGCCGCGCCATGCGCCGATCCAGGCCCGTTCGTGGCCCCGCCGCCTGCCGCCGCCGATGCCGCCAGCATCGCCGGAGGGCCTTCCACGGCGCCCGGGGTGGCGCCTTCTGATCACAAACCGGCCGCAGCGCCGGGCACGGGAGCGGTACAATCGCCCCGGACATCACCGTGAGAGGAGGTTCGGCATGACGCATGTACGTGTACTTTTCGGTCTGGCGGTAGCGGGAGCCTTGGCCGGCGGCCTGGCAGGCTGCTCCAGTATGGGGATGGGCGGCGGATCGGATACCGCCGTCGCCGCCCTGGAGTCCAGGAGCGGCACCGCGACGCAGGGCACCGTGACATTCACCCAGCGTGGCGATACGGTGCTGGTCAAGGCCGACGTGACGGGCCTGCCGCCGAATACCGAGCACGGCTTCCATGTGCACGACAAGGGCGATTGCTCGGCACCCGACGCCATGAGCGCCGGCGGCCACTTCAACCCGACCGGCAAGCCGCACGGATCGATGTCGATGCCCGACCACCATGCCGGCGATATCAACAACCTGAAGGCCGACGACAGCGGGCGCGCCCAGGCCAGCTTCGAGCTGACCGGCGTGACCGTGGCCCCCGGCCCTACCAGCGTGGTGGGCCGCGCCGTGGTCGTCCACAAGGATCCGGACGACTACAAGACCCAGCCCACCGGCAACTCCGGCGGCCGTATCGCCTGCGGCGTGATCGCCAAGTCCTGACGGACGGGGCAGGGCGGCGCGCACCGGCAGCACCCGGCGCGCGCGCCCATTCTCCTCATACCCATGCCACTGCGCCCCGAACTGACCCACGCTTCGGTTCCCCTGATCGAAGAAGTCGAAGTGGTCGACGAGCAGGGGCGTGTGCGGCCAGCCTTCCTGCCCGGCGAGCGTCCGCTCACGGTCTACCTGGACAAGCGCGAGCTGGTGACGCTGATGACGCTGGGCGGCGCGCCCGAGGCCCTGGTGCTGGGCTATCTGCGCAACCAGCGGCTGGTCGGGTCGATCGAGGATATCGCCGCGATCCAGGTCGACTGGGAGACCGAATCCGCCGCCGTCACGACCCGCACGGGCGTGGACCGCATCGAGGAGCGCACGGCACGCCGCGTGGTGACCACCGGCTGCGGCCAGGGCACCGTGTTCGGCTCGCTGCTGGACGAAGTCGACAATATCCGGCTGCCGGACGACGCCACGCTCGACCAGGAAACGCTCTACGGCATCGTCGACACCATCCGCCTGCAGCAGTCGGTCTACAAGCAGGCCGGCTCGGTGCATGGCTGCGCGCTGTTCCGCGGGCGCGAACTGCTGATGTTCATCGAGGATGTGGGCCGCCACAACGCCGTGGATGCCATCGCCGGCCTGATGTGGCTGGAAGACATGAGCGGCGCCGACAAGGTGTTCTACACCACCGGCCGGCTGACTTCCGAGATGGTGATCAAGGGTGCCCAGATGGGCATTCCCTTCCTGCTGTCGCGCTCCGGCGTGACCCAGATGGGCTACCGGATGGCCCAGCGCGTCAACCTGGCCCTGTTCGCCCGATGCACCGGGCGCCACTTCCTGCTGTATACCGGCCGCGAGCGCTTCCGGTACCAGTTGCCGGAGCAGGCCACCGCCTGAAGCCGGAGCAGGGACCGGCTCTTCCCGGCCGTGGGCGCCATTGCGGCGGCGACGCCGGTTTTTGGTTGTACAATGCGCCCCATCGCAAGGCCCCGGCAGGTCCGGCGCGCCTGTGAACAAATGCGAGCAGCGTTCCCGGTCCGTCCCGGCCGCGCCCGAGCCTGCCCGCATTTGTTCATCCCGATACCCCTATGAGCATCAAATCCGATAAGTGGATCCGCCGCATGGCGGAACAGCACGGCATGATCGAGCCGTTCGAGCCCGGCCAGGTACGGGAGGAAGACGGCCGCAAGATCGTGTCGTACGGCACCTCGAGCTACGGCTACGATATCCGCTGCGCCGACGAATTCAAGATCTTCACCAATATCAACAGCACCATCGTCGATCCCAAGAACTTCGACGAGAAGTCCTTTGTCGACTTCAGGGGCGATGTCTGCATCATCCCGCCCAACTCGTTCGCGCTGGCGCGCACCATGGAGTATTTCCGCATCCCGCGCAGCGTGCTGACCATCTGCCTGGGCAAGAGCACCTATGCGCGTTGCGGCATCATCGTCAACGTAACCCCGTTCGAACCGGAGTGGGAAGGCTATGTGACGCTGGAGTTTTCCAACACCACGCCGCTGCCCGCCAAGATCTACGCCGGCGAAGGCTGCGCCCAGGTGCTGTTCTTCGAAAGCGACGAGATCTGCGAGACTTCCTACCGCGACCGCGGTGGCAAGTACCAGGGTCAGCAGGGTGTCACATTGCCGAAGACCTGATCGCATACAATGCGCGCGTTGCGGTATCGCCGGGCGTCCCCGGGGCCGCACGCCAAGCCTGAACATCGAGCCACATGCCGACCCAGGGGGATGCGTCCCCGGGCCATGTGGCTCAAGTCCTTCCTGCCGTCCAAGGATGCCAAATGAAATTCCGCTTCCCCGTCATCATCATCGATGAAGACTTCCGCTCCGAGAACATTTCCGGCTCGGGCATCCGTGCGCTGGCCGAGGCCATCGAGCAGGAAGGCATGGAGGTCATGGGCCTGACCAGCTATGGCGACCTGACCTCGTTCGCACAGCAGTCCAGCCGCGCCTCCTCGTTCATCGTATCGATCGACGACGACGAATTCGTCAGCGAGGACGACCGGCCCGAAGCGGCGGCCATCGAGAAGCTGCGCGCCTTCATCAAGGAAGTGCGCCGCCGCAATACCGACCTGCCCATCTTCCTGTACGGCGAGACCCGCACCTCGCGGCATATCCCCAACGATATCCTGCGCGAGCTGCACGGCTTCATCCATATGTTCGAGGACACGCCGGAATTCGTCGCGCGCCACATCATCCGCGAGGCCCGGGTCTACCTGGATTCGCTGGCGCCGCCGTTCTTCAAGGCGCTGATCGCCTACGCGCAGGACAGCTCCTACTCGTGGCACTGCCCCGGCCACTCCGGCGGCGTGGCCTTCCTGAAGAGCCCGGTCGGCCAGGTGTTCCACCAGTTCTTCGGCGAGAACATGCTGCGCGCCGACGTCTGCAACGCGGTGGACGAACTCGGCCAGCTGCTCGACCACACCGGCCCGGTGGCGGCCTCGGAGCGCAATGCCGCGCGCATCTTCAACTCCGACCACATGTATTTCGTCACCAACGGCACCTCCACCTCGAACAAGATGGTGTGGCATGCCAACGTGGCGCCGGGCGACATCGTGGTGGTGGACCGCAACTGCCACAAGTCGATCCTGCACGCGATCATGATGACAGGAGCCATCCCCGTCTTCCTGATGCCGACGCGCAACCACTACGGCATCATCGGCCCGATCCCGAAGAGCGAGTTCGATCCGGAGACCATCCGCCGCAAGATCGAGGCGCACCCGTTCGCCAGCCAGGCCAAGAACCAGAAGCCGCGCATCCTGACCATCACTCAGGGTACCTACGACGGCGTGCTGTACAACGCCGAGCAGATCAAGGAAATGCTGGCCACCGAGATCGACACGCTGCATTTCGATGAAGCCTGGCTGCCGCACGCGGCATTCCACGACTTCTATCACAACATGCACGCGATCGGCAAAGACCGCCCGCGCAGCAAGGACGCGCTGGTATTCGCCACGCAATCCACGCACAAGCTGCTGGCCGGTCTGTCGCAGGCCTCGCAGATCCTCGTGCAAGATTCGGACACGCGCAAGCTGGACCGCTACCGGTTCAACGAGGCGTACCTGATGCACACGTCCACCAGCCCGCAGTACTCGATCATCGCCTCCTGCGACGTGGCGGCGGCGATGATGGAAGCCCCTGGCGGCACCGCGCTGGTGGAAGAGAGCATCCAGGAAGCGATCGACTTCCGCCGCGCCATGCGCAAGGTGGAAGGCGACTACGACGCCGGCAACAACGGCGACTGGTGGTTCAAGGTATGGGGCCCCGACGCGCTGGTCGAGGACGGCATCGGCGACCGCGAGGAATGGATGCTCAAGTCCAACGAGCGCTGGCACGGCTTCGGCGACCTCGCCGACGGTTTCAACCTGCTCGACCCGATCAAGGCCACCATCATCACCCCGGGCCTGAACGTGGACGGCGAGTTCAGCGAACGCGGCATCCCGGCGGCCATCGTCACCAAGTACCTGGCCGAGCACGGCATCATCATCGAGAAGACCGGGCTGTACTCGTTCTTCATCATGTTCACCATCGGCATCACCAAGGGCCGCTGGAACTCGCTGGTGACCGAACTGCAGCAGTTCAAGGACGACTACGACCAGAACCAGCCGCTGTGGCGCGTGCTGCCGGAGTTCGTCGGCAAGCATCCGCAGTACGAGCGCCTGGGCCTGCGCGACCTGTGCGACGCCATCCATAGCGTCTACAAGGCCAATGACGTGGCTCGCGTGACCACCGAGATGTACCTGTCGGACATGGAACCGGCGATGAAGCCCTCGGACGCCTGGGCCATGATGGCCCACCGCGAGATCGAGCGCGTGGCGGTCGACGAACTGGAAGGCCGCGTCACCGCCATCCTGCTCACGCCGTACCCGCCAGGCATCCCGCTGCTGATCCCGGGTGAACGCTTCAACCACATCATCGTGCAGTACCTGAAGTTCGCGCGCGACTTCAACAAGCTGTTCCCCGGCTTCGAAACCGATATCCACGGGCTGGTCGAGGAAGAGGTGGAAGGCGGCGGCAAGGCGTACTTCGTGGATTGCGTGAAGTAAGGCAAGGCGGCGGAAAAAGGGGGGCGGGCAGCTTGCTGCCTGCCTCGTCTCGGGAAAAAAAGCCTCGCACGTGAGTAATGCCGTTCGGTCAAGATTCTTTTAGATGTCGAACGGTATAACGATGAGGGGCGCGATTTGAAGACCCGGTCGCATGCGTGGCTGGGTCGTTTCTCGTTGGGCAGCGACCTGAGTCGTTCATGCATGTGGATAGCCCGCGCAGTCCAGAGTTCAGCTAATGCGGGGCACTGCTTGCGCGCCTGCGGCGAGACACGCATGCGTACCGTTGCATTGTCCGGCTTGCGAGCAACCACCCTCCCAGCAAGTGTGGGACTTGGCGGGAATCAGGAAGTGGCGGTTACGCCCGCTCATCGTAAGGCCACACAGGACCCTGGCAGCCACGAAGTCCTTGTCGAACACCGTCAGCGAATCATCCGGTATCTGCGGCAGAAGGCTCTGGGCATACACCATTTCGTTGGTGTCATAGCGGCCGACGTTGATGTCGGTCACCAGATGCCTCCAACCGATGTTGTTCGATAGCAGCGGCGACAGCGGTCCGTCTTGCGGCGTGCTCGATCACCCCACCACGCATCCGCCCCGCTTCCAGATACCGCAGGATTAGCTTGAGCACCCGGGCGTCTCTCACTTGTCGTGTCGCCCGCGACATCAGGGCATAAACCGAAGGATGCGCGCCGAATTGCTAATCAGGAGAGTCTTTTTCTGATAGAAGAAACAACGAGGCTAGGTGGCTTGATCTCTCCCGACACCTCTATTTCCTTAAGGCGTAATTTTCCATTCTTGGTGGCAACTTCGACAAAGCCATCTGTGATCATCGTGACTTGGCCAGGAATTGCAAGAAAGTTCTCCTCGGGAGCGAGTTCTGCGTCCCAAACAATCAGCTTTTGATCATCTAGGAAACAGAACGCGCCGGCATACGGTCGATTGCACGCATTGACCAACCGCAGAATTTCCGCCGCACTCAAAGACCAGTCGATACGACCGTCCTCTGGACGCCGAGGGTAACAGCGGAGGGCATCTTTAGGGTCTTTTGACTGTCGCTCTAGGACAAACCTTGGGTCGTCCTCCAAGTGCCTGATCGCTTCCTCAAAGAGGTCTGGGATCTGCTCGCTCATCCATTGATAGACTGCCGTGACCTTCGTATCAATGGTGATGGGAAAGTAGCTTCGTGCAATGATGTCCCCACTATCGAGTTCGCCACCAATCATCCTATGGATGCAGAGGCCAATGCGGTCCTCGCCATTGAGGATGGCCCAAGCTTGGCATGCATTGCCGCGATAACGGGGTAGGTCGCCGCCATGGGAGTTCAGAATCCCCAATGGGAAAAGATCGATAACAGAACTAGGAATGATTCCGCTGTAGTTCAGGCTGACGCCGATATCGATAGGTGGCAAGTCGCGAATGGATGTAATGGCTTCTTCAATTCGAGGAGTGTTGATGAACGGCACATTCAATTGATTCGCGAGTCGACAAAAATCATTCGATGTTTTTGTATATTCTGAAGCCTCTTTTGCTGTAATTATAAGAGCAATTTCATGGCCTTTATCGCGGAGCCGTTCAGTGGTTTCAAAAAGAATTTCCGTCCTGCCAATAATAGCGATTCGCATCAGTTCAACCTCAGTATTTCCTTTAAGTGCGAGCGAGTGCCTGTGCCCGTATATCTATGCTTACTGAGCTCTTTGGGGTCTCGATGAATTTCGCGGGTGCCCTCATATCGATCGAGTGATTCTGTATTTAGAAACACATGGATGGGATGAAAGTCAAAAACACGCACTCCGTTTCTTTTTGTTAGCTCTTGGATTGGCGTGTTTTCCTTATAAAGGCAGGCAACATCGTCTTCCCAGAGGTAGGGAATTTTAATTAATCCATTCCATAGGCGCCATGGCTTTAATTCAATGGCGGCTTGCTCTGGAATAAAGTGATTGGCTTCGTGCGTCAATCCATTGTCGGCGAAGATTTGGAGAATATTGCTACTCTGGGTCAACGAGTGGCTGCGTACGGTTTTCGCCTCCGGTACGATGGCCAATAGTCGCTTTACAACCTCCTGTGCTGTCCCCCCATTGCGGGCATCACCGTTAAGCAAGAAGTTGAA
This sequence comes from Cupriavidus sp. 01T418, assembly GCF_056398885.1. NCBI lineage: Bacteria > Pseudomonadati > Pseudomonadota > Betaproteobacteria > Burkholderiales > Burkholderiaceae > Cupriavidus > Cupriavidus sp. 01T418. Next base: position 198,942 of record NZ_JBFTQG010000004.1, read on the forward strand.
GTTAGGATGGATGCCAATCTCGAAAGCAGGGTTGGAGCGGAGGCGTTTCAGCACCGGCGTATCGTGGGTTACAAACCACGTAGCAGAAATCCCGGATGATTCCACCAAATCAATCGTATCTTCCAATACCTCATCGCAAGCCCAATCGATATCGAAAGTAAGGACGCAATTCCATGTGTCTGGATTGCTTGGGTCAATTTCTGAGAGTTTGATAAACGTATTGGGCACTGCTATTGCTCCTCGGGAATTCGTCGCACCGATTCTATGGTTTACTATTGCTGGCTTTGCGAGGGGCTTAACTAAATCTCGATATTACTCGTCGTTTGGTTACGCTAAGTCTGCCAAAGAGAACGCTAGATTGTTTGTCTTTGTCCGCAGGAGAAATAATCGTTATCTCGTTAATTATCTAGAACCCGTCCGTCCGGATTCGACTGAAGGCGGCTGTTGCCGCGTGCGAGCGAGCCCGCGGGTTACTTCACTGCGGTCGCGTAGAGGTCCAACCCGCAGATACTCGGCCAGCGCGTTTTGAGCAATGCTTCGCGTAGTGTTTTCGCGAACGGCGGCGTCTGATCAATATTTTCGATTTTGCCGGAGAATTCGCTGAATTGCCGGCAGAGCTGCTTCAGCGATCTCTTCGAGATCCAGTCAGTGTGCGGCGCGGCTTGGCCGTCGGCATTGGAATCGTACGAGGCGCGTGCAGTCTCGTTTGACTTCGCGACAACTCCCTTGTAGCCAGTCATTTCGCGCCAGAGGTAGCCCAGCGTCGTTTCGCGTTCGTCCCGGAAACGTCGGTACGAGTAAGCGTAATAGACCATGAAGATCAGACGGCCACCAGGCTTGAGCATGCGGTGGCACTCAGAAATCGCTTTCTGCAGGTCACCGGTGTGATGCAGGCAGCCAATGGCCACAATATAATCAAAGCGCTGGCTTTCGAAAGGTGCGTTGAGGATGCTGCCTACGCGGACATCGCCGGACAAACCATTTTGGTTGAGTCGGTGCTGCACCATCGATACTGGGCCCGGCGAAATATCCAGCCCGTGATAAATTGCACCAGATTCTGCCAGCCGCTGGGAAACCGTGCCGTATCCCAAGCCGACCTCGAGCACCGATTTGTCCTTCATCGCCTGAAACGGGATGTGATCGAACAGATAGGGGTAGTAATCGAAATACCAATCATCAAAACGAACAAGTGATTCCTTGGAGGAATCGGTCACTCCCAGGGTACGAGCGAGACTGCTGCCACACAATTCTGACCAGAATGAAGCATTGTCCTGGTCCAGGTTCAGTTGGGAAGTTGTAGTCGTCATGTGGGATATCAGAATCTTTGATTTTCCCGCAGTATACACGTTCCTACTATGGCACTATTTGAGCTGCCGGCGACCACGGCCGCCGGCAATTGCACCAGTTATTTCTTCTTGTCGAACTCGAACTGCGGTGCGGCGGGTTCGCTCTCGGCCGGCGCCGCCGGCAGTTCCAGCGTGCCGCTGCCAGGGCTGCCGGCCGGCAATGGCGCCGAAGCTGGCCCACTACTTTCGCCACCCAGCGGGATACTCACCTCCGCCGCATTGGTATGGTGCAGCGAGCCCTTGTCGAGGAACATCGTCACCATGCCCGGCCAGAACATCACCAGCGCCACCATGATCAGCTGCAGGCCGACCCAGGGCAGCGCGCCCCAGTAGATGTCGGAGCTTTTCACTTCCTTGGGCGCGATGCCGCGCAGGTAGAACAGCGCGAAGCCGAACGGCGGGTGCATGAAGGATGTCTGCATGTTCACGCACAGCATCACGCCGAACCACACCAGCGCGGCGGTGGCCGCCGCTTCCGGATTGCCGCCCATCGAATCGGCGACGACCGGCGCCAGCACCTTGACGGCCACGGGCGCCAGCATCGGCACCACGATGAACGCGATCTCGAAGAAGTCCAGGAAGAAGGCGAGAAAGAAGATGAACAGGTTGACCACCAGCAGGAAACCGATCCAGCCACCAGGCAGCGAGGTGAACATGTGCTCCACCCAGGCACCGCCGTCCACGCCCTGGAACACCACCGAGAAGCAGGTGGAACCGATCAGGATGAACACCACCATGGCCGTGATGCGCGCCGTGGACTGGTAAGCCTCGATGATCAGCCCGCGCAGCTCGGTCAGTTGCCCGGCGCGCAGCAACAGCCACGCGATCACGAGGTAGACCACCGCCAGCGGAATGCGGAAGGCATGCGAGCCAAACGCGACGGTGCCGGCGATGATGGCCACGCCCGTGGCGGCAAGGCCGATACGGTAGATGTTGCGGTCGAGCTTGCCGAAGCCGGGGTCGCGCAGCACCGCCAGCACCAGCGCGCCGACCGCGCCCATGGCGCCGGATTCGGTCGGCGTGGCGATGCCCAGCATGATCGTGCCCAGCACCAGGAAGATCAGCACCGCGCAGGGAATGATGCCGCGCAGGCATTTGCGCCACAGGGGCCAGCCGCGCAGCGTGCGTTCTTCCACCGGCACCGGCGGCAGCCAGTCGGGCTTGATGCGGGCCAGCACGAAGGTGTACAGCGCGAACAGCGCGATCTGGATCACCGACGGGCCCCAGGCGCCCAGGTACATGCTGCCCACGTCGGCGCTGCCCATCGGCGTCTTGAGCTGGTCGGCCAACACCACCAGCACCAGCGACGGCGGCACCAGCTGCGTGATGGTGCCGGATGCCGCCAGCACGCCGGTGGCGTACTTCATGTTGTAGCGGTAGCGCATCATCACCGGCAGCGAGATCATCGCCATGGCGATCACCTGGGCCGCCACGGTGCCGGTAATGGCCCCGAGGATAAAGCCCACGATGATGACCGAGTAGCCCAGGCCGCCGCGCACCGGTCCGAACAGCTGGCCCATGGAGTCGAGCATGTCCTCGGCCAGCCCGCACTTCTCCAGGATCGCCCCCATGAAGGTGAAGAACGGGATGGCCAGCAGCAGCTCGTTGGCCAGCACGCTGCCGAACACGCGGCTCGGCACCGCCTGCAGGAAGCTGACCGGGAAGTAACCAAACTGGATGGACAGGATGCCGAAGGCAAGGCCCACCGCCGACAGCGAAAATGCGACCGGGAAACCGATCAGCATGAATACCACCAGGCCGCCGAACATTAGCGGCGGCATATATTCCAATGGAATCATTGCACCGGCCTCTCGTATTTCGATTCGATGCGCACCAGGCCCTTGAGGGCGGCAACGCGCTTGATCAGCTCGGATACGCCCTGCAAGGCAAGCAGGCCGAAACCGAGGGGCACCACCAGCTTGATCGGGTAACGCGGCAGGCCGCCGGAATTACCGGATTGCTCCAGGATGCGCCACGAGGGCAGGAACAGCGAGTCCCACGATAGCCACATGAACAGCACGCAGGAAGGCAGCAGGAAGAAGATAATGCCGAAGATGTCGATCCAGTGTTGCGCGCGCTCCGATACGTTGCCGTAGATCAGATCCACGCGCACGTGCTCGTTGCGCTGGAATGTGTAGGACGCGCCGAACATCACCGCGATGGCGAACATGTACCACTGCAGTTCGAGCGGCCAGTTGTCGCTGAGGTTGAAGCCGTAACGCAGCAGGGCGTTGCCCGCGCTGATCAGGCACGACAGCAGGATCATGATGTTTGCAAGCCTGCCCGTGTGCTGATTCAACCTGTCGATCTGTCGTGACAGACCAAGCAAGTAATACATGGGTTGTCTCCCCTGTTTTTGCGGCGATTAGTTTATCTGTAACAAAATGCTTCGGCGCTTGGGGCTAATACCTATCACATTGTGCAAAAATAAGGTGTCTTGTGGTGCCCCTTTGGGCGCATGGCAATACGCGCCTGACCGCGGCAATGCAACGGCGTGTTACCGGCCTGGGGCCGGGCGGCTGGCCAGGCTGGACCCAGGCCGAAGGTGCAAGCGCTGCCGGGCGCCATGGCTGCCTGCGCCGCGTGGCATGAAGGGCAACGCCGAGGGCCAATGCCATGGCGGCGTAGCAACGGTGCGACGTTTCCTAACGCTCGGAAAGTTCAGTGGTCAACGGAAGAAATTACGCTATAATTCGCGCTTTGTTAGGTTGGTGGTCAAGCTGGAAAAGTGCCGCGTTCGCAATATGAAGGTTGGGGTCGGTGCCATCCCCGCCCCATCAACGAATCCAGGTGAGTGAGCCGGCCGATCGGCTTATTTGTCAATCCCTCGCATGCGGGTATTAAAGTGTCGGGGCGCAAGTGCAACCGGGCAGGCGTCGGTAGCCTTCAGCGTGTCCGACCTGATATTGGTGCGTGGCCAAGCTGCCAGAAGCGGTGCCGAATGCCATCTTATGAACGTAATTCAGTAGCCGTGGCCCTCGGCGTAATGCCATTTGCGTACGCTTGAATGCAGAAGCGCATGCTGAATGTTGAATAAGCTCGTCATGAGCGATGGTTGCATCGGTCGGGGTTGTCATTATCTCGGTTCGCCTGTCAAGGGTTGTTGAATCGCCGGGATATTGCTGCATGCCCAATCAGTGCAGGTAAGATTAGATCAGAAGCATACTCGAATTAGGCTGTTTGCTAAGGAGCATTAGGCAGTGAAGTCTGAACTCGTTCGAAAACTGGACGCAAAAAGCGCCACCATCGGTATTGTCGGGCTTGGCTACGTTGGCCTGCCGCTCATGCTGCGTTATTCGGAAGTCGGCTATCGTGTAGTCGGCTTTGACGTGGACGAGTCGAAAGTGCAGGCACTGCGTGACGGCAGGAGTTATATCGAGCACATCCCCGGCGAATCCATTGCGAATGCGCTCAAGCAAGGCTTTGAGGCAACCACCGATTTTTCCCGTGCCAGTGAAGTCGACGCACTGATCCTGTGCGTGCCGACGCCGCTCAACAAGTACCGCGAGCCGGACCTGAGCTTCGTCCTGAATACGACTGACTCGCTGGTGCCATATTTGCGCCCGGGCCAGGTGGTGTCGCTCGAAAGCACGACTTATCCGGGCACGACCGACGAGGAATTGCTGCCGCGCGTAGAGTCGCGCGGTTTCAAGGTCGGCAAGGACGTCTTCCTGGTGTTCTCGCCCGAGCGCGAGGATCCGGGCAATCCGAATTTCACGACCCGCTCGATTCCGAAGGTCTGCGGCGGCCACACCAAGGACTGCCTCGAGGTCGGGCTCGCGCTGTATGGTCAGGTCATCGACAAGGTTGTGCCGGTGAGCTCCACGCGTGCGGCGGAACTCACCAAGCTGCTCGAGAATATTCACCGTGCCGTCAACATTGGACTCGTCAACGAAATGAAGATCGTTGCCGACAAGATGGACATCGATATCCACGAGGTCATCCGCGCGGCCGCGACCAAGCCTTTCGGCTTTGTGCCGTACTACCCGGGACCTGGCCTCGGTGGCCACTGCATTCCCATCGATCCGTTCTACCTGACGTGGAAGGCGCGCGAGTATGGCGTGCACACGCGTTTCATCGAGCTGGCTGGCGAAGTGAATTCGTCGATGCCGGAGTATGTGATCAACAAGATCGCTGGCGCGCTGAACCTGCGTCAGAAGGCGATCAACGGTAGTCGTGTGCTGGTGCTCGGCATCGCCTACAAGAAGAACGTGGATGACATGCGCGAATCGCCGTGCGTGATGATGATGGAACGTCTGCGCGCGCTGGGTGCCAAGGTATCGTACAGCGATCCGCACATCCCGGAATTCCCGAAGATGCGCGAGCACCAGTTCGATCTGTCGAGCGTGCCGCTCACGGCAACGTCTCTGGCTGGCTATGACTGCGTGTTGCTGGCCACGGATCACGACCGCTTCGACTACGAACTGATCAAGGCGCATGCGCCGCTGATCGTCGATTCGCGCGGCCGCTATCTCGAGTCCGCTCCTCACATTGTCAAGGCGTAAGGCGTACACATGCGTAATTTCCCGGGTCCCATCACTGAGCGCAAGGTCCGTTTTGCCATCATCGGCTGCGGCCGCATCGCCAAGAACCACATGATGGCGCTGCAGACCCATGCCGGTCGCGCCGAGATCGTCGCAGTCTGCGACACGGATCCGGCCGCGCTCCGGGCGGCGGCCGAGCTAACCGGCGCCAAGGCGTACAGCAACCTGCGCGACTTGCTCGCGCACAGCGATGCGGATGTCGTCGTGCTGACCACGCCGAGCGGGCTGCATCCGGAGCAAGCGGTTGAAGTCGCCGCCAGCGGCCGCCACGTGATGACCGAGAAGCCGATGGCCACGCGCTGGCACGACGGCGTGCGCATGGTCAAGGCCTGCGACGACGCCAACGTGCGCCTGTTCGTGGTCAAGCAGAACCGCCGCAACGCCACCCTGCAGTTGCTCAAGCGTGCCGTCGAGGCGCAGCGCTTCGGCCGCATCTACATGGTCAACATCAACGTGTTCTGGACGCGTCCCCAGGAGTACTACGACAGCGCCGCATGGCGCGGCACGTGGGAGTTCGACGGCGGCGCATTCATGAACCAGGCGAGCCACTACATCGATTTGCTGGACTGGCTGATTGGCCCGATCGAAAGCCTGCAGGCCTACACCGCCACGCTCGCGCGCAACATCGAAGTCGAAGACACCGGTGTGATCAGCGTCAAATGGCGCTCGGGCGCGCTTGGCTCGATGAACGTGACGATGCTTACCTACCCGAAGAACCTCGAGGGCAGCATCACGATCATCGGGGAGAAGGGCACGGTCCGCGTGGGCGGCGTCGCCGTCAACGAGATCCAGCAGTGGGAGTTCGCAGAGCCGCATCCGGACGATGAAAACGTCAAGCATGCGAGCTACGAAACGACTTCGGTCTACGGCTTCGGCCATCCGCTGTACTACGACAACGTGATCAACGTGCTGCGCGGCGAGGCCGAACCGGAAACGGACGGCCGCGAAGGGCTGAAGTCGCTTGAGGTGCTGATCGCGGCATACCTCTCTGCGCGCGACGGCAAGCGCATTGCCCTGCCCCTGGACTATTGATATGGCCGTATCCATTCACGAAACCGCGATTGTCGACGACGGCGCGCAAATTGGTGATGGCAGTCGCGTCTGGCACTGGGTGCATGTGTGCGGCGGTGCCAACATCGGCGAGAAATGCTCGCTCGGGCAGAACGTCTTCGTCGGCAACGACGTGGTAATCGGCAACAACGTCAAGATTCAGAACAATGTGTCGGTGTACGACGCCGTGCATATCGAGGACGACGTATTTTGCGGCCCGAGCATGGTGTTTACGAACGTCTACAATCCGCGTTCCGCCATCGTCCGGAAGAACGAGTATCGCAAGACCCTGGTCAAGCGCGGTGCGACGCTCGGTGCCAATTCGACGATCGTTTGCGGCGTGACCGTCGGTGAATTCGCGTTCGTCGGTGCAGGCGCGGTCGTTAACCGGGACGTGTCGGCTCATGCATTGATGCTCGGCGTGCCCGCGCGCCGCGTAGGGTGGATGTGCAAGTGCGGCGTTCAGTTGAAGGGCCAGGGCGCCGTGCATTGCGAATGCGGCGCTACCTATCGAATTGATGCAACCTCCTGCACTGCGCAATAACAATGTCTACTCCCTCGATTCCATTTATTGACCTGAAATCCCAGTACGCCGATCTTAAGACGACGATCGACGCGCGCATCCAGGCTGTGCTCGATCACGGCCAGTACATCATGGGGCCGGAGGTCAAGCAGCTCGAGGAGAAGCTCGAGGCCTACACCGGCGCGACGCACTGCGTCACGGTGGCGTCGGGGACCGAGGCCTTGCTGATCGCGCTGATGGCGCTCGGCGTGAAGGCTGGCGACGAAGTCATCACGACGCCCTTCACGTTTGCGGCCACCGCCGAAGTCATCGCGCTGGTCGGCGCGACGCCGGTATTCATCGATATCGATCCGGACACCTGCAACCTGGATCCGTCCCTGATCGAAGCGGCTATCACTGACAAGACGCGCGCAATCATGCCCGTCTCTCTGTACGGTCAGGTCGCGGACATGGACGAGATCAATGCCATCGCCGCGCGCCACGGCAACATCCCGGTGATCGAGGATGCCGCGCAGAGCTTCGGTGCGAGTTACAAAGGCCGCAAGAGTTGCAACCTGTCCACGATCGGTTGTACGAGCTTCTTCCCGAGCAAGCCGCTCGGGTGCTATGGCGACGGCGGTGCGATTTTCACGAGCGATGCCGCGCTGGCCAAAGCCATGCGGGAAATCCGCGTGCACGGACAGGAGCGTCGCTACTATCACACGCGCGTGGGCGTCGGCGGCCGCATGGACACGCTGCAATGCGCCGTGTTGCTTGGCAAGCTCGAAAAATTCGAGTGGGAGACTGCCCGGCGCATCGAAATCGGCCAGCGCTATATCGAGCTGCTGGCATCGGTCGACGGCGTCGACGCGCCGAAGGTCGGCCCGGATCGCGACTCGGTGTGGGGCCAGTTCACCGTACAGGCCGACAACCGCGAAGCGCTGCTCGAGCGGCTGAAGACGCTCGCCGTGCCGACGGCTTTGCATTACCCCGTGCCGTTGCACTTCCAGCCGGCCTACAAGGACACGTGCCGCATCGTCGGCTCGCTGCGCCACTCGGAGCAGGCCGCATCGCGCGTCTTCAGCCTGCCGATGCATCCGTATCTCGATGCGCAAACGCAGCAGTTGATCGTTGATCGTCTTGCGGAAGCTGCAGCAGTGTAGTGTCACGATACGTTCGGCACCGTGGGCGCGGGCAGCCTTGTCCGCGGTGACCCGACGATCGCTCTGCGGCCGACGTCCGTCAAGGGCACATTGCGATGAGCCCCATGCCACGATGCCTGGCACTGCCGCTCAAGGGCACAACGTTGCCCGCCCTTCGCGAATTCCCGCTGCCTGGGGCGGCTGCTTCGCGCACTGCCTTCGATCCTCGACGCCGCGCTGTGGGGCCGCTGTAGCCTGATACGGTCGCTGGCGACGCTGTTTGCTCGCACCGGCGAGTGGCTCAACTGGAGGTAACTCATTATGTGCGGCATCGCGGGCATCATTCGTCGTGACGAGGCCAATGCGGACCTGGCGCGGATCGACCGGATGTTGGCGGCGGTCTTGCACCGGGGGCCGGATGGCGGCGCAACGGAGGGATTCGGCAAGGTGGCTTTCGGCCATCGGCGGCTGGCCATCCTCGACCTCAGCGACGAAGGCAAACAGCCGATGCATTCCCATTCAGGGGATTGCGTCATCACCTATAACGGCGAAGTCTACAACTACATCGAGTTGCGCGAGGAACTCGCCGCGCTTGGTCATCAGTTCCGCTCGGGTTCGGACACCGAGGTCATCCTGGCAGCCTACGAGGCGTGGGGGCCGGCCTGTGTCGAACGTTTCAACGGCATGTGGGCGTTCGCCTTGCTCGATCGACGCCGCAACATCGTGTTCTGCTCGCGCGACCGGTTTGGCGTCAAGCCATTCTATTTTCGCGAAGACGGCCATGCCTTTGTCTTTGGCTCGGAAATCCGCCAGCTGCTGGAGGGTGCCACGGTTTGCGCCAACGACAGGATCGTGCTCGATTTCATTGTCACGGGGTTCGCCGATCACGAGGACGAGACGTTCTTCGAGGGTGTGCGCAAACTGCCCGCGGGCAGCAATCTCGTCTACGACCTGGCGTCCGACACGTACCGGATTGAGCGTTACTACACAATTCCCCGGCGGGCCAATTGGCAAGCCCTCGACGCCGAGACGGCAGCGCGGGACTATACGGCTCTGCTCGACGACGCGGTCAAGTTGCGCCTGCGCTCCGATGTCCCGGTTGGAACGTGCCTGAGCGGCGGTCTCGATAGCTCGAGCGTGGCCACCCTGGCGGCCGCCCGCTACACGCCGAGCGGTGCCGCGGGCCGTTTCGTAGGCATCACGGCAGTGAGCGAGTCGAAGCGTTCCGACGAATCGGCATTTGCGCAGGCTGTGGCCGAACGCGCTGATCTGGAATGGGTGCCGTTGCGTCCCACGTACGAAGACTTCGTGACCACCTTGCCCGAGGTCGTGCGCGCACAGGAGGAGCCTTACGCCGGCCCGTCGATCAACATGCAGTGGTTCGTCATGCGGGCGGCGCGCGCGCATGGCCTGACCGTGCTGCTCGATGGACAGGGCGGCGACGAAACCCTGCTGGGCTACGAGAAATATTATGCGGCGCACGTCGCCACGGTATGGCGCGAGCGCGGCCCGTGGGCGGCTTGGGGCGCCGTGTCGCAGGCACGCCGCAATAATGCCAAGCTAGGCTTTCTCAACATGGCCAAGTTCCTGGTTGGGGGGCTGTCGGCACCCGCGCGCTATGCGTTCTACCGGTGGCGCCACAGCTACGTGCGCAACATGCCGGTGCGGCCGGCGCACCTGACCGCCTATGCCAAGGCATGCCTCGACGAGTTCAAGCTGCAGAATCTCGAAATGACGAGCACAAACCTCCCGATTCTGCTGCGCTACGAGGACAAGAATTCGATGGCGCACAGCATCGAGACGCGACTGCCGTTTCTGGACTACAGGGCGGTCGAGGCGGCGCTCGCGATTCGCGCCGAACACAAGATTCGCGGTGGCTGGTCGAAGTGGGTGCTGCGCCGTGGCATGGCTGACCGCTTGCCCGAATCGGTGACCTGGCGCAAGAACAAGTTCGGATTCGAGGCGCCCGAGGATCTTTGGCTGCCGCGCCACGCGCCGCAGATGCTGGCCGCTATCAAGCGTTCCAGGTTGCTGGCGAAATTGTGCGAACCAGGCAAGATCGAGGCTGCTTTCGCCGGCATGGACCTGCGTTCCCGCTGGCGCCTGTACAGCGTTGCCCTTTGGGAAGACACCTTCGGCGTGGTCGCATGACGCGGGTTTGCCACCTGACGTCGGCCCACCCGTGGGATGACACGCGTATCTTCCACAAGCAGGCGAAGTCCCTTGCGGCGGCCGGGTACGACGTGCATCTCGTCGCCGCCAATACCGACTCGAAGACCTGCGACGGTGTCCATGTCCACGGTGTGCCGGGGCCGCGTGGTGGCCGCCTGGCGCGCATGCTCGGCACGACCTGGCGGGTCTTTCGCACCGGCCGGCGTCTGCGCGCGGATATCTACCATTTCCACGATCCGGAACTGCTGCCCTGGGTCTGGTTCTTGCGGCTGTGCGGTGCCTGCGTTGTCTATGACGTGCACGAAGACTTGCCGCGCGACATCATGACCAAGGCCTGGATCCCGTCGCGCCTGCGGCGTCTTGCGGCAGGGTTTTTCGAGGTCGTCGAGAATGTGGCAGCCCGGCGCATGAGCGCTGTCGTTGCGGCGACACCGCACATCCGCGACCGGTTCGCGCGCATCGGCGCGCGCAGCATCGCAGTGTGCAATTTCCCGCGGCTGGAGGAGCTCGTGCCCGCAGCGCCCGACGTGCTGCCGCGCCGGCAGGTGTGCTACGTCGGTGGGCTTGCACCCGTGCGTGGGCTGCGCGAACTGGTGTTGGCGATCGATGCAGTGGCCGGCGTCGAGTTGGCCTTGTGCGGCGATTTTTCCGACCCGGCGTTCGAAGCCGAGCTGCGCGCATTGCCTGGCTGGTCGAAAGTGCGTTACCACGGTTACGTCGGCCGTGCCGAGATCGGCCGCGTGCTGGCCGAATCGAGCGCGGGACTGGTTGTGCTCAAACCCGTGGCGAGCTACATGGACGCCTTGCCCGTCAAGATGTTCGAATACATGGCGAGTGGCATACCCGTGATCGCCTCCGATTTTCCGCTTTGGCGCGGAATCGTCGAAGCCAACCAATGCGGCGTGTGCGTGACACCCGAAGCGCCCGAAGCGATTGCCCGCGCCATCTCCGGCCTGCTCGACAATCGCGGCATGGCCACCCAATATGGCGCGAATGGCCGTCGCGCCGTGGAACAGCACTTCAACTGGGCCGTCGAGGCCAGTCGTCTGGTCGCACTCTACCGGGAACTGGCTCCCGCTTGCGAGGCACGCCCGGCATGAGTGCTTCTCCACAACGCAGGCGCATTCTGATCGTGTCGCAATACGCTGGCAGCGCCCGGCATGGCATGGTGTTCCGCAACTACGTGCACGCCCGCGAATGGGTCAAGGCCGGGCACGAGGTGACCATCGCGGCGGCATCGTATTCGCATACCCGCCGGGAACAGCCGGTTGTGGCGGGGCGCGCAGCGGTCGAGACGATCGACGGCATCCGTTATCTTTGGTTGCGCACCCCTGAATACAATCCAAAGAGCCTGCTCGGTCGCGTGCTGAGCATGTTCCGGTTTACTGCGCGCTTATATGGACGGCATCCTGTGTTGCGCGAGCCGTACGATCTCGTCGTGCTCTCCGTGCCGCAGCCGTTTGCAATCTATCCGGTGCGCCGCATCGCACGTCAGTGGCGCGCGCCGCTGATTGTCGATATTCGCGACCTGTGGCCCTTGACGCTGATCCTGCTGGGCGGCACGTCGCCGCGGCATCCGTTCATTCGCCTCGTCAGCGCCGCGGAAGCGGCAGCGTGCAGCGCCACCGACCTTGTCACAGCGGTGCCGCGCAATGCCGAGGCGTACCTGATATCGCGCGGCCTGCGGCCCGGACGTTTTCTGCCGCTGGGCAACGGTGTATTGGCGGAAGAACTCTGCACCGAGCCGTTGCCCGCGCCGCACGCGGAGCGACTTGCACGGCTGCGCGCCGATGGTGCGTTTCTGCTTGGCTACGCGGGCGCCGTGGGGGTTGCCAACGCGATGCACGTGGCGGTGGATGCGTTGGCTGCGCTCGAACATGTGCACCTCGTGATCGTGGGCGAAGGCCCCGAGCGCGATGCGCTGCAGGCGCGGGCGGCACGGCTCGGCGTGCAGGACCGGCTGCATTGGCTGCCGCCCGTGCGGCGCACGCAGGTTCCCGATTTCCTTGCGCGTATCGACGTGGCGTATGCCGGCGCACTGGCTTCGCCGCTGTACCAGTACGGTGCGAGCTTTACCAAGCTGAACGACTATATGATGGCCCGCAAGCCGATCGTCTATGCAGTCGGTGATCCCGGCAACGGGGTCGAGGCGTCGGGCTGCGGCATCTCGTGTGCCGCCGAGGACGCAATCGCCGTGGCGGCCGGCATCGAGCGCCTGATGGCGTTGCCGGCCGATGCACTCGCGGCGCTGGGCGAGCGGGGACACGCATGGTGCCTCACCCACCAGGATGCCGCGCGGCAGGCACAGCAGATACTCGATACCCTTGAGGAGGTCGCCAAGTGATTGCGATCCTGGCACTGGCTGCCGCCTACGTGATTTCGCTTGGCGTGACGGGCGCCGTGCGGCGCTATGCACTATCGAGGCAATTGCTCGATGTGCCCAACGCGCGCAGTTCCCACATGGTGCCGACGCCACGCGGCGGCGGGATGGGGATCGTCGTGGCCATGATCGCGCTGGCGCTGGTCGCGCCGCAGTTCGGCCTGGCCAGCGTGCCGCAGGCCGTGATCTTCGGGGCCTGCGGCGGCCTGGTGGCCCTGCTCGGCTTTCTCGACGATCACGGTCACGTGCCCGCCGGCTGGCGCCTGGCCGGCCATTTCGCGGCGGCGATCGCCGCGGTGGCGCTGACAGGCGGGCTGCCTGAAATCGTGGTTTTCGGACACGTGCTGGCCTTGGGCTGGGCCGGTCATTCGCTGGCAGTGCTGGTAGTCGTGTGGATGCTCAACCTGTTCAACTTCATGGACGGTATCGACGGACTTGCCGGCAGCGAGGCGGTGTTGACGGGTGCCATCGGCGCGGTGCTGTTGCTGCCGGTCACAGGCATGCGCGCCGAGGCGCTCTGGCTGTTCGGCGTGGCGGCGGCCGCGGCTGGCTTCCTGGCGTGGAACTGGCCGCCCGCGAAGATCTTCATGGGCGATGCCGGCAGCGGCTTCCTGGGGTTCGCATTCGGCATCGCGCCTATTCTGGCGGCCAAGGTCGCGCCGATGTTCCTGTGGGTTATGCTGATCCTGCCCGGCGTGTTCGTGGTGGATGCCACAATCACCCTCTTTCGCCGGGTGATTCGCGGTCAACGTCCCCACGTGGCGCATCGTAGCCATGCGTACCAATATGCCTCGCGCAGGTTTGGCGGCCATCGGCCCGTGACGGTGGTGTGCGCAGTGTTGACCGCTTGCTGGTGCGGTCCGCTTGCGTGGGCGGTTGCCGCCGGGGTGCTGGATGGCGCCCTTGGATTGCTCATTGCCTATACTCCGTTGGCGGCGCTGGCGGTGGCCAACAAGGCCGGTGCGGCTGAATTGCAGGGCGCTGACTGCTAAAACGTTCGCGCCGATGGCCCGCCTGGCGGCGGGCATCGTCCCCAGGGCTCGCCAGCAGGCGTTGGGCGAGGCAGGGCGAGTTATTAAAGAGACACTAGTGTGATAGAAATACGAAAGATGCCGCTACATCGGCTATTGGCTGCGCCGCGCTCGACCAAGCAGGCCATCATGATCCTGTTCGACGTGGTGTTGCTGTTGTTCGCAGGCTGGGCGGCTTACGCATTGCGTTTGAGCCAGTGGTACGTGCCGACCCCGCAGCAGATGCTGCTGTTGCTCGCCGCGCCGGTGCTGGCCTTGCCGGTTTTCGTCAAATGCGGCATGTACCGGTCGGTCATTCGCTATATGGGCGAGTACGCCATGTGGGCGACCGTGCGGGCAATGACGTTCGCTACCATGCTCTGGACGGCGTTGGCGTTCCTGACCGAAATGACCGGCCACACGGGGATGCCGCGTTCGGTCCCGCTGCTGTTCTGGATGTTCGGTACGCTCACCATCGGCGGCAGCCGGTTCCTTGCTCGCTGGCTGCTATGGGTCCCCGTGCGTGAACGTTTCAAGGGCCGTCAGGTATTGATTTACGGTGCCGGTGATGCTGGCCGCCAGTTGGCGGCGTCGCTCGGGCAGGGGCGCGATTTCTTTCCGGCGGGCTTTATCGACGACGCAGCCGGGCTGCAGGGCACGGATGTCGGCGGTCTGCGGGTCTACTCGCCGCAAGCCTTGCCGAAGCTGATCGAGCAATTCGATATCCGCGATGTCATCGTCACGTTGCCAAACGCCTCGAACGCGCGACGCCACGAGGTGGTTGCATTCCTGGAGACCTTCCCGGTACGGGTGCGCATCCTGCCGGCGGTCGTCGACATTGCCAACGGCCGGCATCTGGTCAATATGGTCCGTGAAGTCAGCATCAGCGACCTGCTCGGGCGTGACCCGGTGGGGGCCGATCGCACACTGCTGGGACGCTGCATCACGGGCAAGCGGGTCCTGGTGACCGGCGCCGGCGGATCGATCGGTTCTGAACTCTGTCACCAGATCATCGCGCAGGCACCGGAATCACTGATATTGCTTGATGCATGCGAACATACGCTCTATCAGGTGGAGCGCCACATCAGCCAGCAGACCGACTGTACGCTCGTGCCGTGCCTCGGGTCTGTCGAGGACCGCGCACTGGTCGAGGCGCTGATCAGCGAGCACGGCATCGAGACGATCTATCACGCCGCCGCGCACAAGCACGTGCCGCTGGTCGAGGCGAATGTGGTCGAGGGAGCGCGCAACAACGTACTCGGTACGCTTGCCGTGGCGGAGGCCGCGTTCGACGCGGGCGTCGAGACCTTCGTCCTGATCTCGACGGACAAGGCGGTGCGGCCGACCAACGTCATGGGTGCCACCAAGCGTTGCGCTGAATTGATCGTGCAGGAATTCGCACGACGGGCGAGTGACGAGCAGACCGGACAGCGTTTTTGTGCCGTGCGTTTTGGCAATGTGCTGGGTTCGAGTGGCTCGGTGATCCCGCTGTTCCAGGAGCAGATTGCGAAGGGCGGGCCGGTTACGCTAACCCACGAGGAAGTGACGCGCTATTTCATGTCGATCCACGAAGCGGTCGAACTCGTGATCCAGGCGGGCAGCCTGGCGCAAGGGGGAGAAGTGTTCCTGCTCGACATGGGTGAGCCGGTGAAGATCCTGGACCTGGCCCGCAACATGATCCGCCTGGCCGGTCATTCGGTGCTCGACGAGCGCAACCCCGACGGTGATATCGAGATTGCCATTACGGGCTTGCGCCCTGGCGAGAAGCTTTACGAAGAACTGTTGATCGCGAGCGCGAACTCCAGCGCCACGGATCACCCGAAGATCATGAAGGCGGACGAGCCGTGCCTGACGGCCGAGCAATTGCGCATGATGCTCGCGCGCCTGCGGGCGGGCATCGATGCGCGTAGCGCCGACAGTCTCCGGGCCCTGTTGATGGGCGTGGCCTTGCGCATGGACGTCGGCGGCAAGGAAACGGCCGGCATGACGGTGAATCCGCTGGCCGTCGAGGCGAACCGGGCCTGAGCCCGGTCGCGGGGCTGGAGAGGGCGGCTGAGCCCCGCCCGAAGCACAAATGTATAGTCAGGCGCTCGTTTGCAGCAGATGCGCCAGGATGTCTTGCGCAGCACATCCGCGCCCATAGGGTGCGACCTCGGTCGGCGCTGGCGGCCGTGTCATTGCAGCGTCGGCCGCCGCGACGATCGCGTCGTGCGAGGCGCCGGTCAGCGTGTTCCAGCCGAGTTCCACGGTTTCCACCCACTCCGTTTCGTCGCGCATGGTGATGCAGGGCACGCCATAGAAAAACGCCTCCTTCTGCACACCGCCGGAATCGGTCAGGATCAGGCGCGCGGCCTGTTCGAGGGCCACCATGTCCAGGAAGGGCAGCGGGTCGGTGACGGTCAATGCCGCAAGATGGTGGGCCAGCCCGTGCTCGGCAATCAGCTTGCGCGTGCGCGGATGCAACGGCAGCACGACGGGCAGGGTCCGCGCGACGGCGGCCAGCCCGCCGAGAATGGCGCCGAGCCGGGCGGGCGAGTCGGTATTCTCCGCCCGATGGCAGGTGGCCAGCGCGTATTCGCCGGCGGTCAGGCCCAGCGTCGCCAGAATGTGGCTTTCCAGCCGTGCACGCTCGCGGCTATAGAGCGCGACGTCATACATGACGTCGCCGACGTTGTGCACGCCCGCGCGCACGCCCTCCGCAGCCAGGTTCCGCACGGCCGTGTCGGTCGGGCAAAAAAGCAGCCTGGAAACACGGTCGGCGAGGACACGGTTGACTTCCTCGGGCATGCGCATATTGAACGAGCGCAGACCTGCCTCGACGTGTGCGACCGGGATGTGCAACTTGGCAGCCGCCAGCGCGCCGGCGAGCGTGGAGTTGGTGTCGCCATAGATCAGCAGCCAGTCTGGCCGCTCGCGCAGCAGTACGCTTTCGACGGCTTCGAGCATGCGGCCGGTCATCGCACCGTGCTGGCCACCGGAGATCTCGAGATGATGGTCCGGCGGCGGGATGTCAAGCTCGTCGAAGAAAACCTTCGACATATTGTTGTCGTAGTGCTGGCCGGTGTGGACGAGCACCTCCTGAAGGCGGTCGTGCGCGACGTCGCGAATGGCGCGCGACAGGGCGGCGGCCTTGATGAACTGGGGGCGGGCGCCGACAACGGTGACGATTTTCATACGGTCAGCTCCGGGAAAGTGGAAATACAGACAAACAGACAACGGTAACGAGCATGTCGTGACAACTCATGCGGGAAATGGGGGTAGGGCGGCAGGCGCGATCCCGGTGTTCGCACCGGCTGGCGATGGCAGAATCGGTATTCTGTATGGCGAACGCGGGGGGCTGCTATCGAATCACGGCCATGATGATTTCGTCGAGCCATTGGCCCTGGCTGAAGACCGCCTTGCGCATCGTGCCTTCCTCGGTCAGGCCGGCCTTTCTGTACGCGGCGACCGCGCGCGCGTTGGTCGCGAACACGCGCAGCCATACGCGCACCAGGTTCAGGTCATCGAGCGCGAACGCCGTGGCGACCTTCACCGCCTCGGTCCCGAGGCCCTGGCCGCGATCGGCTTCGGCGCCGATCCGGATAATGAGCTCAGCCGAACGGTGCACGGGGTGAATGTCGATCAACTGCACTGTGCCGATGATCGCGGGCCGGTCGCGCAGGCGAATGGCGAAGATGACCCGGGACGGCGAGCGCCCAAGTTCGTCGAACCACCGGCAGTGGCTCTCCCAGTCCACGGGGCGGTAGGTCGCATTGAAGCGCACTGTCTCCGCGTCGTTGATCCAGCGGAAAAGCGCCTCCTTGTCCTCCGGACGTATTTCCGTCAGTTCGACACGTTCACCGCGCAGCATGTTGGCCTGTTAGATTCAGAAGAGAGATACTCGCGACATTCTAAGGGTTTGACCGTTGCGACGCCAGCCGCGGCGCCGCGAATGACGGCTGCGCCTCGTGGAGAGGGGGCGTCGGCTCAGGCGGCCCGTCGTTTCTGTTAAGATCATGCCTTTCTGATTCATGCCTTGAGGCAGATTTCATGAAGCTTTCAGGTTCGAAAATCCTGGTCGTGGGCGGTGCCGGTTTCATCGGCAGCTTTGTCGTTGCCGAATTGCTGAAACACGATGTCGCAGAGGTTGTCATCTATGACAATTTTGCGCGTGGAAAACAGAGCAATATTGCCGAATATCTTGCGGATCCGCGTTGTCGCCTCTATCCGAACGGCGGTGATATTCGTGACATCGACCTTCTGAACGACGCCATGCAGGGCATGGACGGCGTGATTCACCTGGCGGCCATGTGGCTGCTGCATTGCAAGGATTTCCCGCGCACTGCGTTCCACGTGAACATCGAGGGTACGTTCAATGTGCTCGAAGCGTGCGTGAAGAACAACATTAAGCGCCTCGTGTATTCCTCCTCGGCATCGGTATACGGCGATGCTGTCGAAGTGCCGATGACGGAAGAGCACCCGTTCAACAATCGGAACTTCTATGGCGCGAGCAAGATCGCCGGCGAAGCCATGTGTCATGCGTTCCACGATCGCTACGGGCTGAGCTACGTCGGCATGCGGTACATGAACGTGTACGGCCCGCACCAGGACCAGACCGCGGCCTACACCGGCGTGATCCCGATCATGCTCAACAAGATCGACGCGAACGAGCCGCCGGTCATCAATGGCGACGGCACGCAAGCCTACGATTTCATCTACGTCGAGGATGTCGCGCGCTGCAATGTGCTGGCCCTGGAAGCCGAGGTGACCGACGAGTTCTACAACGTCGGCACGGGCGTCCAGACCTCCATCAAGGAACTGTGCGACACGATTCTCGAGATGCGCCAGTCGTCGCTGAAGGTCGAGTACCGGCCGTACAGCGCGGACGATGCGCGCCGCATGGTGCAGAACCGCATCGGCTGTCCCAAGAAGGCCGCGCACGACCTGGACTTCACCTTCAAGTACGACCTGCGCGAAGGGTTGCAAAGACTGATCGATTGGCGTGCGCAGCACGGGGGTGAAGAGTGAGCGCAAACAAGCCGGTTCGCAACATCGCCATTTCGCTGCCGAGCACCGGCGAAGAAGAGTGGCAGGCCGTTCGCGAACCGCTGATGAGCGGCTGGCTGACGCAGGGTCCCAAAGTCGCGGCGTTCGAGAAGCTGTTCGCCGAGCGTCACCAGGTGGCGCACGCGCTCGCCGTCACGTCGTGCACGACCGGCTTGCATCTCGCGCTGGCCGGGCTCGGTATCGGGCCGGGTGACGAGGTCATCGTCCCCGCCTTCACGTGGGTCGCCACGGCCAATGCCGTCCTGTATTGCGGTGCCACGCCGGTATTCGTCGACGTGAGCCGCGAGAACTTCAATCTCGACATCGCGGCGGTTGCGACCAAGGTGACAGCGCGCACGCGCGCGGTGATCGCGGTCCACCTGTTCGGTTTGTGTGCGGATATCGACGCACTGCGCGCGGTGCTGCCCGCATCCGTGGCGATTGTCGAGGATGCGGCCTGTGCCGCAGGCGCCGCCTGGGCCGGGCGCCCGGCTGGCAGTCTCGGCACGATCGGCGTGTTCTCGTTCCATCCCCGCAAGTCGGTCACCACCGGCGAAGGCGGCATGGTGACGACGCAGGACGGGGAGTTGGCAGAGCGCATGAACCAGATGCGCAACCATGGCGCCGCGATCTCGGAAGAACAGCGTCACCATGGCCCGCGGCCGTGGCTGCTGCCTGATTTCGACATGTTGGGCTACAACTATCGGATGACAGACCTGCAAGGCGCTGTCGGCGTGGTGCAGCTCGGCAAGCTTGACGCGTTCATCGACGAGCGCGCGCGCTGGGCCGAGTTCTACCGCACGGAGTTGGCTGGCGTCGAGTGGCTGCGCTTGCCGCAGGCACCGGCCGGTGCGCGCCATGGATGGCAATCCTATGTCACGTGGGTCGATGCCGAGCGCGCGCCGTTGCCGCGCAACGAGATCATGCAGCGCTTGCAGGCCTTGGGCATCGCCACGCGCCCCGGCACGCACGCGGTCCATATGCTGAACTACTATCGGGACCGCTTTGGCTACAGTCCGGAGGATTTTCCGGCGGCACGCGACTGTAACGACCAGACGATGGCGATCCCCCTGCACAACCGAATGACCGCTGACGACTACCATTACGTCGTCGACGCGATTCTTGKTTTGAATCGCTGAGTTTGCGTCATTGATTGCGCCGCGCCCGTCGCCAGACGGGCGCGGTCTCCACTATGAAGGTGCCGGTTGACCCGACCGGCGACACAGAGGCGCCCGAACGAGGCGCGCTACCCGACAGTATGTGCGGTATTACAGGCTTGATCCACATTGACGGCAAGGCCGTGCCTCTTGACGTCCTCAAGGGCATGGCGGATGCGATCGCGCACCGCGGGCCGGACGGCGAAGGGTTTTGGGTCGAGGGCAATGTTGGCCTGGGGCATCGGCGCCTGGCAATCATCGACCTGTCGCCGGGCGGCCATCAGCCAATGGTGTCAATGGACGCACGGTACGTCGTGACATACAACGGTGAGCTCTATAATTACCGCGAATTGCGCGTCGAGCTGGAGAAGCAGGGCGTCCGGTTTCGCTCCCGCAGTGACACCGAGGTGCTGCTGGCAGCGGTGACGACATGGGGCGTGGACAAGGCGCTCGCACGGTTCAATGGCATGTTCGCGTTCGCGCTGTGGGACCGGCAGGCACGAACGCTGCTGCTGGCGCGTGACCGCTATGGCGTGAAGCCGCTTTACTACGCTACACAGGGCGGTACCTTTTCCTTCGGCTCGGAGCAGAAGGCCATTCTTGCCCTGCCGGGATTCCGTCGCGTGCTCGACAAGCCGGCATTGCTCGAGTATTTCACGTTCCAGAACATCTTCTCGAGCGGTACGCTGCTCCAGGATATCAACATCCTGCCCGCCGGCTACTATGGGGTGCTCGACCTTGGCGCTTTGCGTCCGGCGCTGCGGCTCACGCAGTACTGGGATTTCGATTTCCGCGAACCAGAGCGGCCGCTGCGCGACGAGGAGTACAGGGAGGAGCTGGACCGCCTTTTCCGTCAGGCGGTCAATCGGCAACTGGTCACTGACGTCGAACTCGGCAGCTACCTGAGTGGCGGCATGGACTCAGGTTCCATTACCGCGATCGCCGCGCAGTCGTATCCGTACATCAAGACCTTCACTTGCGGCTTCGACCTGAACTCCGCCTCAGGGATCGAGCTGGCTTTCGACGAGCGCAGCAAGGCTGAGTACATGTCGTACCATTTCCGCACCGAGCACTACGAGATGGTGCTGAAGGCGGGCGACATGGAACGTGTGCTGCCGAAACTCGCGTGGCACCTCGAGGAGCCGCGCGTCGGGCAAAGCTATCCGAATTATTATGCGGCGAAGCTGGCGTCAAAGTTCGTCAAAGTCGTATTGTCCGGCGCCGCCGGCGACGAGCTTTTCGGAGGGTATCCCTGGCGCTACTACCGGGCCGTCGTTAACGACGACTTCGAGCATTACGTCGACAAGTATTACCAGTTCTGGCAGCGGCTGATTCCGAATTCCGCATTGAAGAGCGTGTTTGCGCCGATCTGGCGCGACGTCGAGCATGTCTGGACGCGCGACATCTTCGCCGGCGTGTTCAAGCACCATGCCGACCAATTGTATTCGCCGGAAGATTACATCAATCACTCCCTGTATTTCGAGGCGAAGACCTTCCTGCATGGATTGCTGGTAGTCGAGGACAAACTGAGCATGGCGCACGGACTGGAATCGCGCGTGCCATTTCTCGATAACGATCTGGTGGACTTCGCGATGCGTTGTCCCGTGCACTTGAAGTTGAACAACCTTGCTGACGTCGTCAAGCTCAACGAGAACGAGCCAGGCCAGAAGAGCCAGATTTACTTTGAACGCACGCACGACGGCAAGCAGATCCTGCGTGACGCCATGCAGCGGCATATTCCCGCGGACGTGGTCAAGGCGGCCAAGCAAGGCTTTTCCGCGCCAGACGCGAGCTGGTTCAAGGGCGAGAGCATTGACTTCGTAAAGCGCAAGCTGCTCCGCGACGATGCCCGGATTTACGAAGTCATGGATCCCGGCGCCGTTCATAAATTGGTAAATGAACATCTGTCTGGCGAGAAAAACCGGCGCCTGTTGATCTGGTCGTTGTTGAACGTCGATGCCTGGCTCGAACAATTCCTCGACGCCGGCGCCGGTGGCCATGTGCAGGTGGCGTCATGACGGAGCGCATTGTCGTCACCGGGGCAGCTGGGTTGATCGGTGCGCATGCCTCAGCGGCACTGCGCCGGCAGGGTTATGAGGTCGTGGACGTCGTGCGCGTACCGGCTGCGTTGCCTTGTACGGCGGGACAGCAGGTCGTCCTGGATCTGAGCACGCCGCACGCTGTTGACGGCTTGCGGGCGCTTCTTCCGGTGTCCACGCTCGTGCACTGTGCGGCATCCCTGCCGACGGCTTTCGAGGGACATGACTCGCAGCGCGTGGCGGAAGTCAATCGCGCGATCGACCACTCGGCCATCGAGTTCTGTGCAGCGCATGGTGTGCGGCTTGTATACTGCTCAGGGACGGCGGTCTATGGATCGTTGCTCGAAGCCACGCCAGTAGGCGAGGCACACGAACTGGCGCCTCACGAAGGCTACATCGCGGAGAAGGTTTGGGCCGAGCGGGAGATCATGGCTCATGTCCCGTCAAATGCGATACTACGGATCTGCGCTCCCTATGGCGTGGGACAGCGTTCCCGAACCGTCATGCGCATCTTCATCGAGCGTGCGATTGCGGGGCAGGCCATCGGATTTTTTGGCAGCGGGACGCGTGAGCAGGACTTCCTGCACGTCGACGATCTCGCCGCGCTGATCCTGCATGCGGTGGCGCGCGGTGACGTGACGGGTGTCTTCAACGCGTCGGGCGGGCGACCGGTCACGATGAGGGAGCTCGCGTTGCTCGTCAGCCGCGTCGTGTCCAATGGGGCTGTCGAAGTCTGCGGCACCGATCAGCCAGACCCGCAGGATGGTGTGCGTGCGCGGTTTGACCTGGCGCAAGCAGGTACGCAACTGGGCTGGAGTCCGGTGATTTCGCTCGAAACGGGCATCGCCGACTGGGCTCGGTCGTTGCGGGAGGAGAAACATGCGTCTCGCGATCATTTCTGACATTCACGGCAACCTGCCCGTGCTCGAAGCTTGCCTGGCAGAAATCGCCGCCAGGCAGTGCGACCGCATCATCTGTCTCGGCGACGTATTTGGCTACTTTCCGGATGGCGCCGCTTGTGCGGAACGGCTGCAGGATGCCGGTGCCGAGTGCCTGATGGGGAATCACGAGGCAATGCTGCTAGGGCAACTGCCGTTGCCGGATGCCAAGGATCAGGTGTATCGACTCGCCGAGCAACGCAGTCGGATGCCGGCGGGGTTAATGCGGAAGATTCAGGGGTGGCTGCCCTACGCCACGGAAACGATCGGCGCCACGCGGCTCCTGATGGTCCACGGTTCGCCATGGCAGCCTTTGACCGAGTACGTCTACCCGGACGCCGACCTTTCGCGTTTCGCGTCGTTGCCGTTTGACGCGGTATTCATGGGCCATACCCATCACGCGTTCGTCCGGCGCGTAGGTGATGTCCATGTGTGCAATACCGGTTCGTGCGGGTTGCCCCGCGACATCGGGCGGCCATCGTTTGCCGTCTTTGACGCGCCGGCCGGCAACATCGAACTGGTCCGCCTCGAAGTGGATCTGGCGCAACTCCGCAGTCGCTATCCGGAGTTGCATTCTTCCATATACAGTGTGTGGTCACGCGGCATTCAAGCTGACAAAGAGTAAACGATGGAAAAGATTGCAGTCATGGTCACCGGCGTCGGCGGTGGCGGTCACGGGGAACAGATCCTGAAGGCGCTTCGGCTGGCCCGGACGCCTTTCTACGTGATCGGCGGCGACATGAATCCCTACAGCATGGGGTTAGCGGAAGTTGACGTACCCTACCTGCTGCCCCCGGCGACCGACCCGCGCTATATCGACGAGGTCCTGAAGATCTGCGCGCGGCATGACGTCAAGGCGTTGTTCCACGGCAGCGAGCCCGAACTGAAGGCGATGAGTGCCCAGCGTGACCGGATTGTCGGCCAGGGTATCTTCCTGCCTATCAATCCCGCTAGCGTGATCGATCTGTGCATGGACAAGGCGGCGACTTCTGCCTGGTTGCTCGACAATGGTTTCGACGTGCCGCGCACGATCGCGATCGAGCAACTCTCGGACCTCGAGCAAGTGGACTTTTTCCCGGCGGTGCTCAAGCCGTCCGTGGGCGGCGGCGGGTCGAACAATATTTTTCTCGCACAGGATCGAGCGGAACTGAATTTCCTGGGCACATGTCTGTTCCAGACGATCGGCACATACATCGTCCAGGAGTACGTCGGTGACACGGATTCGGAGTTCACCGTCGGCGTTCTGTGTGACATGGACGGTGCGCTGCTAAACTCGATCGCGGTGCGCCGCATGATCCTCTCTGGACTGAGCAATCGTATCCGCGTAAAGAACCGCACTGGCAATCCCGCCTTGGGTGACATTCTGGCAATCAGCAGTGGCGTGTCGCAGGGCGAGGTTGGGCCATTCCCTGAAGTCACGGGCGTGTGTGAGCGGCTGGCCACTGCGCTTGGTTGCCGCGGTGCCGTCAATATCCAGTGCCGTTATGCGAACGGCAAAGTGTATGTCTTCGAGATCAATCCGCGTTTTTCGGGAACCACGTCGCTGCGCGCGATGGTCGGCTATAACGAGCCGGACGTGCTGATCCGCAAGCACGTTCTCGGCGAATCGATCGCGCCGCGTTTCCCTTATCGGTCGGGCCGCGTCGTGCGCGGCCTGGCCGAAGTGCTGATGCCAGACAATCTGCTGGACCGGAATCGGGAGGCGGGCCAATGAACCGCGTCGAGTCCTGGGCAGTGGGCTCGCTGCCTTTCTTTTACACGTGTCAACCGAATCCCACCAACGCGGCGCAGGGGTTGCCGGACAAGCTGCCATTCGAACTCGAATTTGATCCTGACGACGGGCTGGTGCGCCAGCGCTGGCGTCCGGAAGTCGATCAAGCGCTGAGCGCTGGTTATCTGCATGGCTCCGAGATATCCGGCATGATGGAGGCGGAAGGGATTGGCCGCTTCTATGCCGACGATTTTCTGGCGTTCATCGAGCGCGGCGAGGGCCCGTTGGCTGGCAAGCGCATCCTCGAGATCGGCTGTGGCACGGGTTATCTGCTGTCGCGCTTGCGCGATCTGGGTGCGGAGGTGACCGGCATCGAGCCTGGCGAACAGGGTCAAGACGGTGCAAAACGCCATGGAGTGCCGATTATCCACGGATTCTTTCCGCACCCAGACGTGGATGCGAAGTTCGACGTGATCATCGCATATGGTGTAGTCGAGCATATCGTCGATCCGGTGCAATTCATGCGGCAGGTCGCCGCACAATTGGCGACGGACGGCGTGGCATACATTGCCGTCCCGGATTGCGAGCCCTATCTGCGCCGGGGAGACATCTCCTGCCTGCTGCACGAACACTGGTGCTATTTCACCGCAGATACGCTGGCGGGCGTGCTGGCGCGTGCCGGCCTGGGCGCGGAAGTCTCCAACTCAGGCTTCGGTGGCAGCCTGTACAGTCGCTGTCGCCTGGGACACGGTGTCGAAGCCGTCGCCGACAAGCCAGATGCTATGCTGTTCCGGCAGTTTCGCGAACGTGCAGGCGCGGCTGCCGCGCGTATGACGGATGTGCTGAGCAGTACCGATGGCGAGATCGGACTCTATGTGCCCGGGCGCGTGGTGAATCTGCTGTCTACACTCAATGCGTCGGTGTTGTCCCGACTCCGTTTTTTCGACGACAACTCTCGCATGACCGGTCAGTTCTTTCCCGGCGTTCCTGTGCCGATCGAGAACTTCGCCGGACTGGTCTCACGCCCACCGGCCCGGCTGTTCATTGCAACCCGGAGCTTCCAGGACGCGATCGTAGCGCAACTGCGCGACGCTGGAGTGGATATCCCGACGGTCGGTTGGGCGGACGTCTTTGAGGCAGAGTCCGTGAAATGAGTGCATCCGATCAACACGATTATGCCGACTTCACGCGCGAAAACTATCGCCGCTTGCTGCGGCTAGCGCGTGATCGCTACGTCTTTCAGGGCTATGGTGACGATCTGGCGTTGGCGCAACCGCCGTTCGTCCTCTGGCGTCATGACATCGACATGTCGGTGCACGCCGCGCACCGGCTGGCAACCATCGAACACGAAGAAGGTGTACGTGCGACCTACTTCTTGTGGATCCATTCGCACTTCTATAATGTGTTCGAACGCGAGATCAGCGATCGGATTCGAGACATCGCGCGGATGGGGCACGATATCGGCTTGCACTTCGACTGCGACTATCATGACGCTGGTTCGGAGGATACCTTCCTGTCACAGCTGCGCGTCGAGGCGGATTGGTTGTCAAACCATTTCGACGTACCGGTTGGAGCGTTCTCTTTCCATAATCCGGACGCGTGGTCGTTGGCCCATGACCAATTGCGTTACGCAGGCCTGGTCAATACCTACGCGGCCTGTTTACGGCAGGGAATCGACTACTGCTCCGATTCCAACGGGTACTGGCGACATCGGCGGCTTGAGGATGTTATCCTCGCCAACCCTGCGCGGCTGCAAGTGCTTACCCACCCCGAGTGGTGGACGGACACGCCGATGAGCCCCCACCAGCGCGTCGAGCGCTGCATCGAGGGCCGTGCGAAAGCAGTGCGGCGGTTGTATGAGACGCAGCTCTCGGCATTTGGGCGGAGCAATCTTGGCAGCGATGACAAGTGAGATCACGCGTCGGTCACTCTATATGTCACGGTGGGAGCGTACCGGCCGGTGCGCTCGATTGCTGACGCAAAGCGAGCCTATCGGCTAATACGCCATTGGAACGGACAGCAATCATAATCAAAGTGCACATCTGAAATTGGGAAAATACAATGCGCGATAACCGCCGCCTTATATGCGCAATTCACCAGCCAAATTTCTTTCCTTGGCTCGGTTATTTCGACAAGATCGCAAAAGCGGATGTATTTTTGCTGATGGACAATGTGCAGTTTCCCAAAAAGGCGGGGACCTGGATAAATCGCGTGAAACTTTTGTCTGGTGGCGGCTCATATTGGGCGACGGCTCCGATAGATCGGAAATTTCACGGTACGCGACTGATTCGGGATTCGCAGTTCAGCTCTGAAGAAACAGCGTGGAGAGAGAAGCTGCGCCGCTCCATCGTCATGCAATATGGCAAGACATTGCATTTTGCTGAGGTATTTCCGGCTATTGAGCGGTTGCTGATGTTCGAAACGGATAACATTGCGGAATACAATATCAATGCGATTGTGGGTACCTGCACGCTGCTTGGGTTGGACGCTGGGAAACTGCGCCGAGGCTCCTCGCTTCATGTCGATGGCAGTGCCACGGCCTTGTTGATTCAAATGTGCGAAGCCGTCGGCGCAAGCGTTTATCTTTGCGGGGGAGGCGCATCCGGCTATCAGGATGATGAGGCATTCCGGGCTGCAGGCATCGAGTTGGTGTATCAGAATTTCGAGCACCCAACATATTCGCAGGGCAAGGCTTCGTCATTTCAGCCTGGGTTATCGACGATGGATGCATTGATGCATTGCGGTGTCGCGGGCGTACGGGGAATGCTTGGTGTGGGTAACAGCCAGTAGGATTGTGGATGGCATGGATAAGCATGGCGCGCCGGCGTTTGTGAAAATGTGGAATACAGGATGTTGAAGCGTCTTTTTTTGAGTGATTTTTTTCGTAAACACCATCGAATTTTGATCGATTGGCTCATTGGGCCAATTTTTCGACTGCGAGTGAAGTGTTTTCCACGTAAGGCAGTTCTTTACGTGGGGCATTCCTACTATCACGCCTGGTACCTTTCCAGATCGCTACGCAAGCTCGGCTGGAAAGCTGATGTGCTCAACTGGGACACTAACGAATCTTCCGCAATCTATTACCACGGTGACGATTACAGATTCAAGGCCGATGACGACGTGCAGGATCAATTGGCTTTCTATTTGCGCTCGATTCTCGATTACGATATTTTTCATTTTTCCAACAAGGGCGGGATTGCGTACAGCTATCCCTTGCAGGCTTATTTCCGGGATCGCTTCGGCATCCACTCCGAAATCGAGCTCTTGCGCAAGTTGGGGAAGAAGGTTGCCTACTCGCACACCGGCTGTCTCGATGGCGTGTCACAAACCGCCTTCAGCAAATGGGGGCCCCATTCCGTCTGCGCGATTTGTCCATGGCGCAATCGTCCCGACGTTTGTAGCGACGAGGGCAACCTCGCGTGGGGCCAGTTTCGTAATTCCGTGTCGGACTACCAGTGCACGCTCGGCGGAAACCGCGCTGACTGCAATATGGATCCGAGGGTACATGAGACACCGGGTTTCTTCTGCCTCGATCCGGACGTTTGGCGTCCCGATCTGGTGATCCCCGAGCGTTTTCGCCTGAAATTCCCGGAAGGCACGATCAAGCTCTATCACGCAGTCGGCAATCTCGATACGCGGACGGATGAGAATGGCGTCAATATCAAGTCGACGCATGTCTACCTGCCGCTCATCGAGCGCCTGAAGCAGGAGGGGTACCCGATCGAACTGCTCTCGTATTCCAACGTTCCCAACACGGAGATCCGCTTCTACCAGGCGCAGGCGGACATCGTTCTGGACATGCTAACCTACGGTTTTTTCGGCGCAAATGGCCGCGAGGCATTGATGCTGGGCAAGCCTTTCGTGTGCTTCGTGCGGCCAGAATGGCTGGAGAGCATGCGCGACGAGATACCCGAGTATGTCGATGAACTGCCGGTCGTCAGTGCGACCCCGGAAACGGTCTATGACGTGCTCAAGGATCTCCTCGATAACCCGGAAAAGCGGGCTGAAATCGGCCGTCGTAGCCGGGCGTTCGCGGTGAAATGGCATTCCGCGGACAGTGGGGCCGTCCATTTCGACAGGGTTTATCAAAGCTTGTTACGCGGCAACGCCGAGTTCAGGGGAGAGACCACATGCTAGAGCCGCAGGAACGGAGTGTTGCGTTAACATGTCGCAATGTCGGCAAGACGTTCCCATTGCAGCGAGAGGGCAACGTCTGGCGTCTGATGGTCGGACTGCCGACGGTTGGCAAGTCCTTCACCGCATTGACCGACGTTTCTCTGTCGGTGCCGAAAGGCAGGATCGTCGGTATCCTTGGACATAATGGCGCCGGCAAGAGCACGCTGTTGCGCGTGCTGGGCGGGGTCTACCAGCCGACGATCGGCACGATTTCGGTCGAAGGCTCTGTGTGCGGCCTGTTTGAAATGGGGGGTACAGGCAATCCCCATCTGACTGGCCGTGAGTACGCGCATCGCTACTTCATGCTGATGGGCGTGCCTCGCGACCGTCATGCCGCTTTGCTGGAAGACATTGAGGCCTTCTCTGAACTCGGGGCTGATTTTGACCGCCGCGTTCTGACGTATTCGGCCGGGATGGCCGCGCGCCTGTATTTCGCGACGGCGACGGCGATCGAGTACGACGTCTTCCTGATCGACGAGTTGTTGTCCGTGGGCGACGAACACTTCCAGGCGAAATGTTGGTCCCGAATGCGCAAGCTGTTGCTCAACGGTGCATCAGGCATTCTGGTCACGCACGACTGGGTCGCAATCCTGCGCCTGTGCGAGGATTCGCATATCTTGCGGCGCGGCCGCATCGTCGACAGCGGCGCGAGCGACGCGGTGGTGGTCAAGTATCTCGGTTTGCCGGTTCCCAGCGCCCGGGTTGCGCGCTTCGCCGAGACCAATGGCATGGAGTTCCGGGCGACGTCGGGGTGCGATGCAACGTTACGCTTTGAAATCGAGGTGGACGAACCCGCCCGGGTGGCGTTTGTCTACTCGATAGAGATGATGCGCATCGGCACCGGGTGGGAAGTCCTCATGCTCGAGAGCAATGTCCTTGTTGCCGAGACCGTCGGCCGTCACGAGGTCATGCTTGAGATCGACAGCCTGCCGCTGGTGGCCGGCGAATACTCGCTGAACGTCGCATTGAACCGGTACCAGGAAGGTCCCGTCGGCGCAGCCGAATCGTTCGATGCGCGCGGGTGGACGACGGGTAATGGATGGAAACTTGAAGTGGACGGAACCCCCTCTGCCACGGCAGTCAATGTCGCCGTCGATGCGACTATCTGGTGAATCTGGCGTCATGGATCTGCATATCAGTCTGAAAGCATTGACCAAGGCATATCGGCTTGCTCACTCCGAGTCGGGCGAGATGCTCGAACGGATGCTGGTGGGAGCCGGCGCAGACGACACGAAGCCGGAAGGCGAGTACAAGCTCGCTGTCGATCATGTCGATCTGCACATCACGCAGGGCGAGCGGGTCGGCATCATTGGCCGCAACGGCGCGGGCAAGTCGACTCTGCTGCACATGATTGCCGGATTGTCGAATCCGACGTCGGGCAGTGTCGAAGTCAATGGCAAGGTGACGGCCATTATGACGTTGGGGCTCGGGCTGCGCGAGCACGCATCGGGACGCGACAATATCTACATTGACGGCGAGATCCAGGGCAAGAGCCGAGCTGAGATCGACGCTGTCATCGACCAGATCGTGGCATTTGCGGAACTCGGCGAGTTCATCGACCTGCCCGTGCGGACCTACTCGACCGGCATGAAATCGCGCCTGGCGTTCGCGATGATCAGCTGCATCGAGCCCGAGATACTGATCATCGACGAAGCGCTCTCCGCCGGCGATGCGCAATTCGGCAAGAAGGCCACGGCCAAGATCCGGGAAATCTGCAATACGGGCAAGATCGTCATTATCGTGTCGCACTCGATGAAAGCGATCAGTGACATGTGCGATCGGTGCATCTGGATCGATGGCGGAAAGATCGTGATGGACGGGCCGTCGAAAACGGTGACGAAGGCCTATCTCGATGCGGTGCGCGGTGAGGATGAAGCGCGGTTGCTGGAGCGCTTCAAGCGCGAAATGCAGGATTTCTCGGCCGGTCCGGGCTGGCGGGTCGAGTTGTTGCATGCTACGCATGAAGACGAAGCCGATCGCACCTTGCTGATGGCAGGGCAGACTGCCTCCCTCCGGACAATCTTCGCCGTAGCCGAATGCGACGATACGACCCGGGTGCGTTGCGTGATCACGCGGCTCGATGGATCGGTCATGCTTGATTACGCCGTCGACGCACGCGATTATCATCGCGATGGAAAGATACGGGTGGCCTTCGGCATGGCATCAATCGTGCTTGGCCCGAGCGTCTACCGGCTCGATGTCAGCGTGTCCCATCGGGGGGATACGAAAGCCAGTTCGTGTAAGATCTTCGAGATTTACTCACTGAATCCTCCGTCCGGGGGTAAGCCGATGCTGTTATACCCGTCCCGGGTGCGCGCCCGCTCAATTTCCTGATTCTGGATAACCCATGTTTGGTTTCAACAAACGCGACGTAGCGTTGACGTTCAACTTTCTTGTCGTGAACTTGCGCGACAAGTACCTCGGGTCGAAATTAGGCGGGGTGTGGGCAATCGCCAATCCGCTGTTCATGCTGGGGCTGTTCACATTCGTGTTCGGTTTCGTCTACAAATCGAAGCTGCCCGGTGCCGACACGACGCTCGCTTATGTGATCTGGCTGATCAGCGGTTATGGCCCGTGGATTGCGGCATCCGAGGCGATTTCGACTTCGGCGATGTCGGTGGTCGGTGCCGGTGGCCTGATCAAGAACCTTGCGTTCAAATCCGAGGTATTGCCCATCGCGGCGGCGGCGACCGGCATCGTGCCACTCGGGGTCAGCATAGTGTTTCTCGTTATCCTGATGATTTTCGACGGTAATGTGCCAACCTGGCATGTCGTCTGGGTGCCGCTTGTCATCTGCCTGCAGTTTTATTTTGTCGCGGCGCTTGGTATCTGGCTGTCGGCGCTGACCGTATTTATCCGCGATATTTCCTTCGTGATTCCGAATGCGCTGACCATGCTCCTGTTCGGGACACCGATCTTCTACCAGATCGAGTCCATGCCACGGATCATCCGCTTCGTGTCGCAGTTCAATCCCTTCTACATCCTGGTCGAAGGGTATCGGCAGCCGCTGGTGCATCATCAAAGTCCAGGCGCGACCGGCCTGGCATATGTGTTCGTGTTGTCAACGGTGCTGTTCTACCTTGGCTTGCTCGCATTCCGGCGGGTGAAAGGCCATTTCGAAGCCGCACTCTAGCGCGGATAGAGGAACGCGATGAAACAATGCGTAGGAACTGAAGTGATTGCGACGCTGATTGAACGTTTCGATTGCGTTGTCATGCTTGACGACGGTGCGACCGATAGCGCGATGTTGCGCCGTGATGCCATGCGCCTGCGCATGGTGCTTCCGGTGGTTCTGGTGTCGCCGCCGGCGGCGACGTGGACCGACGAAGCATTGCCGGCTGCGATCGAGCCTTTTCCCATGCCTGCGCCGCTCGATGCCGAAGGTGTCGAGTCGTTGGTCACATACCTGGCCCAGCGCGGCGTGGCGCGGCCTCTGTTGTGGGTTGGGGAGGCCAGCGCCGCCAATGCATTGTTTGCCGCCTGGCCGAATGCCTTGCGGATCATGCATTTGGGGCGCACGGCGCCGGACGAGACGGATGCGAGTCTTCGGCAGGCAGCAAAGGTTGATCTGCTCATCGTCGACGACGAAGCGGCGTATGCCCTTGCGCGAGTGGAATACGGCCAAGCCGTTCCGATCGTTGTCATTGGCGAAGCGCTTGACGCCGAGCCTACGCTTGCACGCCCCGTGGCATTGAGCGACGCCGGCTTGGGCGTGGCGCTGGATCCGGAGATATTGCACGCACTCGTCCACCGTCTGCCGTGGTGGGACCTCCACGTCGCAGGAGATAGCGACCGCTCCGGCCCCGCATGGCAACTCCTGAGCAGTCACCCGAGCGTGCGCGACCTCGGGCCAGTGGACGCGGCCTCACTGACGAGCGCTGCCACGGCCATCGTGCTGCCCTGTGCTTCCGATGCTGATTCCGCAGTCGGCGTGCGGCTTGACGCGCTGATCGCGAGCGGTTTGCCGGTTATCGCGTCGCCGGCGCTTGGTGCGAGCGCCGGGGTAACGCTTGCAAGTTCGCTCGACGCATTCGCGGATAATCTTCGGCGTGCCTGGGCGTTTGCCAACCTGGCGGGCCCGGCGCAGGATTGTGCCTGGCTCGGGGCGGTGGCGAATGCCATCACCACACGCTTGCAAGCGATGCTCAGCGCGGAGGTGCATGGCCGCCTCAACATTCTGTTGCTGTATGACGACCGTTCGACGTTTACCAGCACGGTCCTGGAGCACCTGGAGTCGTTCGCGGCGTTCTCGCGGCACAGTTTCCACTACATGCCAGCGACGGGCACGCCGATTCCGTCGAGCGCCAGCTTCGACATCGACCTGTCGATGTTCGATGCCATCATTTGCCACTACTCCGTGCGCCTGTCGCTGCCGGACTACTTGCAGGCCCGCATCGCGGCCAAGCTTGAGCGTTTCCACGGTTTGAAGCTCCTGTTTATCCAGGACGAATACGACACCACGGAGACTGCACGCCGCTGGATGGAGCGGATTGGCTTCGACGTGGTCTACACGTGCGTCCCCCCCAGCGGCAGGGAGTATGTCTACCCGAAACACCGCCTGCCACGTATCGAATTCCTGCAGACGCTGACCGGCTATGTCCCGATGGATACGGGCATTGACAGCTATGCACTGCCAATCGAGGCACGCGCCACGCGCATCGCCTATCGTGGCCGCATGCTGCCCTACCACTATGGCACGCTCGGGTGGGAGAAGTACCGGATTGGCGTCGACGTCAAGCGGCTGGCGCAAGAGCGAGGCGTATGCATCGACATCGAAGTCGACGATAGCAAGCGGATTTATGGCGCGGACTGGTATCGCTTCATCGGCTCGGCGCGGGCAACGCTCGGCACGGAAAGCGGTTCGAACGTGTTCGACTTCGACGGCACGGTGCGCAGCCGCATCGAGGCCACGCTGGCCGCTGACCCGCAAACGTCTTTCGAGACCCTCCAGCGCGATCTGTTGGCGCCATTGGAAGCGCAGGTTCGCATGAATCAGATTTCGCCGAAGATTTTCGAGGCGGCGAGGTTGCGCACGGCGCTGATCCTGTTCGAGGGGGAGTATTCGGGTGTCGTCAAGCCGTACGAGCACTACCTGCCGTTGCGGCACGACTATGGCAATCTCGACGAAGTGCTTGCGGCGCTGGAGGACATCCCCCGCCTGCGTGAGATGACAGACCGGACGTACCGAGACCTCATCGCCAGTGGACGGTACGCCTACCAGACATTCGTCCGGGGCATTGACGCTGACATAGAAAGCCGTTTGGTGCGGGGACCCCGCCATCGCATCTTCGCCGCACCAGCGATGGTTTGCGATGAGCTTGGCACGGTATCGCGATTCGAGCCTGACCAGGTTGCGGCATGGTGCCTGTTCGACGAGGTCTTGTGTCGCGCGACAACGCGCGAGCAGGCGTCCGAACTGTTTCATCCTTATGTGCCGCCTCCGCCGCCTCCGCCGCCGCCGCCCGTTGACCGGTCGCTGAAGGCGCGGGTTCGTCCGATGGTGCGGGGCATAGCCGGGCGCCTTGTGCGTCAACGCGCATTCGTGGCCGTAGTCCGGCCGGCGTGGCGGCTATTACCCGCGCGGCTGCGCCGCGTACTCGGCCCGAAGATCCTGGGCTGAGCCAGGCGGCGAATTCAAGTCGTGTAGAATATCGGGCCGGTGACGGGATCCGTGACTTTCGCTCGGTGACTGGAGTGCCGGTAGCGTTAGTGTTTTGTTCATCACAGGGGAACGTCGCGGATGTGCGGGATTTTTGGGTTCTTGACGGCTCGGGGCAACCCGATCGAGACAGACGCTCGATTGCAGCAAGGGATTGCTGCGATTCGTCACCGCGGCCCCGATGGCGACGGTATCTGGCGCACCCCTGATGGGGATGTCGGGCTGGCGCATGTACGTCTGAGCATCATCGACCTGGCGACCGGTGCGCAGCCCATGCGTTCCGGCTCGGGCAATGTCATCACTTATAACGGCGAAATCTACAACTACCTCGAATTGCGGGAGGAGTTGGGCGCCGAGAATTTCACCACGCATTCCGATACCGAGGTCATCCTGCGCGCCTACGAGCGCTGGGGTGCCGATTGCGTCGATCATCTGCGCGGCATGTTCGCCTTCGCGATCTGGGATGTGCGTCGGCAAGAGTTGTTCATCGCGCGCGATCGCTTTGGCATCAAGCCCTTCTACTATCACGCTGAGGGTAGGGAATTCTGCTTCTCATCCGAGATGAAGGGGCTGTTGGGGGCGTTGCCGAATCGGGATATCAATACCGCGGCGCTCAACGAGTACTTCTCCATGCAGTTCTGCCTGGGCGAGAAGACGCTGCTCTCGGGCGTGCGCCAACTGCTGCCAGCGCATTGCGGATACGTCAAGCCAGGCGAGCAGCCTCGCCTGCGGCGCTACTGGGAAGTGTTCTACCATCTTGACTGGGACCATACCGAGCGCTATTTTGTCGAGCGTTTGCGCACGTTGCTGGACGATTCCGTGGCTTTCCACATGCGCAGTGACGTGGAGGTCGGCGCATATATCAGCGGCGGTGTTGACTCGAGCCTGATTGCCGCCAGCGCCCGCGAGCATCGGCCGGATGAGCGCTTTCAGGGATTTACCGGCAAGTTTTCCCTGAGTGAAGCGTTCGATGAGTCGCACTACGCCAGGGCCGTTGCACGCGACAAGCGCATCGACCTGCACGAGATCGACATCACCGAACAGGACTTCGTCGACAACATCGAGCGCGTCATTTTCCATCTGGACCAGCCGACGGCGGGGCCAGGCGCATTCCCGCAGTACATGGTGTCGAAGCTGGCCAGCCAGCACGTGAAGGTTGTGCTTGGCGGGCAGGGCGGCGACGAGATCTTCGGCGGATACGCGCGGTATCTCATTGCCTATTTCGAGCAGTGCATCAAGGGGGCGCTCGACGGTACGATTCACAACGGCAACTACGTCGTCACGTACGAATCGATCATCCCCAACCTGCAATCGCTGCGTGCCTACAAGCCATTGCTGCAGGAGTTCTGGTCTTCCGGGATCTGGGAGGAGCGGGATTCGAGGTACTTCCGCCTGATCAACCGGGCCAACACGTTCGGCGACCTGCTCAACACCGACATGTTCCACCCGATGGCGGCACTGGCCGAGTTCAAGGAGATCTACTGGGGCGAAAATGTGGGCAAGGAATCGTACTTCGATTCCATGACGCATTTCGACTTCAAGACGCTCCTGCCGGCACTGCTGCAGGTCGAGGATCGCATGAGCATGGCGCATGGGCTGGAGGCGCGAGTGCCATTCCTCGATCACCGCCTGGTCGAACTTGCTGCGACAATTCCCTCCAACGTAAAATTTGCCGACGGTGAGTTGAAGCGCCTGCTGCGGATTGCGTTTGCCGAACGCTTGCCGCAGGAGATTCGCGCGCGCAAGGACAAGATGGGTTTCCCCGTGCCGCTGCAGGTCTGGCTTGGCCGCAAGGGCGTGGCGCGCGAATTCGTCAGCGACATCCTGAACAGTTCCGCCGCGCGGACTCGCCCTTATCTTTCGAGGCCGATCGACGTCGACGCCCTGATCGACGGGAAGAACGTATACAGCCGTAATTTGTGGGCCTTGCTAAGCCTCGAGCTCTGGCATCGCCAATTCGTGGATTGAACCGATTCCGGGCGGTCGCAGACCGTCGAGTGAAATCATTGCAATGGGATGACGAAAATGAAAGTATTTGTGACGGGTGGTTGTGGGCAGATCGGTTCGCACATCATCGAACTGCTGCTCGAACGCGGTGACCAGGTGGTTGCCATTGACAACCTGGCGACGGGCCGCCGCGAGCATCTTGGCGATCATCCGAACCTGGAAGTCATCATCGACACCATTGCCGACAAGGCATTGATTGACCGCGTGATCGGTGAGTTCAAGCCCGATGCGATCGTTCATACCGCCGCATCGTACAAGGACCCGGAAGACTGGTACAACGATACGCTCACCAATTGCGTCGGCGGCACCAATCTCATCCATGCAGCGAAAGCCAATGGCGTCGGCCGCTTCATCTATTTCCAGACGGCCCTGTGCTACGGCGTGAAGCCGCTGCAGCAGCCGATCCGCCTCGATCATCCCAAGTTGCCGGCGAACAGCTCGTATGCGATCTCGAAGACGGTCACGGAAGACTATCTCGAAATCTCCGGCGTCGACTACGTGTCGTTCCGTCTGGCCAACGTCATCGGCCCGCGCAACGTCAGCGGCCCGCTGCCGATCTTCTTCGACCGGCTGACGCAAGGCAAGAAGTGCTTTGTCACGAAGGCGCGCCGCGACTTCGTTTTCGTCAAGGACCTGGCGCGCTGCGTGATTCGCGCACTCGACGGCACCGGTCATGGTGCTTACCATTTCTCGTCGGGCGGCGATGTCGCTATCCAGGAACTCTACGATGCCGTCGTGGCCGCCATGGCCCTGCCGGCGTACCCGCAGCCCGATGTGCGCGAACTCGGCGAGGACGATGCACCGTCGATCCTGCTGGATCCGTCGCGCACCTACGCGGATTTCGGCAAACTGGAGTTCACTCCGCTGTCCGAAATCGCCAGTGCCGCGGTTGCGTACTTCCGCGAGTTCGGCACCTTCGGCGGTTACACGCACCTGAAGCACGCCGAAAGCAAATAAGGGGACGGGTATGCGGATCTTTATCACCGGCGGTGCCGGCTGTCTCGGCTCCAACCTGATCGAGCACTGGATTCCCGCGGGGCACGAAATCCTCGTGCTCGACAACTTCGCGACTGGTAAGCGCGAAGTCCTGCCGCAGGTCGCCGGGCTGGCGGTCGTGGAAGGCAGTGTCGTGGACAGTGCCCTTGTCGATCGCCTGATGGGCGAGTTCAAGCCGGACATCGTTGTGCACAGCGCCGCGTCGTACAAGGATCCGTCGGACTGGCTCGAGGATACCGCCACCAACGTCACCGGCAGCATCAATGTCGTGCGGGCGGCCGAGGCGCATGGTGTTAAGCGCCTGATCAATTTTCAGACGGCGCTGTGCTATGGCCGCCCGTCGAGCGTGCCGATTCCTGTGGATGCGCCGGTCGCGCCGTTTACGAGCTACGGTATTTCGAAGACCGCCGGCGAGCAGTTCCTGCGCTCGGCGCAGATTCCCGTGGTGTCGTTGCGACTCGCCAACGTTACCGGGCCGCGACTGGCCATCGGGCCGATTCCAACCTTCTACAAGCGCCTCAAGGCCGGTCAGAAGTGTTTCTGTAGCGATACCGTGCGCGACTTCCTCGACATGGAGGACTTTCTCGCACTGATGGACCAACTGCTCGGGGAGTCGGTGCCGGCGGGCGTGTACAACGTGTCGACTGGCGAAGGCCATTCGATCAAGGAGATCTTCGACATCGTCGCGGATCACCTCCAGTTGCGTGATGTTGCGCCGCCGCCGATCGTGCCGCCCGGCGCGGACGACGTGCCCGCGGTAGTGCTGGACGCAAGCGTTACCACTGCCACGCTCGGCTGGCGCGCGAAGCACAATTTCGAGCAGACGATTCGGCGTCAACTGGACTGGTATGACCAGCACGGCGTGACGGATATTTTCAGCCACCTCGCCGCGCAGCCGACGGGCCGGTGACTACTTTCTGGACTGACAAATGAGTGAACTGGACTTCAAGGGATCGAAGATCCTGGTCGTGGGTGGCGCAGGCTTCGTAGGTTCGAACCTCTGCCACGCGTTGCTCGCACACGCGCCGCGCGAACTGGTGATCGTCGATAACCTGCTGTCGTCGAATCTGGCGAACGTGCCCGATCATGCGGCTGTGAACTTCATTCTCGGTTCGATTGCGGATGACCGGGTACTGGACAAACTGCCGCGCGATATCGATTTCGTTTTTCACCTGGCGTGCTATCACGGCAACCAGTCGTCGATTGCGGATCCGATTGCCGACCACGACAACAATACGATCACGACGCTGAAGCTGTTCGATCGCCTGAAGGGCTTCGAGAATCTCAAGAAGGTAGTCTATGCCGCCGCCGGTTGCGCGGTCGCGGAGAAGACCTTTGACGAAGCGTCGGCGACGCCTGAAGACGCACCGATTTCGATGTATCACGACAGCCCGTACTCGATTTCAAAGCTCATCGGGGAGTTCTACGGCAACTATTACTTCACGCGCTACAAGATGCCGTTTGTGAAGGCGCGTTTCCAGAACGTCTATGGCCCGCGGGAAATCCTCGGCGCGGGGCGCTGGCGCGGCACGCAACACACCGTGTGGCGCAACGTCACTCCGACTTTCATCTGGAAGTCGCTGAATCACGAGGCGCTTCCGCTTGATAACGGCGGCAATGCCAGCCGCGACTTCATCTTCGTCGAGGACATGGCGCGCGGACTGATGCGCTGCGCCCTGGCCGGCGAGCCGGGCGAGGTGTACAACCTCGCGTCGGGCGTGGAAACGAATATTCGTACGCTCGCCGAGACGATCAATCAGTTGACGGCCAATCCCACACCGGTCGACCTTCGACCGGCGCGCGACTGGGACCGTTCCGGCAAGCGGTTCGGGGCCACGGAGAAGGCGCGCCGCGAAATCGGATTCGTCGCGGAAGTGGGCTTGGATGAGGGCCTGGCCAGGACCGTCGCCTGGACGCGGGAGAACCAGGCACTGATCAAGCAGTGCATGGATTCGCATGACTACATGATGCGACACATCTGAACGCACTGTCTGGCCGACGCGCGGAAGTACGCTGGCCGGCGCATCGTGCGTTCTTGCGGGCGGCGGCTTGCCAGTAGGCCCCATCGGGTTCGCGCAATGCGTAAAGGGCTGGCCGCTTGCCCTGGCTCCCGCGCATCCACGCCGCCTCGCAAAACAAGGCATCCGGGCATTGTCGAAATTGCTCCCGGTCCATGTGCGGCGTGGCTTACGCCAGCGTCCCGGCGGCCATGTTGGCCGGTGCGCCGCGCGTACCATGGAAGGCGGGCGTACGCTCGGGCTCCGCATGGTGGTGTGGTAACATGCTTGTCCTTTTTCCAAGTGTTCTCGATTTAGTCGAGTGGGAATCATGGGATTCCCGCCTCGCCGCAACATTGCGCGACGGTATTGATCCAGGAACAGTGCGTAAGTCAGGACGCATTAGTTAGGTCGCATTTTCCTGTGGATCGTGAGGCGCACGACGACAGCATTTTGGCACCGCGCCGGGATAGACGAAGTCATCCCGGATGCCGGATTCCAATGCACATCAAGGATGTCAACAGACAATATGGCAGGAAGATCCAGCGAAAGTTCATGCGCTACTGCAATCGAGAACATGTCGATACGTACTTCCGAAAAACCCGTCGCTGAGCCCGGCACAGCACGCAAGCGCGTTGCATGTGTCATCGCCCTTTCGGATATTCCCAATGACCCGCGCGTACGTCGGCAATGTGATGCATTGCATGACGCGGGGTGGGATGTTGTCGCGGTCGGTGTTCCCGGCACGGATGATCCGAGCTTGCGTTGGCCTGTCAATGTCCGGGGCGAGCCCGAAGCCAGTGTTGGCGTGCAGCCCCGGCAGGCCGCGGCTGTGGCCGCGGTGGCGGGGGTGCCTGCCGTCGCGGATGCGCCAGTACCCCGGCCCAATGCCCTGAAACAAAAGGTCAAGCGTTTCGTGGGGCCGCGCGTCTGGTCCTCGCTGGCGAGGTCCCGAAATCTGCTGGCGAAGATCCGGCATCGTCTTGAAGCACGTCCAAACACCCTCTACAAACTGCACTTCCAGCCGGAGTTCGCCGAGACGGTCTACTGGTCGTGGCCGAATATCCAGCAGCTGCTGGCAGCTGCGAGTGGTGTCAAGGCGGACCTCTGGCTTGCCAATGACTGGACGGCGTTGCCGATCGCGGCGCGCCTGGCGGCTCGCGATGGCACCTCGTATGTCTACGATTCGCATGAGTTTGCCGTCGACGAGTACGCGCAGCGACTTCGGTGGCGCCTGATCAACCGGCCGATCGTCCGAGAGGTCGAGCGGCGCTACATCAAGGGCGCGAAGGTGGTCTCCACCGTGTCGTCCGGCATTGCGGATGCGCTCGAGAAGCTATACAAGCTGCCGTTGAAACCGGCCGTGATCCGGAATGCGCCCCAGTTTTCACAATCCGTGTTCCGCCCGACGGGCGAATCGATCCGCCTGCTGTACCACGGTATCGTGGCGCCCGGGCGCGGTCTCGAAGAAACCATCGCCAGCGTACCGCTCTGGCGCCCGGAGTATTCCCTGTACATTCGCGGCCCGGGTGACGCTTACTACCTGGAGGGACTGCGCAGCCTGATCAGCTCGCTGAAGCTTGAGTCGCGCGTCATCATGCTGCCGCCGGTGCCGATGATCGAACTCGTATCGCAAGCGCGAGAGTTCGATGTGGGGTTCTTCGCACTCAAGGCGCATTCGCTGCAGAACCATTATGTTCTGCCAAACAAATTCTTCGAGTACACGATGGCCGGCCTGGCGCTTTGCGTCAGCGATCTGCGGGAAATGACGCGTCTGTGCGAACAGTACGGTCATGGCGTCGTTTTCGAGGGGCTCTCCAAGGAGACCATCGCGGCTACGGTCAACGGACTGACGCGCGACAGCATCGATCGCATGAAGCACAAGGCGATCGTGGCATCCGAAGAGCTGTGCTGGTCCAATGAGGCGGCGCGGATGCTGCGTCTCTACAACGAACTCGTGGCGAATTGATTCATGTGTGGAATTTGGATTTCAGTTGGCCTCGCGCCGGATGAGAAGTACCTGGACGTCATCGCGCATCGTGGGCCTGACGGCCACGGCCTGAAGACATTCGAGATCGGCGGTCGGCCAGTCACGCTGGGACACCGTCGGCTTGCGATCATCGATACGAGTTCCGCCGGTTTGCAGCCGATGGCATTCGCCGACGAGCGATATTGGCTGGTCTTCAACGGCGAGATCTACAACTACCGTGAACTGCGCACGGAACTCGAGGCCAAGGGCGTCGTGTTTCACACGCATTCGGATAGCGAGGTGCTGATCGCCGCCTATGCCACGTGGGGCGAGGCTTGTCTCGACCGCTTCGTTGGCATGTTCGCCTTTGCGATTCTCGATCGCGCCACCCGCAAGCTGTTCATTGCGCGCGACCGTTTCGGCATCAAGCCACTGTATTTCGCGGCGACCGGGGCAGGCCTCGCGTTCGGCTCCGAAATCAAGCAGCTGCTGGAGATGCCGGGACTCGCGCGGCGCGGCAATGTCGCCCGCCTGTTCGACTTCGTGTCTACCGGCATCACCGATCATACCAACCAGACGCTGTTTGCCGACGTATTCCAGTTGCGTGGCGGCGAGAAGCTCACCCTCGACCTGGATAACTTTAACCCTGGTCGGCCGCTTGCACCGCAGCGCTGGTATCGCCTGCCGGAGCCCGGCAGCATCAAGCTCGACGCGACCGCGGCAGCGGAGCGCTTTCGCGAACTGCTCGACACGTCGGTTGGCCTGCATCTGCGCTCCGATGTGCCGGTGGGGTCGTGCCTGTCGGGCGGCCTCGACAGTTCCGCGATCGTGAGCCTGGCATCGCGGCGTCTCGCCGGCGAGGCAGATGGCGGCCACATGCACACCGTCAGTGCCTGCTATGCGGAAAAACGCGTCGACGAGCGGCCGTTCATGGAGTCCGTCGTCAAGCAATCCGGCTGCCGGCCATACTACATCTATCCGCGTTATGAGGACGCGTTCAGCCTGGCCGAGAAAATCACCTGGCACCAGGACGAGCCCTACGGCAGCACCAGCATCTTCGCTCAGTGGAGCGTATTCTCCGAGGCGCACACGCAAGGCATTACCGTCATGCTCGACGGGCAGGGTGCGGACGAGCAACTTGCCGGTTACCACGGTGGCTACAGCTACCACATGAACATGCTGCTGGACCAGCGGCGCTTTGGCGAATTGCTGGGCACCGTGCGGGAGCGCCAGCGCGACCTCGGCGTGCCGATCAAGGAGCAGCTGCGCACCCTGTTCGGGCCGCGCCTGCCATATCTGCTGCGCGGGTGGTTGGCAAGGCAGGCGGCGGTGGTCGGCGGCGGCGGGCCGGACTGGCTCAGTTCGGAGGCATTCACCACGCTCAATCCACGCAAGGGTGCGTTCCAGACTGCGCTCGATCAGGACGGTTTGCCGCCAGTCACCGATATCGGCGGCTTGTGCCAGGCCATGGTCCAGGCGACCAACCTGCCGATGCTGCTCAAGTACGAAGATCGCAACAGCATGGCGCACAGCATCGAGGCGCGCGTGCCATTCCTCGATCACCGGCTCGTCGAGTTCACGATCGGCCTGGGGAACGAGCACAAGATGCGCGGCAGCGAGACCAAGTCGGTGCTCCGCCGGGCCATGCGCGGCATCATGCCCGACATGATCTGCGACCGGCGTGACAAGCTTGGTTTCACCACGCCGGAAGAAGAGTGGTTTAGAGGGCCGCTGCGCGGCGCCATCATTGACGGGATGGAAGAAACGCTGCGGCGCTTCCCCTCGCTGCTCAATGCCGAAGGCACGCGCCAACGGGTGCATGCTGCGCTGGATGGCCGTGGCCCCGTGGACTTCACGCTATGGCGTATCGTGAACCTCGGTATCTGGAGCAAGGTTTTCGGCGTAACAGTCTGATAGTCTGATACTGCTTGCCTGGATGAAGGTGCCGGCGGCAGTGGCGTGCCGTCGCACCATGGCGCCTTGCCACCGCGCAAGCCTGCGGTTTCGCTGACGCCGGAGATCAGAGATGCCCGGCGGCTTTGTGCCGGCGATCGACAAGAGTACCCATCCACCGCGCTGCCAGCACCCGCCCTGGAG
Source organism: Cupriavidus sp. 01T418 (assembly GCF_056398885.1). Classification (NCBI taxonomy): domain Bacteria; kingdom Pseudomonadati; phylum Pseudomonadota; class Betaproteobacteria; order Burkholderiales; family Burkholderiaceae; genus Cupriavidus; species Cupriavidus sp. 01T418. The sequence continues at coordinate 242,859 of NZ_JBFTQG010000004.1, forward strand.
TGCCGGCAGCCGTAGTTCCTCTGGTTATTCCTCTGGTTATTTCTGTTATTACAGTGCCGCGCGTGCCGCGGCAATCGCCGCGCGCACCTGCGCCGGCGCGGTGCCGCCGATATGGTTGCGTGCCGCGACCGAGCCTTCCAGCGTCAGCACCGCGTGCACGTCGTCGCCGATCAGCGCGGCCTTGTCGCCCAGGCCGGTGACCTCGCGCAGCTCGGCCACGGTGAGGTCGGCCAGGTCGCAGCGGCGGTCGTCGCAGGCGCGCACCGCGTGCGCCACGGCTTCGTGGGCATCGCGGAAGGGCAGGCCGCGCTTGACCAGGTAGTCGGCCAGGTCGGTGGCGGTGGCGTAGCCCTGCAGCGCGGCGGCGCGCATGGCTTCCGGTTTGACGGAGATGCCCGGCACCATGTCGGCGAAGATGCGCAGCGTGTCGGCCACGGTGTCCACCGTGTCGAACAGCGGTTCCTTGTCTTCCTGGTTATCCTTGTTGTAGGCCAGCGGCTGGCCCTTCATCAGGGTCAGCAGGCCGACCAGGTGGCCGTTGACGCGGCCGGTCTTGCCGCGCGCCAGTTCGGGCACGTCCGGGTTCTTCTTCTGCGGCATGATCGAGCTGCCGGTGCAGAAGCGGTCGGCGATGTCGATAAAGCCGACGCGCGGGCTCATCCAGATCACCAGTTCCTCGGAGAAGCGCGAGATATGCGTCATCACCAGCGCGGCGGCGGCGCAGAACTCGATGGCGAAGTCGCGGTCGGAGACGGCGTCCAGCGAGTTGCGGCACACGCCGTCGAAACCGAGCTGCTGCGCGACGAACTCACGGTCGATCGGGTAGCTGGTGCCGGCCAGCGCGGCGGCGCCCAGCGGCAGGCGGTTGACGCGGCGGCGGCAGTCGGCCATGCGCTCGGCGTCGCGCGTGAACATTTCCACATAGGCCAGCAAGTGGTGGCCGAAGGTGACCGGCTGGGCCACCTGCAGGTGGGTGAAGCCCGGCAGGATGGTGTCGGCGTTCTTCTCGGCCAGGTCCAGCAGCGCGCCGCGCAGTGCCCCCAGCAGGCCGATGAGGGTGTCGATCTCGCTGCGCAGCCACAGGCGGATATCGGTGGCGACCTGGTCGTTGCGCGAGCGGCCGGTGTGCAGGCGCTTGCCGGCGTCGCMGACCAGCGCGGTCAGGCGCGCTTCGATATTCAGGTGGACGTCTTCCAGGTCGAGCTTCCACTCGAAGCTGCCCGCCTCGATCTCGCCGCGGATCTGCGTCATGCCGCGCTCGATCTCGGCGCGGTCGGCTTCGGCGATGATCCCTTGTTTGGCCAGCATGGCGGCGTGCGCCAGCGATCCCTGGATGTCGAACAGCGCCAGGCGCTTGTCGAAGAACACCGAAGCGGTGTAGCGCTTCACCAGGTCGGACATCGGTTCGGAGAAGCGGGCGGACCAGGCTTCGCCTTTCTTGGCAAGTTGGGAGGTCATGGGCGGTAAGGCTGGGTTGGTTCGCAAGCCGGCGGCAGGCCGCGGGGGCAAACGAGAAAAATCGGGGAAACCGGGATTATATCGCTGCGGGGCACCTCCCAGCCCCAGCCTTGCCTAAAGCGTGTTGTCGATGACCTGGCCCTTGAACACGACAGGCCCGGTCGGCCCATTGGGGTCGGGCGAGCCGCCCGGCCGCTCCACGCTGATGGCCAGCGCCGGCACCTTGCCCAGCGGCTGCGCCACTGCCAGGCGCAATTGCCGCTGGTGTCCGATCAGGCCGAGGGACTGCGGTTTGCCGCCGGCCGGCAAGGCCCAGAGCTGCAGCACCTGCTCATCGGTCAACGGCAGGTGATCCAGGCGGCGCAGTGTCATGGACCGGGAGCGTGCGTCCCACGTCACGAGCACGGCCGCCTCGGCGCGGTCGTCGTTCAGCACCGCCACGGCACTGACCAGTGGGGCGGTGTCCAGCTGGTGCGCAATGCGGACATTGAGGCCCACCGCCAGCGCGGCCACGGCAGCCGCCGCCAGCGTGGCGCCGCGCCAGAAGGATGGCACGTTCCACAGGCGCTGCCACCAGGGCTCCTGTATGCGAGCCGAGGCAGCCGCAGCGGGCACGGGCTGCCAGCCCAGCCGTTGCTCGATGCCGCACCACACCTTGTCGACGGGCTCGGCGGGGGGCTGCAGCTCCGCGATGCCGGACAGCCGCGCCTGCCAGTGGCCGATCGCGGCGCGGATGGCGGGTTCCTGCCGCGCCAGCTGCTCGAAGCGGCGGCGCGCGCCGCCGCGCAACACGCCCAGCGCGTACTGCGCGGCGAGGCGGTCGATCAGGTCGGGGTGGCGGCTGAGGTTCATGGGAGGCTTTCCAGGCACGTGCGCAGGCGTTCCAGGCCGCGCCGTATCCATGACTTGATGGTGCCCAGCGGCACCTGCAACTGTTCGGACAGTTCGCTATGGCTCATGTCCTTCAGGTAGGCCAGCGAGATCGCCTGCCGCTGCGGCTGCTCCAGCTGTTGCAGGCACTGGTTCAGCGCCCGCGCTTCCTGGCTGGCCAGCGCCAGTTCGGCCGGGCCGGCCGCATCATCCGCCAGCCACTCGCCCAGGCTGTCGTCCAACTCCACCGTCTGGCTCGTGCGCGCGGCCGCCTGCCGGCGCAGGCAGTCCAGCGCCCGGTTGCGCACGATGGCGCTCATCCAGGTCATCGGGGCGGCCAGGTGCGGCCGGTAGTCGCCGGCGTGATGCCAGATGCTGACGAAACTCTCTTGCACCACATCCTCCGCCCAGTCGTGCCTGTTGGTGATACGCAGCGCGAGACCAAACAGTTTCGTCACGGTCTGGTCGTAGAGCTGGCGCAAGGCCTGCCGGTCGCCCATCGCCGCGCCCTGCAGCAACGCCGCAAGCCGGTCGGCGTCGGCCGGCCTGGGGGCAAAGGAAGAATCGGCGGGGGAGGGCACCGTTGTGGATCCGATGTGGACATGGACAAGTGACGTGTCCGGATTATAGGCACGACTTGGGCGCGGCATGCATGCGGGATCACGCCGATTGCTGCATCCGATTGCTGCATCCGATCGGCAGGTGCGCGCGTAGATGGGACAGGCGCCGCCATTGTGACCTGGCCAGGGCGCCATCTATCCCACTACAGGAGAACACCATGGAACGCATGCAGTCGACACCCGTGCGGGCGGCTCGCGAGGCCGGCGAGGACACGGACAGCCGCATCCTGGCAGCGCCGGACGCGCGCCGGCGCGGCTTGCTCAAGGTCCCCGGGCTATTTGCGCTGGGATCGCTGGCGGTGATGAGCCTGGGCGAATCGATGCCCGCCTGGGCACAGGCCAAGTCCGGCAGCACCAAGGACGATATTGCGATTCTCAATGTGGCCCTCGGGCTCGAATACCAGGCCATCGCGGCTTATCAGGTGGGCGCCGAAAGCGGCCTGCTGCAAAAGCCGGTGCTGGATACCGCGGTCAAGTTCCAGACACATCACAAGGCACACGCGCAAGTGCTGGCGGGCACCGTGTCCAAGCTGGGCGGCAGCCCGGTGATGGCGAAGAAGCCGGCGGAGTACAGTTTCCCGACCGACCAGCTCAAGACGCAGGCCGATGTGCTGCGCTTTGCCGCCGGGCTGGAGAAAGGCGCTACCGCCGCCTATCTTGGCGTATTGCCGAATTTCCATAACCGCGAGCTGACCAAGGCCGCCGGCAGCATCCTGGGCGATGAGGCGATGCACTGGGCCGTGCTGCTTTCGGTACTCGGCGAAGACCCGGTGCCGGGCGCATTCGTCGGCTAAGCAACGCCCTTTTGCCGTCCTGGCCGCGGCAGAACCCGCCGCCATGGTGCCAGCCACCATGGCGGATTCCTTGCATTGCCAGGGCGTTACCTAGCCTCAGCCGCTGTTGCGCAAGCCCGCGGCCACGCCGTTGATGGTCAGGTGGATGCCGCGCCGCAAGCGGATATTGTCGCCATCCTTGCCCGCGCGGTAGCGCTTGAGCAACTCCACCTGCAAGTGGTTGAGCGGGTCCAGGTAGGCGAAGCGGTTCTTGATCGAACGGGCAAGCAGCGGGTTGTCGGCCAGGCGCTCATGGCGGCCGGTGATCAGCGCCAGCATGTCGCAGGTCAGGTGCCACTCGGCGCTGATGCGCGCGAACACACTCTTGCGCAACGCGGCATCCTCGCAAAGCTGCGCGTAGCGCGAGGCCACGGCCAGGTCGGTCTTGGCCAGCACCATGTCCATGTTGGACAGGAGCGTGGAGAAGAACGGCCAGGTCTTGACCATGCGGCGCAGCGTGGCAACGGCCGCCTTGTGCGCCTTTTCGTCCGGCGCCCCGTCCAGCACCGCCTTGACCGCGCTGCCAAAGCCGTACCAGCCCGGCAGCAGCAGGCGGCACTGGCCCCACGAAAAGCCCCAGGGAATCGCGCGCAGGTCTTCGATGCGGCGCTGTTTCTTGTCCATCAGCTTGCGCGAAGCCGGACGCGAGCCCAGGTTCAGGTCGGCGATCTCGGTAATCGGCGTGGTGGCGAAGAAGTAGTCCTTGAAGCCCGGCGTCTCGTAGACGAGGGCGCGATAGGACGTGAAAGCGCGGTCCGAGAGCTGCTGCATCAAGGCCTCGAACATGGCCAGGTCCTTGGGCGCGTTCTGCGTCGGCAGCAGCGAGGCTTCCAGCGTGGCGGCGATCACCGTTTCCAGGTTGCGCCGGCCGATCTCGGCGTTGGCGAACTTGCTGTTGATGATTTCGCCCTGCTCGGTCAGGCGGATCTGGCCGTTGACCGTGCCCGGCGGCTGCGACAGGATGGCCTGGTAGGTCGGGCCGCCGCCACGGCCGACGGTGCCGCCGCGGCCATGGAACAGGCGCAGCTTCACGCGCCGGGCCTCGAACACCTGCACCAGTGCCAGTTCGGCCTTGTACAGCTCCCAGTTGGAGGTCAGGAAGCCGCCGTCCTTGTTGGAGTCGGAGTAGCCCAGCATCACTTCCTGCTCGCCGCCGTGATGGGCGATGACGGAGGCGAAGCCCGGCAGTTCAAGCAGCGATTGCATGATGCCGGCGGCGTTGCGCAGATCCTCGATGGTCTCGAACAGCGGGATCACCATCAGTTCCGGGCGTGCCGGGTCCGTCTTGCTGCCCAGCGCGCCGCGCAGCATGCCCGCTTCCTTCTGCAGCAGCATCACCTCGACCAGGTCGGACAGCGATTCGGTGTGCGAGATGATGTAGTTGCACGCCACGCGCGCGCCGTAGCGGGCGCGCAGCTCGCGCGCCATGTTCAGGATGGCCAGCTCGCTGCGGGTCTGCTCGGAATAGGTATGCCAGGGCAGCGTCAGCAGGCGCGGCTGGCGCAGCTCGGACAGCAGCAGTTCCAGCTTGCGCGCCTCCGTCAGCGATGCGTAGTCGGCCTCCACGCCGGCGGCGGCGAACAGTTCCGCGATCACGGCCTCGTGCACGTCGGACACCTGGCGCATGTCGATCGAGGCCAGGTGGAAGCCGAACACGGCGATGGCCTTGGCCAGCGCGTCGACGCGGGTGCGCGCGAGCGCTACGCCATGGTAGGCGCGCAGCGAGTCGATCACCACCTGCACGTCGGCGCCGAAGGATTGCGCGTCGGCATACGGCGTGGCAGCGGCCACCGGGTGGCGCGGCGCGGCCTGGCCGGTGACGGCCAGGCAGGTTGCCGCCAGGCGCGCATAGATGCCGATCAGGGCGCGGCGGTACGGCTCGTCGGCGCGGTGCTCGGAACGGTCGGGCGAGGCTTCGGCCAGCGCCAGCAGTTCCGGGCTGGCTTCCACCATCAGGCGCGACATCGACAGCTCGGCGCCGAGCGCGTGGACTTCATCCAGGTACCACTCCAGGATCAGCGACGATTGCTTACTCGCGGCTTGCTCCAGCGTGTCGGCGGTGACGTTGGGATTGCCGTCCCGGTCGCCGCCGATCCACGAGCCCATCTGGAAGAAGGGCGCGAGCTGCGTCGAGGCGGCCGGCGCGGACTTGTTCTTGCGCGTGGCGGGAAACACCGCGGCGATGTCCTCCTCCAGTTCGCTCATCAGCTGCGGAATGCCGCGCAGGAAGCAGGTGCGGTAGTAGGACAGCGCGTTCTCGATCTCGTCGACCACCATCAGCCGCGTATTGCGCAGCATGCGGGTCTGCCACAGCGTGGTGACGCGGGCGCGCAGCAGCGCGGTGTTCTGATCGCGCTCGCGCGCGGTCATCGGCAGGTCGCGCTCGGCCAGCAGGCGGGCGATCTCGCGCTCGGCGTCGAGTATGCTCTTGCGCTGGACTTCGGTCGGGTGGGCGGTGAGCACCGGCACGATCAGCGCTTCGTCGAAGAACTTGCGCAAGGTCTTGCCGGTCACGCCGGCCGCGTCGATGGCCTGCAGCGCGTGCGCCAGGCTGCCCGGCTGCGGCGGCGAGCCGGCCAGCGCGTGCACGCGCCGGCGGCGGTTGTGATGCTGGTCCTCGGCGATATTGGCCAGGTGCGAGAAGTAGCTGAAGGCGCGCACCACCGAGTTGGTCTGGTCGCGCGACAGGCGCTTGAGCAACCGGTCCAGTTCGGCGCCGGCGGCGCGGTCGTTCTCGCGGCGGAAACGCACCGCGGTCTGGCGGATGGTCTCGACCACCTCGAAGGCGGCATCGCCTTCCTGCTCGCGCACGCACTCGCCCAGCAGGCGGCCCAGGAAGCGGATGTCCTCGCGCAGGGGCAGGTCCTTGTCGCTGGCGCGCCGCGCCGGGGCACTTGCCGCCGGCGTCGCCTCAGGCTTCGCGGCGGCGGGGCGCTTGCGGCCGGCAGTCTTGGCAGATGGGGTGGCGGGGGCACTTGCGGGAACCGAAGCGGAAGCCACGACAGTGTCCGGGGCGTCTGCCCGGCTGGCGGTTGGCTTGCGCCGGCCGGCGGGGCGCGCGGCTTGCTGCGTCATGCAATCTCCTGATGTCTCTTATCTCTTGTGGGTTGGCCCGAAGCGGCTTGGGGTGCGTGCTAACATTGGCGGATGCAAGCATCCGTCACCCAGTCTCCCTCCGGCGCCGCGCCGCGCAAGCTCGTGATCGCCTCCCGCGAAAGCCGTCTGGCTATGTGGCAGGCCGAGCATGTGCGTGCTGCGTTGCAACAATACTATCCCGCGTGCGATGTGTCCATTCTCGGCATGACCACGCGCGGAGATCAGATTCTAGACCGTACCTTGTCCAAAGTCGGCGGCAAGGGACTGTTCGTGAAGGAACTTGAGATCGCGATGGCCGAAGGCCGTGCCGACCTTGCCGTGCACTCCCTGAAGGATGTGCCAATGCAGTTGCCTGAAGGCTTCGCCCTGGCCGCCATCATGGAGCGCGAGGATCCGCGCGATGCCTTGGTCTCGGCCACCTTCGGCTCGCTCGAAGAGATGCCGGCCGGGACCGTGGTCGGTACCTCCAGCCTGCGCCGCGAGGCCGCGCTGCGCACCCGCTACCCCCACCTTGTGATCCAGCCGCTGCGCGGCAATCTCGACACCCGGCTGGGCAAGCTCGACCGCGGCGACTATGGCGCCATCATCCTGGCCGCCGCCGGCCTCAAGCGCCTGGGCCTGGGCGAGCGCATCCGCGCCGTGCTCGATCCCATCAGCTCGCTGCCGGCTGCGGGGCAGGGTGCGCTTGGCATCGAGATTCCCGCCGGGCGTGCGGAACTGGCGGCGTGGCTGGCGCCGCTCAACCATGCGCCCAGCGCGCTGGCGGTCGCTGCCGAGCGCGCGGTGTCGCGCATGCTGGGCGGTTCCTGCCAGGTGCCGCTGGCGGCCCATGCATGCTGGGACGGCACGGTGCTGAAGATCGAGGCCTTCGTGGCGCTGCCCGACGGCAGCCGCTGCGTGCGGGCCCGGTCCGAGGCGGTGGTCGAGGGTGCCGACGCATCCAGCCGGGCGGAAGCGCTTGGCAAGGCCGTCGCCCAGGACCTGCTGGGGCAAGGCGCAGCCGAGATCCTGGCAAAGCTGGCGGACCCCGCCTCCCATCAAGCCCCTGCCTGAGGCCGTCCCATGCCCCGCCCGACCGTCGTTGTGACACGACCCGCCGGGCAGTCCCGGCAACTCACCGAGGCCTTGTCGGCCGCGGGCCTGGACGTGCTTGGTTTTCCCCTGCTGGCGATCGGCCCCGTGGCCGACGACGCGCCCCTGCGCGCGGCGCTGGCGCAACTGGCGGACTTCGCCCTGGTGGTCTTCGTCAGCCCCAATGCGGTGGCGTTCGCTCTCGACGCACTGGCCCAGGTGCAGAACAAGCCCACGCCGCTTTGGCCCGAATCCGTACCGGTGGCCGTGGTCGGTCCCGCCAGCGTGGCCGCGCTGGCCGAGCGCGGGATCGCCGCGCCAGCCCACCGCGTGATCGCGCCGGCCGGCTGTACGACCGGCCATGAGGCCGATAACGGCGATGCCGCCAACGGCGGCGACGGCGCCGAAGCCCGTTTCGATTCCGAAGCCCTGTGGCAGCAACTCGAAGCCCAGCTTGACCCCGGCACCCTGGATGGACGCCAGGTCCTGATCATCCGGGGCAACGGCGGACGCGACTGGCTGGCCGAGCGCCTGCGTGCGGCCGGTGCCGGGGTGCGCGCGGTGGAGGCCTACCAGCGCTCCATCCCCACGCCCGGCAGCATGCAATGGCAGGCTGTGCGCGACGCGCTCAAGCCGGGCGCGCCGCCCCAGGCGTGGCTGCTGACCAGTTCCGAAGCGGTGCGCAATCTCGATGCCATGGCGCGCCAGGCCCTGAGCCCGCAGGAGTTGGCCTGCCTGCGGCAGGTGCAGTGCATGGCGCCGCATGCGAGAATCGCCGAACAAGCCGCCGCGCTGGGTTTTTCCCACGTGCTGCGCGCGGCGCCAGGGGATGACGGCCTGCTGGCGGCTTGTCGCCAGTGGGCGCAGGCGCATGCCGGCCCGCCGGTGCCGATGCCGGCGCCACCGGCAGCCGCTGAGTCCGTCCCGGCCATGGCACCGTCGCCGGTGCTGGCGCCGGTCCCGCAAATCAACCCACCGCCCCCAACGTCAACGAAGGTCGATCGCGTGACGCAAGAAAATACCGCTCCTCCCGCCGCCAGCGCGCCTCCCGCGGCTGGCGTCCCGCAGTTCGCCCGCGGCGCGCCCCGCGTCAACCCATGGTGGGTGCTGTTGCTGCTGTTGATCCTCGCCATCGGCGGCGGCTTCTGGTGGCTGCAGCAGCGCGTCGAACACCTGACCCAGGAACTGGCGCGGCGCCAGCAGAGCAACGATGCGCTGGTGCAGGAATCCCGCGTGCTGTCGCGCAATGCGCAGGACTCGGTCAAGGAGCTGCAGGCCAAGGTCGGCGCGCTGGACGGGCAGGTGGGCGAGGCGCGCGACAAGCAAACCGCGCTGGAGCAGGTCTATCAGGACCTGATGCGCAACCGCGACGACTGGGAGATCGCGGAGATCCAGCAGCTGCTGACCAACGCCGGCCAGCAACTGCAGCTGACGGGCAACGTGCAGGTCGCGCTGGCCGCGCTGCAAAGCGCCGACACGCGCCTGGCGCGCACCGACAAACCGCAATACAACCTGCTGCGCCGGGCCATCGCGCGCGATGTCGCGCGCATGAAGGCCGTGCCGGATACCGACCTGACCGGTGCCGCCATCAAGCTCGACGAAGCCATCAACCAGATCGACACGCTGCCGCTGCTGTCGAGCGAGCGCATGCTCGAGCGCAGCGAAGCCGATGCGCGCAAGTTGGACGTCAAGTCGGACATCAAGGCCGACGTCAAGGCCGACGTGGCCGACAAGACGCCAAAGCCCGCTCCCGGCAAGGGCGCAAAAAATGTCGCCAGGGACGAGCCGGCATCGGCCGGCAACGCGGTCGGCAACTGGTTCGGCAGGCTCTGGGGCACCGTGCGGGACGAGCTGACGCAGGTCATCCGCATCCGGCGCGTGGACGACGCCCAGGCCTTGCTGCTGACCGGCGACCAGGGCTGGTTCCTGCGCGAGAACGTCAAGCTGCGCCTGCTCAATGCGCGGCTGGCGCTGCTGTCGCGCAACGAGCCGGTGTTCCGCAATGACCTGGCGGCCGCGCAAGCCATGCTGGGACGCTATTTCGACACCAAGTCGCGCCGCGTGCAGGCCGCGATGACCCTGCTCAAGCAGGCCCAGGCTGGCGCCGTGACGGTGCAGTTGCCCACCATGGCGGAAAGCCTCGGCGCGCTGCAGGCGCTCAAGAAGGAGTAGAGCGCATGCGGCTTCTTTTCTGGGTGGCAATCCTGTTTGGCGGCGCGGTCGGGCTGGCGCTGTTCACGCAATTCAACCAAAGCAATGTGGTCCTGTTCTACCCGCCTTACCGGGTGGAGCTCTCGCTGAACCTGGCGCTGGCGCTTCTGTTGGCGGCGTTCTTCGTGGTCTGGACCATCCTTACCACCCTGCGCCATCTGTCCGAGATGCCGGCGCGCGCCTCGGCCTACCGCGAGCGCAGCCGCATGAACCGGGCCCAGGCGGCCCTGCGCGAGGCGATCGAGAACCTCTTCGCCGGCCGCTTCGCCCGCGCCGAGCGCACCGCGCGCGAGGCCCAGGCCTGGCCCGAGCAGGCCCAGACCGCGGCGCTGATCGGCGCGCGCGCCGCGCACCGCATGCAGGAAACCGAGCGGCGCGATGCCTGGATGGCGCAGGTGACCGATCCCGAGCGCGAGCAGGCGCGGCTGGTGTCGATGGCCGAACTGCTGGTCGACGCCCGCGACGCCGATGGCGCGCTGGAAACCATCGCGCAGCTGCAGTCGCAAGGCGCACGCCAGATCCACGTGCAGCGCATTGCGCTGCGTGCGCACCAGCATCTGAAGAACTGGACCGAAGTCCTGCGCCTGGCGCGCTCGCTGGAAAAGCGCAATGCGCTGCATCCGGTGCTGGCGCTGCGGCTCAAGCAGATGGCGTGCGAAGCCCTGCTGGAAGAGCGCCGCAACGACAGCGACGCGTTGCATGATTTCTGGCGCTCGCTATCGAACGACGAACGTCGCGCGGCCCGCATCGCGGAGCCGGCGGCGCGCTATTTCGCGGCGCTGGGGCGGCAGGATGAGGCCCGCAGGATCGTGGAAGACGCGCTCAAGTTCAACTGGGATAGCAGGCTGGTGTTGCGCTATGCCGATTGCGCCGAGCCGGGACGGGCGCTGCCGCAGATCCAGCAGGCTGAAAAATGGCTGGCGCAGCATCCTGTCGATGCGGATCTCTACTTCACGCTGGGCGTGCTTTGCCTCGGCGAGAAGCTATGGGGCAAGGCGCAGTCGAGTTTTGAGCGGGCGCTGCGGTATGCGGATATGGATTCGCAGCGCAGGCTGCGGGTGAGGGCGCATTTGGCGCTGGCCAGGATGTTCGAGGAAACCGAGCGGCCCGATGAGGCGCAGAAGCATTATCGGGAGAGTGCGATTCTGGCGGCGTGAGGATCGACTCACCACCGTTTTGCTCCCCTCTCCCGCTTGCGGGAGAGGGGCCGGGGGAGAGGGCGGGCGCTCGCTACGCCGTCGTGCTGGAAAAAACCGAGGGCTTCGCTTCAAGTGGCTCCTAGCTAAGCCACCCCTCTCCCCCTGAGGTCCCCCTGAGGGGAGAGGGAGAGACAGCCGTCGTCATCGCGCGCGGCTTTGGCCTGTTCCCTGCACCGCCGCATACCGCGCCAACGTCTCCTTACGCACGACATCATGCTGGACGATAGGCCGCGGATAATTTTCCCCGAGCCTGACCCCAGCCGCCAGCAGCATGTCCTCTGACGCCGCCCACGGCGCATGTATGTATTTGTCCGGCAGCCGCGCCAGTTGCGGCAGGTACTTCCGGATAAACCGTCCCTGCGGATCAAACTTCTCCGATTGCGTGGTTGGGTTGAAGATCCGGAAGTAGGGCTGGGCGTCGCAGCCCGTGGACGCGGCCCACTGCCAGCCCCCGTTGTTCGCCGAGAAATCGAAGTCGTTCAACTGGTCGGCAAAATACTGCTCCCCCCGCCGCCAGTCCACGCCCAGATCCTTGACCAGGAAACTCGCCACCACCATCCGCAGCCGGTTGTGCATATAACCGCTCTGCCGGATCTGCAGCATGGCCGCATCCACCAGTGGATAGCCGGTCCGCGCGTCGCACCAGGCCTGGAAGTAGCGCTCGCCGGTCTCACCGCCAATCCAGCGGATGGCATCGTACTCGGCGTGAAATGCCTGTCCCTCGGCGACTCGTGGATGGTGGTGCAGGATCATGAAATAGAAATCGCGCCAGATCAGTTCCGACAGCCAGGTGGCGGCGCCCGCGCTGTCCGCGCCGCCGCGCAGCGTGGCCGCGTGGGCGGCGCGGGCCAGCGTGCGGATCGACAGGGTGCCGAAACGCAGGTGGACCGACAGGTAGCTCGGGCCGCGCAGCGCGGGGAAGTCGCGCCGGCGCGCGTAGTCGGCCATGCGGTCCCGGAACGCATCGAACAGCGCGTGGGCGCCGGTGCTGCCGGCGGGCATGGCGATCTCGACCAGATTGGAGGGAGCGAAACCCAGTGCCTCCAGCGTTGGCAGCGGCCGCGCGTACCGCCGGGGAACAGGGGCCAAGGCTGCGAGATACGGTTCGATCGGGTAGGGCTTGAGGTCGAACGGCAGCAGCGCCTTGAGCCAGGCGTTCTTGTAGGGCGTGAATACCGAGAACGGCTTGCCCTGGCCGGTCAGGATCTCGTTCCGCTCGAAGATCACCTGATCCTTGAAGCTGAAGAAGCGGGACCGATCCGCCAGGGTTTGCCTGACCTCGGCATCGCGGGCCAGGGCGGCGGGTTCGTAGTCGTGGTTGGCGAACACGGCTTCGGCGCCCAGTTCGGCGGCCAGCCCGGGGATGGACTGGCGCGCATGGCCGTGCAGCACGATCAGGCCGCCGCCGGCGTTGCGCAGTGCGTCATCGAGCGGGCCGAGCGAGGCGAGGATGAATTCCACCCGGCGGTCGGCGCGCAGGCCGCGTGCCAGCAAGGGGCCCAGGATCTCCCGGTCGAATACGAACACGCACCATACCTGGCGGCAGTGCTTGAGGGCATAATGCAGCGCCGCGTGATCGTCGGCGCGCAGGTCGCGCCGGAACCAGACCAGCCCGCGCTCGAACTGCCGGTCGATCCGGTAGGGCTGGCGGATAGCGGCGGCGGGCGAGGACAAGATCGGAGGCTCCGGGAAATGGGCGGAAGAAGCCGCTTACTCCTGTTACCCTACCATACCGGCAGCGGCGCGCCGCACCGCGCGGGCAGCGCCGGCCCCGTATTCCAGTCATCCAGTAATCCAGATTTCAAATATCAAGAAGCAAGCCATGGCCATGACACTCGACCGCATCCTTCAATCCCAGGGCTTCGGGACCCGCCGCTATTGCGGCGACCTGATCGGCGCCGGCCTGGTGGAGGTCGACGGCGTGCTGTGCGAGGACCCGGGCCAGAAATTCGAAGTCGACGGACTGCGCCTGACCGTGGACGGCGAGGCATGGATAGGCCACGCCAAGGCCTACCTGCTGCTGAACAAGCCGGTGGGCTACGAATGCTCGCAGCGGCCGCGCCACCATCCCAGCGTGTACAACCTGCTGCCGGTGCCGCTGCGCCAGCGCGAGGTGCAGGCGGTAGGGCGGCTGGACCAGGACACCACCGGCCTGCTGCTGCTGTCGGACGACGGCCAGTTCATCCATGCGCAGACCTCGCCCAAGAAGATGGTGCCCAAGGTCTACGAGGTGACCACTGCCGAGCCGGTTACCCAGGCGCAGGTCGATGCGCTGCTGGCAGGCGTCAAGCTGGATGACGAGCCCGCTCCGATCGCTGCCGCCGCCTGCGAGGCCACCGGGGAGCGCAGCTTGCGCCTCAGCCTGACCGAGGGCAAGTACCATCAGGTCAAGCGCATGGTGGTTGCGGCAGGCAACCACGTGGAAGCGCTGCACCGCAGCGCCATCGGCGGGCTGGTGCTGGAACCGACACTGGCGCTGGGCGAGTGGCGCTGGCTGACGCCAGAAGACCTGGTCGCGCTGACGCGCAAGGAGTAAGCAGCAGGGCCGATAGGAAAGCGCGCCGGGGAAGCGCCGGGATGCTGCAGTGCGGCATCCGTGAATCTTTTCCGGAAGGATGGCAACGATTTGATAAAATGCAGGGATGGCGACGCTGGAAGCCCCAATCAATCTCACCAATCAGTTCCTGATTGCCATGCCCGGCATGGCAGACCCGACCTTTTCGGGTTCCGTCGTCTACTTGTGCGAGCACAACGACCGCGGCGCGCTGGGCCTGGTGATCAATCGGCCTATCGACATCGATATGGCCACATTGTTCGACAAGATCGACCTCAAGCTGGAGATCCAGCCGGTGGCGCAGCAGCCCGTTTATTTCGGCGGGCCGGTGCAGACCGAGCGGGGCTTCGTGCTGCACGATCCGGTCGGCATCTATGTCTCGTCCCTGGCCGTGCCGGGCGGGCTGGAGATGACCACCTCCAAGGACGTGCTGGAGGCTGTCGCCAACGGCAGCGGCCCGCACCGCTTCCTGCTCACGCTTGGCTATGCCGGCTGGGGCGCGGGGCAGCTTGAGGAAGAACTCAGCCGCAATGGCTGGCTGACCGTCCAGGCCGATCCCGAGATCATCTTCAGCGTGCCGCCCGAGGAACGCTTTGCCGCCGCCATACGCCTGTTGGGCATCGATTTCGCCATGCTCTCGGGCGAGGCCGGGCATGCCTGAGGCCGGGGCGGCGCCAGCGCCGCGCCTGTTGCCCACCGACGGCACCGTCCTGGCGTTCGACTACGGCGAAAAAAAGATCGGCGTCGCGCTGGGCAACTTCGTCACGCGCGAGGCCCGCGCGCTCGTCATCATCCCCAACATCACCGTGGAAGGGCGCTTCGAGGCCGTGACCGCGCTCATCGCTGAGTGGGCACCGGTGCAACTGGTGGTGGGCATGCCAATCAACCCGGACGGCACCGAGCAGCCCTCGATGCGGCTCGCGCGCCGCTTCGGCAACCAGCTGCACGGCCGCTTCGGCCTGCCGGTGGAGTGGGTTGACGAGCGCTACACCTCGATTGCAGCCGAGATGGCCGGCGCCCGCAAGGGCGCGCTCGATGCCGAGGCCGCCAGCATCATCCTGCAACAGTACTTCGACCAGCATCCGCTATGACCCAGACTTCCTCTCCCGACGCCGAGGCGCTGTACCGCACGCTGCGTGACCAGGTGCAGGCCGCGCTGCCCGCCGACGGGCGCGCGCAATGGTCGGTAGCCGGCATCTACTCCGGCGGCGCCTGGATTGCCGAGCGGCTCGCCGCCGACCTGCAGCTGGCGGCGCACGGTGTCGTCAACGTCGCTTTCCACCGCGACGACTATGCCAAGAAGGGCCTGCACAGCCAGGCCCAGCCCACCACGCTGCCCTTCGACGTGCAGGACCGCAAGATCCTGCTGATCGACGACGTGCTGGCCACCGGGCGCACCATCCGCGCCGCCGTCAACGAACTGTTCGACTACGGCCGGCCCGCGCGCGTGGCGCTGGCGGTACTGGTCGACCGTGGGGGGCGCGAGCTGCCGGCCGCCGCCGATTTCGTCGCCGCGCACATCGAGCTGCCGCCCGGGACCACGCTGGTGCTGTCGCACGAGGGGTCCGGCGCGGACATGCGCTTTGCCTTTGCCAACGAGGCCACCGGCAACTAAGCCTGCCCAGCCTGAATATCCGCGTCCCGCGTCCCGAATATGGGGCGCCGGACGGGGCGCCAGATGGGGCGCCAGCACCGCCCGCCCCAGACCAGTCAATCGCCACCGCCCGGCCCTTTCTACCTGCCATGATCAAGACGTTCCGCAACCCGCAACTGACCAAGAACGGCGAGCTCAAGCATTTGCTCTCGATCGAGGGCTTGTCGCGCGAGATGGTCGCGCACATCCTCGACACCGCCAGCCAGTTCGTCTCGCTGTCCGACTCGGACCGCGAGGTGAAGAAGGTGCCGCTGCTGCGCGGCAAGAGCGTGTTCAACCTGTTCTTCGAGAACTCCACGCGCACCCGCACCACCTTCGAGATCGCCGCCAAGCGGCTTTCGGCGGACGTGCTCAACCTGAACATCAACGCCTCGTCCACCAGCAAGGGCGAGTCGCTGCTCGACACCATCAACAACCTCTCGGCGATGTCGGCCGACATGTTCGTGGTGCGCCACGCCAGTTCCGGCGCGCCCTACCTGATCGCCGAGCATGTCGCGCCCCACGTGCATGTCATCAATGCCGGCGACGGCCGCCACGCGCACCCCACGCAGGGGCTGCTCGACATGTACACCATCCGCCATTTCAAGAAGGATTTCACCAACCTGACGGTGGCGATCGTCGGCGACATCCTGCACTCGCGCGTGGCGCGCTCCGACATCCATGCGCTGACCACGCTCGGCGTGCCCGAAGTGCGCGCCATCGGCCCGCGCACGCTGCTGCCCTCGGGGCTGGAGCAGATGGGCGTGCGCGTCTTCCACAATATGGAGGAGGGCATGAAGGGCGTGGATGTGGTGATCATGCTGCGCCTGCAGAACGAGCGCATGAGCGGCGCGCTGCTGCCCTCGGCGCAGGAATACTTCAAGGCCTACGGCCTCACGCCGGATCGCCTGGCGCTGGCCAGGCCCGACGCCATCGTGATGCACCCGGGCCCGATGAACCGCGGCGTGGAGATCGACTCCGCCGTGGCCGACGGGCCGCAATCCGTGATCCTCAACCAGGTGACCTTCGGCATTGCGGTACGCATGGCCGTGATGGGCATCGTGGCCGGCAACAACGACTGATAGCGGATAGCGGATAGCGGATAGCGCCCGGCCGACCCGGCCCAGGCAAGCCAGAACAACCGAATACAAGCCAAGCGACACGATATGAAGATCCACATCAAGGGCGGCCGCCTGATCGACCCGGCCGCGAACGTCGATGCGCAGCAAGACCTCTACATTGCCGCCGGCAAGATCGTCGGCGTGGGCAGCGCGCCGGCGGACTTCCATGCCAACAAGACCATCGACGCCACCGGGCTGATCGTCTGCCCCGGCCTGGTCGACCTCTCCGCGCGGCTGCGCGAGCCGGGCTATGAATACAAGGCCACGCTGGAATCCGAAGTCGCGGCAGCCACCGCCGGCGGCGTGACCAGCCTGGTCTGCCCGCCCGACACCGATCCCGTGCTCGACGAGCCCGGCCTGGTGGAGATGCTCAAGTACCGCGCCCGCACGCTCAACCAGACGCACGTCTACCCGCTGGGCGCGCTGACGCTGGGCCTGCAGGGCGAGACGCTGACCGAGATGTCGCAACTGACCGAGGCCGGCTGCATCGGCTTCTCGCAGGCCGAGGCGCCGATCCGCAATACCCAGGTGCTGCTGCGTGCGCTGCAGTATGCGAAGACCTTCGGCTTCACGGTCTGGCTGCGCCCGGAAGATCCCTACCTCGGTGGCGGCGTGGCCGCCAGCGGTGCCGTGGCCTCGCGCCTGGGGCTGTCCGGGATGTCGGTGATCGCCGAGACGGTGCGCCTGCACACCATTTTCGAGCTCATGCGCAGCACTGGCGCGCGCGTGCACCTGTGCCGCCTGTCCTCGGCCGCCGGCCTCGAACTGGTGCGCCAGGCCAAGCGCGAAGGCCTCAATGTCACCTGCGACGTCAATATCCACCATGTGTCGCTGACCGACATGGACATCGGCTACTTCAACTCGCAGATGCGCTTCTCGCCGCCGCTGCGCAGCGCGCGCGACCGCGATGCCATCGTGGCGGCCCTTGCCGACGGCACCATCGACGCCCTGTGCTCCGACCACACCCCGGTGGATGACGATGAAAAGCTGCTGCCCTTCGCCGAGGCCTCGCCCGGCGCCACCGGGCTGGAGTTGCTGCTGCCGCTGACGCTGCGCTGGGCCGAGGAACACAAGGTGCCGCTGGCGCAGGCGCTGGCGCGCATCACGGCCGCACCGGCCAGCGTGCTGGGCCTGGCGGCCGGCACGCTGACCACGGGCAGCGCGGCCGATATCTGCATCTTCCATCCCGAGCAGGAGTGGAAGGTCGAGCGGCGCGCGCTCAAGAGCCAGGGCAAGAACTCGCCGTGGCTGGGCTATGACATGCGTGGCCGCGTGCGCACCACGCTGGTCGGCGGCCACGTCGTCTACGAACTGCATTGAGCGTCATGCCTGGCCAAGTCGATATGGACAAGACGTTGCGGGCAGGCCTGCCGGCGGGGGTTGCTGCATGATCTGGCTACGCTATACCGCGCTGGTCCTGCACCTGCTACGCGCCCTGGTTACCTGTGCCGTGCTGTTCCCGTGGCTGGGCGTGGAATCGCGCCAATGGCATATCCGGCGCTGGTCGCGCCGGCTGCTGAAGATCTGCGGGATCACGGTCGAGGTACAGGGACTGCAGCCCGGGCAGGCGCCGCCCCGCGGCGCCATGGTGGTCTGCAACCACATCTCGTGGCTGGACATCTACGTCATCAATTGCTGGCAGCCCGTACGCTTTGTGGCCAAATCGGAAATCCGTAACTGGCCCTTGGTCGGCTGGCTGTGCGGGCATACCGGTACCATCTTCATCGAACGCGCGCGCAAGCGCGATGCCCATCGCGTGCTGCATGCCATCACGGACGTGATGCTGCAGGGCGACCTGGTTTGCGTGTTCCCGGAAGGAACCACGACGGACGGTACCAGCGTGCTGCCGTTCCATGCCAACCTGATGCAGGCGCCGATCTCGAGCGGGCTGCCGGTGCAACCGGTCGGGCTCGCCTACCTGGATGCCGCGACGGGGCAGCCAACCGCGGCGCCGGCGTATATCGGTGACCTGACGTTGCTGCAGACGCTCGTTGCGGTCTTGCGGGCGCCGCCGATCGTTGCCAGGCTGTGCTTTGCGCCAGCCTTGACGCCGGTTTCGGCCAGCCGCCGTGACCTGGCCGAGGCAGCGCGCGAAGTCGTGAGTCACCTGAGCCAGGGCGCGCAGCAGCATGCGGTAGAAGCGGCGGGGCGGATCAACGGCGAGGCAAGCACAGGGGGTTCGGACGCCGGCGAGACGGACGATGGCGTCGGGGCGCCGGCACCGGCTACCACACCCTAAGCCCCTTGTCGCCCTGGCTCACGCGGGGCGCGCTCAGGCGAACGGATCACAATGCTGCGCGCACGACACCTGGACCAGCCTGCGTTCAGCTGGATTCGGCGCCAACCGCGCGGCCGTTAGTTCGCCGCCCCAGACACAACCGGTGTCCAGCGCCATCAGGTTTGGCCGCATCACCAGTCCCAGCGTGGACCAGTGCCCGCACACGACGGTGGTGTCTTCGGTGAGGCGCCGGGGAACGTCAAACCAGGGCAGGAGGCCTGGCGGTGTATTGCTCGGTCCTTCCTTGGTCTTCAGATCCATCACCCCTTCGGCGCTGCAAAAACGCAGCCGGGTGAGGGCGTTGACCACTACCCGCTGGCGCTGGATGCCGCGCAGCCCCTCATCCCAGCGATCCGCGGCGTTGCCGAAGATCTCCCCCAGGAAGCCCTTCCAGTTGGCGCCTTGTAGCTCGTGCTCCACTTCACGGGCCAGTTCCTGCACCCGTTCGGCGGTCCACTGGGGAAGTACGCCGGCGTGCACGAGGAGGAAGCCGTTTTCGTAAAGGGCCAGGGGCTGGTGGCGCAGCCATGTGAGTAGATCGGCGCAATCCGGGGCTTCGAGGATATCCCGGAGCGTGTCGTTGCGGCCCGGCTTGCGCACCCCGGCCGCCACCGCCAGGAGATGGATGTCGTGGTTTCCCAGGACGGTCCGGGCCCTCGAGCCAAGCTGGCGAACGGTCCGCAGCGTGCGCGCCGAAGCCGGGCCACGGTTGACTAGATCGCCGACGAAGCGTAGCTGGCTGTGCGGGGGGAGTCGTGTCGAGATGAGTTCGTCAAGCGACGACGCGCAGCCCTGAAGGTCGCCGATGGCGTATGGGAGAGAGTCGGTTTCCTGGGGCACTCGCATAGGAGAAGAGGCGATGATGGCTCTATGGTTAATACAATGACAATGTGTTGGAACACGCTACAAATGTCGGCAAGCCTGTTGGTCTTGGCAAGCCAGTTGGCGGGCGGAGAAGATCTGACCGCTCACCTGGTCAGATAGAATACCGCGCTTGAGACGGATCGCGGAAATCCCGCCAATCCCGTCAATCCCATTCATGTCCGGCCAAGGCAGCCCCTGGCTCAAGCTGAGTGGCTGGACCTATCGAAGGGAAGGAGCAAAGAATAGTTGTCGCAAATTCTTGTTACGGGCGGTGCCGGCTTTATCGGCGCCAACTTCGTCATGGATTGGCTGCGCGAGCAAAGCGCCGATGGGGTTGTCAGCGTCGACAAGCTTACCTATGCGGGCAGCCTGGCAAACCTTGCACCGGTCAGAGACGATACGCGTCATGTCTTTGTGCGGGCGGATATCTGCGATCGCACGGCAATGGACCAGTTGTTCGCCAGGTACCGGCCGCGGGCGGTAGTTCATTTTGCCGCCGAAAGCCATGTTGACCGCTCGATACATGGCGCAAGTGAATTCGTTCAGACCAATGTCGCCGGTACGGTCACCTTGCTCGAAGCGGCTTGCTCCTACTGGCGCACGCTGGACCCGGTGGCCAGGGCGGGTTTCCGCTTTCTGCATATCTCGACCGACGAGGTCTTTGGCTCTCTTGGCCCCGGCGACCCGCCATTCACGGAGCAGTCTCCCTATAGACCCAACAGCCCCTATTCGGCTTCCAAGGCAGCATCGGACCACTTCGTGAGAGCGAGCCACCGCACTTACGGCTTGCCTGCGCTGACTATCCACTGCACCAACAACTACGGTCCCTACCAGTTCCCGGAGAAGCTGATTCCACTCACCATCTCCAATGCGCTGGCAGGCAAGGCCCTCCCTCTGTATGGAGATGGTCTTAACGTGCGCGACTGGCTTTACGTCAGCGATCACTGCGTGGCCATCCGGGCCTTGCTTGAGCGGGGAAGGATTGGTGAATGCTATAACGTCGGCAGCAGGAGCGAGAAGACGAACATAGAGGTAGTGACGGCATTGTGTGACCTGCTTGATGAACTGTCGCCAAGTGGGACGGGCTCATACCGGGAGCAGATTGCCTACATTGCGGATCGGCCAGGCCACGACAGGCGCTACGCGATGGACGCGCATAAGCTTGAATGCGAACTGGGCTGGGCCCCGGCCGAGACCTTCGCGACAGGGCTGCGCAAGACAGTCCGGTGGTACCTGGACAACCAGGCGTGGGTGAGCGCGGCAATGACCGGAGAGTCCCAAGACTGGATGGGCAGGCACTATGCAATCTAGATCTCCCGATCTCCCTGTCCTGTTGATAACAGGAAGCAACGGCCAGGTTGGTTTCGAGTTGCGCCGCAGCCTCGCACCGCTGGGGCAGGTGATTCAGTTCGATCGCGCCACTTGCGACCTGAGCAAGCCAGATGAAATCCGCCGTGCAGTACGTGCGTACAGCCCCAACGTGATCTTCAATGCAGCCGCCTACACGGATGTGGATCAGGCGGAGAGCAACGCGGAACTCGCCCATGCCATCAATGCCACCGCTGCCGGCATTCTGGCTGAAGAGGCACTGAGGGGCCGGAGCCTGCTCGTACACTATTCGACGGACTACGTTTTCGACGGCAGCAAGTCGGGTTCCTATACCGAAATGGATGCGCCCAATCCGCAATCCGTTTACGGCAAGAGCAAGCTTGCCGGGGAGCAAGCTATCCTGGCATCCGGTGCAAAAGCGTTGATACTACGCACGTGCTGGGTGGCCGGTGCCCACGGCAATAATTTCGCCAAGACCGTGCTGCGGCTGGCGCGCCAGCGGGATGTGTTGCGCGTGGTCGGGGATCAAAGCGGCACGCCGACGAGCGCCGCGCTGATTGCCGACGTAACGGCACAGATCGTCGCGCGCTACTGGCTATCCGGCAATCAGGACGCCTTCGCGGCCGGCATTTATCATCTGGCGGCGGCCGGTGACGCCAGCTGGCATGGATATGCAACAGAGATTTTGCGATATGCCGCCGAACACGGCGTGAATCTCAAGGCCGGACCGGCCAGCGTTGAAAACATCCAGTCCCACGAATACCCACAACGTGCACCCCGCCCGCTCAACACGAGGTTGAATACCACCAAGCTGCGCCAAACCTTCGGCATCCATCTGCCTGACTGGCGGCAAGGCATTCATCACCTGCTGGACCAGATCCTGCCTGAGTGAGTTCAATATGCGCAAAGGCATCATCCTCGCAGGCGGGTACGGCACGCGGCTCTATCCGATCACCCGGGCTGTCTCCAAGCAACTGCTGCCGGTGTACGACAAGCCGATGATCTACTATCCGCTGACCACGCTGATGCTGGCCGGGATCCGTGACATCCTTCTGATCTCTACCGAAGAAGACACGGGGAGATTCGCCACCATGCTGGGCGACGGTAGCCAGTGGGGTATCAATCTACAGTATGGCGTGCAGGCATCACCGGCTGGCCTGGCTCAGGCTTTTATCATTGGGCGCGAGTTCATTGGGAATGACGCTTCGGCGCTGGTGCTGGGCGACAATATTTTCTATGGACATGACCTGGTCGGGCTGCTGGCGAGAGCGATGGCACGGCAAGCCGGCGCAACCGTGGTTGCGTATCACGTGCGTGACCCCGAGCGCTATGGCGTGATCGAGTTCGATGCCGGATTCCGGGCGCTCTCGATAGAAGAAAAGCCAGTTCATCCCAAGTCCAGCTATGCCGTGACCGGCTTGTATTTCTACGACAACCAGGTATGTGACATCGCTGCCGCGGTTCGGCCATCGGCGCGCGGCGAGCTCGAAATCACGGACGTTAACCGCCACTACCTGCAGATGGGGCAACTCAATGCCGAAGTAATGGGTCGTGGCTACGCATGGCTGGATATGGGCACCCAGGATTCCTTGCTGGATGCGGCGAGTTTCATCGCCACCCTGCAGAAGCGGCAGGGGTTGATGGTGGCTTGCCCGGAAGAGGTAGCATACCGTAGTCAATGGATCTCGGCGGAGCAGCTTGCCAGGCAGGCAAGTGCGCTCCAGCAAAGCAGCTATGGTGACTATTTGCGGCGCCTGTTGATAGAGATGAGAGGCTAGGGGTTTCATGCAACTGAACGTGATTTCAACACGGCTGCCAGAAGTCCTGGTGCTCGAGCCAACGATTTTCGGTGACGAACGAGGATTCCTCTTCGAGAGCTTCAATGCTCGGGATTTTCATGCAGCCACCGGTTTGGACCGTGTCTTTGTGCAGGACAATCACACCTGCTCCGTGAAGAATGTACTTCGCGGACTGCATTATCAGCTTGGCCATCCACAGGGGAAGCTGATCCGGGTGGTATCGGGCGAGGTGTTTGATGTCGCCGTGGACTTGCGCAGGCACTCACCCAACTTCGGGCGGTGGGTGGGCCTGACGCTGTCCGCCCGGAATCGGCGGCAGCTTTGGGTACCGGAGGGATTCGGCCATGGGTTCCTGGTCTTGTCCGATGAGGCAGAGGTGCTGTACAAGGCTACGGACTTCCGCTGCGCTGAATACGAGCGCACCGTTGCCTGGAACGACGCGCAACTGGGCATCGAGTGGCCAGTCCAGGGAGAACTCATCATGGCGCAAAGGGATCGCGTGGCCCCCGGGCTGCGAGATGCGGAGCTCTTCCCGTGAGCATGGACGAGCGGCCGGCTCATGACACTTGAATGCGGCTCGTGGGTAACGATTCCAACCAACCCGTGGGCGAGTGCACTTTCGCGCTGGTGGGGCGTTCCCGTGCTTGTTTCTCAGGGCTGGCGACCCAGGATCTGCTCCCACTTTGAGCAGATATGCTGAATGGTCTGGCGTGAAGCACGCTGGCGGCCATTGGCGGCCAGCCTTTCCCGCAACTTGACTTCATGTTCCGAGGCCAGCGTGACGATGGCTTGCGCCATTGCGGTGGCGTCGTCTACCGCCACGACCATCCCGTTGGTGCCGGCCTGCAGGATTTCGCGCGGCCCGGTCTCGCAATTCGTCGAGACGATCGGCAGGCCGTACGCCATGGCCTCGACCAGGGCCAGGCCATATCCCTCGTAGCGCGAGCTCAGGCAAAACATCGCGGCATCGCGATAGACGCCCTCGATGTCCTTGGTGGCGCCTGGCATGTCTACGGAGCTGTCAAGTCCAAGTCGATGGCGCATTGCCTCCAATTGCCCCCGCGCTTCTCCCTCGCCGACGATACGCAGTTTCCAGCCGGGCATATTGCGGCTGGCAAGCTCCCAGGCCTGCAGCAAAACGTCGAAGCCCTTTACCGGGGTCAGTCTTCCCACGGCGAGGACAATCCTGGAGGTAAGTGCTGCCGGTTCGGTGGGAAACGCGAACGGCAGGGGGTTGGATATTGCAATGACGGGGGCGCTGGCATGCGTGGCTTGCAGCCAGCGCTTCCTGTCGCGCTCGGTAAGCACGACCACGGCCTCATTCCAGCGGGCCGCCATGCGCCTGGCATAACGGCGCAACGGGTTGCCCAGATCCTCGTCGAAATGACAATGCTCCCACGCGATCCGGCGCACGTTGAGGCCGAGGGTGGCGGGCAGGGTGAACAAGGTAAGCATGGTGTCGACTTCGATCAGCACATCGACATGCCGTTGCTTGACAAAGCGCCTGATGCCGCCGACCGTGGAGAGATAGGCTCGCTTGAACGACGGCCGTTGCGCAAACAGCGTTTCATGCACCACGTCGGGATGGAGCGTAAAGCAACTGCGCGCATCCCACAGGCTAAGGATCAGCACCGGATAGCCTCGCTCCGCGAGCGCATTGGCGATGACCGCCGTCATTCGCTCGGCGCCGGCAAAGGCGTTCAGCGTGCCGGTCAGGAAGCAGATCGTAGGCAAGGGCTTCATGCCGCCACCAGGGAGGGGGTTCTCTTGCTGCGCCACCACAGGCAGATGCCAAATACCACGGCAACGGCATTACCCAATGTATAGCCGCCGACAGCACCCCAGGCACCGTACCTGGGGACCACCGCCAGATCGAAGGCGAGCGTGACGGCAAGGACCGCTCCCCACTTGATGGCGATCCAGTCGGGCCGGCGTAGATAAACGGGAAGCAAGGTCAGGCCGACATCGGCAAAGATCAATGTCGAAGAGAGGGCAGCAGCCTGTAGCAAGGCCGCGGTAGAGGCAAAGGCGTGGCCGTACAGCAATTGCACGATCCATGGCGCGCCAGCGGCGATCAACGCCGCCCCGCACAGTCCGATCGCCGTCATGCCTAGCGCAATACGGGCGACGTTTGCACGCGCTGTTGCGAAAACGGGCTTGCCGTAGACATAGATCGGCGCGATCCCGGCAGCCAGGATGGTCGCCACGACTGTGTAGTTGTCGAGTATCTGCATGCACGCCGCATACGCGCCGAACTCGGCGAGCGGCACCGAGGGCTGCAACACCAGCTGGTCGATCCGGCGCGCGCCCATCATCAGCATGAAGCTGACCCAGAAGAGCGCCCCCTTGGTCATCAGCTCGCGGCTTACCCCGAAGTCGTACTGAACCCGGCCGCGTTCCATCCGGGCGAAGTAGTAGGCCGCCAGCAGGCTGGCAAGGACGATCGCCTCGATGGCAAACGCGCTGGCGAAGAACGGCACACTATGTACGCCAGCGGCAAAGAGGATGGCCACCAGGCCGCCCTTGGCCGTGAGCGATATCAGGCTGAACAACGTGTTGGGCCGGTTGTTGGTGCGCGCTTGCAACCAGGCAACAACGACCCCCGACGGCTCCCTCAGCAAAATGGCGATGCCCAGCAGCATGGCCGCAGCCCAGGTGTCTTGCGCAGGGTGCCGGAGCAGCAGGAAGCCACACATCAGGACGTAGCCGAGTACCGCACCGGCAACGCGAAGCGAAAACGCATGGGTGAGCAGCCTGTGCTGTTCCCGCGGCGATTGCGTTGCCACCAGCCGGGGCACGACCACCTCGCTGCCGCAGATCAACGCGACCGACGCGGCGATCAGGACTACGGCCTGTGCATACTGGAAATGCGCGAATCCCTCGGGCCCCAGCGCGCGGGCCAGCATGGCGACGATGCCGATCCCCGCGGCGACCTGTATGCCACGCTCGGCCAGCATCCACAGGAGATTCCCGGCAACGCGACGCCGCATCAGGCAGGCTCCACGCGAGCGGCCGCGGTGCCCGCTGCCAGGTTGGCATAACAGGACACCCACTGCCGGGCCACGGCATCAATGCTGAAGCGCGAGACGATGCGTTGCCGGCGTGCGGCTTGCTCCGCGGGGGCGCCAGGTCCGCTGCACAGTGCCCTCTGCATTGCCATCGCCAGGGCGGCGGCGTCGTTCCTTGGCACGATCGTGCCGGCATCGCCCAGCAAGTCGGCCACGCCGGGCGCATCGGTGGCGACGACGGGGCAGCCACACGCCAGCGCCTCGGCGATGGCCAGCGGCATGCCTTCTATCCGCGACGAAAGGACAAAGAGGTCGGCGGCATTCAGCAGCGCAGTGATATCCCGCCGCGCGCCCATCAGCGTTGCGTTTCCGCTCAGGCCAAGCCGGGCGATCGTAGCGGTGAGCATGGCGCGTTCGGGGCCTTCTCCGGCGATCAGCAAGCGCGCCGCGGCGGCACTTTCCGGTTCCAGGCGGCTGAATGCGTCCAGCAGCAGATCCTGTGCCTTTTCAGGCACGAGCCGGCCGACATTGAGGACAAGCATCGAACCCTGCGTGGCGCCGAGCGCCGTCCTGGCCGCCTGCCTTGTCTCCGGCATCGGGCGGAAACGTTCGGTATCGATGCCATTCGGCACCACGACGATGCGATCCGGCGGCACCGCGCCAGCCTCGATCATGCCCTGGCGGCCGTCCGCGCTGACGTGTGTCGTGAGGCTTGCCCACCGGTCGGTCAGCCGGTAGGCAAGCATGCGCAGCTTGCCGCCTTCGCGGTAGCTGTGCGCGGTGCAAATCACCGGCGGTGTCCGCGTGATCCGCGTCAGGGCACGAGCGAAAAGGTTCGCGTGCACCATGTGGGCGTGGATGACGTCAGGCTGCCAGGCACGCAGGAATCCGCGCACCTGCCACAGGGCGCGCGCCATCGACCACGGCGTCTTGCGCATGTCCAGGCTCAGCACTGTTGCCGATGCCGGCAGGTCGACCTCGCAGTCCGGTGTCAGGCTGACCACGGCAACGCTGTGTCCGAGCGCGATGAATTGCCGCGCGAGGGCGGCTACCTGCTGCTCGGCGCCACCGAGACGCAAGCCCGTGCTGAGCAGCATGATCCGCATCGGGCGCGGCAGCGCTTCTTGTCGCCCCAGGTCCATCACCGCGCCCCATACCCCGTCAACAATGTCCGCAACGTCTTCAACCCGATCAGCAAGTCCAGCGCAAACGAACAATGCTTGACGTAATACAGGTCGTAGCTGAGCTTGGTCACGGTTTCTTCGTGCGTGCCGACGTAGCCTTGCTGCACCTGCGCCCAGCCCGACAGGCCGGGCCGCACCAGGTGACGGTAGGGGTAGTAGGGGATGGTCTGGGCGAATTCGTCGACCATCGGCACCTGCTCAGGCCGCGGACCGATCAGGCTCATATCGCCCACCAGCACGTTCCACAACTGCGGGATTTCATCGAGCCGGTACTTACGGATGACGCGGCCGACGCGGGTGACGCGCGGATCGCGGCGGGCGGCGAATTGCGCGGGCGCGCCGGCGTCGAATCCCATGCTGCGGAACTTGAACATGGTGAAGGGTTTGCCGAACAGTCCCACCCGCCTCTGGCGGAACAGTGCCGGTCCGGGCGATTCGAGGCGGATCGCGATGGCTGCCGCCACGCCAAGCGGCAGCGCGAACGGCGCCAGGCAGGCCACCGCGGCGAGGTCGATCAGGCGCTTGGCGAAGCTGTAGAAATAGTGGGCGGCGTAGTCATCGAGGAAGTTCTCGTCGATGTGCGCCAGGCCGACGCGGCCGGTCAGCATCTCGCCGATCCGGTCCACTGAATACATGCGCACGTGGCTGAGTTTGAACTGGGCGAGCAGGCGGGTGCGCTCGGGGTCGGCGGTGGCGTTGCGGTCCAGCATCAGGCCGTCGCAATGCACCGCTTCCTCCAGCGAACTGATGGCCTGGAAGCGGGTATGGCTGGCGGGCGCCGCGCCTGGCATGGCGAGGATCTTGTCGAGCTGTGCCAGCGTGGCGGCATCGGTGTAGCCGAATACCGGCACGTAGTTGCGCACGAAGTGCCGGTAGCCGAACCAGATCCAGCCCAGCGTGGTGAGGTAGCCAAGGAGAAGCGCGCCGCGCGAATATTCGAGGTGGAAGGCGGCAAAGCCGAACAGCAGCGCGGCAAAGGGCAGGGTGACCGCCAGCCCGACGAGGCTGTTGCCTTCCATGGCGGGCAGATGCAGCGAGCGGTGCAGCAGCACGAAGGCGAACAGGTAGGGCAGTACCGACCACAGCAGCGTGCGGGTGAAGACGTAGGTGACCAGGCCGGCGTGATGCGCGAATTCGGCCAGCGCGATATTGAGGCCGAACAGGAGCAGGCCGAGCAGCGCCCAGGCCAGCATGCGGCTGGCGCGGCGGATGGTTTCCGAGCCTTGGGCGCGGGGCGGCTGGGTAGGGCGGCCGACGCTGTGCGTCTTGTTCATGATCCTGCTCCTGCTCCAGTGCTGGCCGCTGCACGCGCGGCGCCGGGCCTGCCCGCCAGGGCTTGCTGGTAGATCGCCCAGGTCGCCTCGGCCATCGGTCCCAGGCCGAATTCCTGCGCCCAGCGTGTCCGGGCCGCGTGCCCCAGGCTTGCGCGCAGCGCGGCGTTGCCTGCCAGCCGCGCCAGTGCGGCGGTCCAGGCGTGTTCGTCATGGCCGGCGACCAGCACGCCGCAGGCACCGTCGTCGAGCTGCTCGCGAATACCCGGCAGGTCGCTGGCGACGACCGGCAGCCCCGCGCGCATGGCCTCCAGCACCGAGAGCGGGAAGCCTTCGTGGTCCGATGCCAGCGCGAAGGCCTGCGCCGAAGCCAGCAGGGCGGGGATGTCGCCAACCGCGCCGGCAAACCGTACCCGGCCCGGTGCCATGGTGTCGGCCAGGGTCCGCAGGGCGGCCAACTGCGGGCCCTCGCCGGCCAGCACCAGTTCGCAATCGGGCAGCGCGGCGCGCGCGAAGGCGCGGATCAGCAGGTCGGCGCGCTTGGGCGCGGCCAGGCGCGCCACCATGACGATGCGCCGCAGCGGCGCCCCGGGCGTGGCACGCGCGTTGCTATCGGCAATGCCGTTGCGGATCACGCTGACGCGCGCGGCGGGCATCGGCAAGGCCGCGGCCAGCGCCCGTTCGCCCTGGGCGACGCAGATCAGGCGCGTGGTCAGCGGTGCAAGCAGCCATTCCATCACGCGCGAGACCAGGCGCTGGCGGGCCGGGGCCGCGGCCTTGAAGGCAAAGCCATGCACCGTATAGACGACCGGGACGCCGAGCAGCCAGCCGGCCACGCGGCCCAGGGCGCCGGCCTTGGCGCTGTGGGCGTGGATCAGATCGGGCTGCGTGGCGCGCAGCGCCTGCAGCAGCTCCCTGAGGGTGGCCAGCGCGCGCAGCGGCGACAGCGCATTGTCAAGCAGCGCCAGGCGTACGGTGCGGGCTCCGGCCGCCCGTGCCGTGTCCAGCAGGGGGCCATCGCCGCCGGCCAGCAGCACCGGCTCGATCCTGTCGCGCAGCGCCTGAAGCAGATCGCCGACGTGCGACTGCGCCCCGCCGATCTCGGAGTTTGTGATCAGGTAGGCGATGCGCGGGCGGAACGGGTGGTGTCTGGACGGGGGCGAAGGCACTGGGCAAATCGCAAGGGGGCTAGGGGAACAGGGCCAGGGCAGGTCGGCAGGGCCAAAACGCATCCGGACACCGCTAAATGGCGCTGGCCGGCCAGATGCGTGGCAAGTGACGCGAACCCGCCAAAACCCATCCGGCGTATACGGGCCGCCTCGCCACGCCCTTTTTCGAGCGTAGGCGAACGATTATAACTGGCGTGCCCTTCGCAATCCGGCAAAATACGGGCTTTGATGCATTTGCCCGCCGCGCCGGCTTTGGCCGGAACGGGTGGCCGGCGATGCCGACCGGTTCAACCGCCAATATTCAGGATGACCCATGCAAGCTGATCCTTCCATTTTCAAGGCCTACGATATCCGGGGCATCGTCGGCAAGACGCTGACGCGCGACGTGGCGCGCGCGATCGGCCTGTCCTTCGGTTCGGCCGCCGCCGGGCAGGGCGAGCGCGCCGTGGTGGTAGGGCGCGACGGGCGCCTGTCGGGACCGGACCTGCTGGGCGGCCTGGTCGAAGGCCTGCGCGCCGCGGGCATGGATGTGATCGATCTTGGCATGGTCGCCACGCCGATGGTCTATTTCGGCACCCATGTCGAGCTGGACGGGCGCCGCGCCACCTCGGGCATCATGGTGACCGGAAGCCACAATCCGCCCGACTACAACGGCTTCAAGATGGTGCTGGCCGGCAAGGCGATCTACGGCGAGCAGATCCAGTCGCTGCGCCAGCGCATCGAGGCCGGCCAGTTCGCCAGCGGCGCCGGCGGCTACCAGCAGGTCGACATCCGCCAGCAATACCTGGACCGCATCGTCGGCGACGTCAAGCTGGCGCGCCCGATGAAGATCGCGCTCGATGCCGGCAACGGCGTGGCGGGCGCCTTCGTCGGCGACTTGTTCCGCGCGCTGGGTTGCGAGGTGACGGAGCTGTTCTGCGAGGTGGACGGCAACTTCCCCAACCACCATCCCGATCCCGCCCATGTGGAAAACCTGCAGGACCTGATGCGCTGCCTGAGGGACACGGACTGCGAACTGGGCCTGGCCTTCGATGGCGACGGCGACCGGCTGGGCGTGGTGACCAAGGACGGCGAGGTGATTTTCCCCGACCGCCAGCTGATGCTGTTTGCCGAGGAGATCCTGTCGCGCAATCCCGGCCAGCAGATCATCTACGACGTCAAGTGCACGGGCAAGCTGGCGCCGTGGATCCGCCAGCACGGCGGCGAGCCGCTGATGTGGAAGACTGGCCATTCGCTGGTCAAGGCCAAGCTCAAGGAAACCGGCGCGCCGCTGGCCGGCGAGATGAGCGGCCACGTGTTCTTCAAGGATCGCTGGTACGGTTTCGACGATGGCCTGTACACCGGCGCGCGCCTGCTGGAGATCCTGTCGAAGCACGCCGACCCGAGCGCCGTGCTCAACGCCTTGCCCAACTCCAACTGCACGCCCGAACTGCAGCTCAAGTGCGCCGAGGGAGAGGCCTTCACGCTGCTCGACAAGATCCGCGCCAATGCGAAGTTCGACGGCGCGCGCGAGGTCATCACCATCGACGGCGTGCGCGTGGAGTACGCCGATGGCTTTGGCCTGGCGCGCCCGTCGAACACCACGCCGGTGGTGGTGATGCGTTTCGAGGCCGACAACGATGCCGCCCTGGCACGCATCCAGGCTGAATTCAAACGCGTGATCCTGGCGGAAAAGCCGGACGCGCAACTCCCGTTCTGAACGGATGCCGTTGAATGCGCCCCCGACGGCAGAATCGGGCAAATCGGGCATATCGGACATATCGGGCAAATCCGACATACTGGGCAAATCCTCGATGCCGCATGCGCTGCCCGCGCGGCCGCGCATCCTGGTGGTCAAGGTCTCGTCGCTGGGCGACGTGGTGCATAACATGCCGCTGGTGCACGACCTGCGCGCGCGCTGGCCGGACTGCGAGATCGACTGGGTGGTCGAAGAGGGCTACGTCGATCTCGTGCGCTTGCTGCCGGCAGTACGGCGGGTGATCCCGTTCGCCTTGCGCCGCTGGCGCAAGCACTTCTACCAGGCGGCTACCTGGCGGGAGATCGGCGCGTTCAGGCGCGCCTTGCGCGAGGATGCCTATGACGCCGTGATCGAGACGCAGGGCTTGCTCAAGACCGCCGTGGTGGCCCGCGTGGCCGGCCGGCGCGCCGGCGCGCCGGTGATCGGGCTGGCCAACGCCACCCAGGGCTCCGGCTACGAGCCGGCCGCGCGGCTCTTCTATACCGAGCCGGTGACGGTGCCGCGCCAGACCCATTCGGTACGGCGCTCACGCCTGCTGGGCGCGGCCCTGACGGGGGGCGCTGCGCCCGAGCCGCCGCAATTCTTCGGTCCCGGTGCGCGCACGCTGCATGCCGGCGACCCGCTATGGGCCGGCCTGCCGGCGCGCTTTGCAGTGTGTTTCCACGCCACCGCTGGCGCGAAGAAGAAATGGCCGCTGGCCAGCTGGCACGACCTCGGCCGGCGCCTGGCGGACGAAGGCCTGACCATGCTGCTGCCCTGGGGCAACGAGGCAGAGCGGCGCGCGGCGCAAGAGATCGCCGCCGGCGTGCCGCAGGCGCAGGTGCTGCCGCGCTTCAGCGTCATGCAGGGTTTCGGCCTGATCAACCGCGCCGAAGTGGTGATCGGGGTCGATACGGGTTTGGTCCACATCGCCGCGGCGCTGTGCCGGCCGACCGTGGAGATCTATACCGCCACCTGGCGCTGGAAGACGGAAGGCTACTGGTCCGATCGCATCGCCAATGTGGGCGATGACGGCGTGGTGCCGACGGTCGATGAAGTCTACGCCGCCGCCCGGCGCGTGCGCGGGCAGGGGATCTGATGCTGCGCGTCCTGTATAACCTGCTCTGGCTGCTCGCGCTGCCCGTGGCGCTGCTGCGCCTG
The DNA here is from genome assembly GCF_056398885.1 of Cupriavidus sp. 01T418. NCBI lineage: Bacteria > Pseudomonadati > Pseudomonadota > Betaproteobacteria > Burkholderiales > Burkholderiaceae > Cupriavidus > Cupriavidus sp. 01T418. Next base: position 275,305 of record NZ_JBFTQG010000004.1, read on the forward strand.
GTCTGGCGCGCGCGCAAGGAACCCGGCTATGTGCAGCACGTGGGCGAGCGCCTTGGCCTCTATGGCAAGCTGCCGGCCGCCGGGCCCTGGCTGTGGGTCCACGCCGTGTCGGTGGGCGAGACCCGCGCCGCGCAGCCGCTGATCGACGCGCTGCTGGCGCACTATCCGTCGCATCGCATCCTGCTCACGCATATGACGCCCACCGGGCGCCAGACTGGTGCCCAGTTGTACGGTGGGCAGCCGCGTGTGATGCAATGCTACCTGCCCTATGACCTGCCCTGGCTGGTGCGCCGGTTCCTGCACTATTTCCGCCCGGCCGCGGGCATGCTGATGGAAACCGAGGTATGGCCCAGCCTGGTGCGCGGTGCCCGCCTGGCAGGCGTGCCGCTGTTGCTGGTCAATGCCAGGCTGTCGCCGCGCAGCTTCCGCCGCACCGCGCGCTTTGGCAGGGCTGCGACGGCGATGTACGGCGATTTCACCGCGGTGCTGGCGCAGACCCAGGGCGATGCCGAACGCTTTCGCGCGCTGGGGCTGCCCTCGGTGCAGGTGACCGGCAATCTCAAGTTCGACATGCAGCTGTCCGAGGATGGCCTGCGCCGGGGCCGGGTATTGCGCCAGGGCTTCGGCGCGCGCGCCGTGTTCGCCGCCACCAGCACGCGCGAAGGCGAGGAAGCGCTGCTGCTCGAGGCGTTCGCGCGCTGGCAGTCCCTGGCTGGCGCGGTGCCGCGCCCGGCCTTGCTGCTTGTGCCGCGCCATCCCCAGCGTTTCGATGAAGTGGCCGCGCTGGTCACGCGTGCGGGTTTCACGCTGCAGCGCCGCAGCGCGCTTGGCGATCCTGCCGGATGGGAGCAGGCGGGGCTGTCGGAGCCGTCGGAGCCGGTCATGGCGGATGTATTGCTGGGCGATTCGATGGGCGAGATGGCGATGTACTTCGCCGCCGCGGATATCGCCTTTATCGGCGGCAGCCTGCTGCCGCTGGGCGGCCAGAACCTGATCGAGGCATGCGCGGCCGGCACGCCGGTATTGATCGGGCCGCATACCTTCAACTTTGCCCAGGCAACCGAAGATGCCATCGCTGCCGGCGCCTGCCAGCGCGTGGCGGATGCGCACGCGCTGATGCGCGCGGCCGCCACGATACTGGGCGATGCGCCAGGGCTGGCCGCCATGCGCGGCAATGCCCGCGAATTCGCCGTGCTTCACCGGGGGGCTACCGGGCGGACCGTGGCAGTGCTGGCTGGCGTGCTCGACAAGGCACGTCAGGTGCCGCTGCGGCTGATCTTGTAGGCCAGCGCCCGATGGGCTACGTGCCCACGGTTCGCTAAACTGTCCGCCGTGTGGGCACGACTCGCCGCCTGCCGGGCTGCGGGTCGCCGCCGAGCGGCGCGGGCCGATCAGGCCGCGCGCCCCCTACCAGGAGCTTTTCAGATGCAGACATCCATTCGTCGTTCACCCGGCGTTCTGGCTGCGCGCGCCGCGGCAACCATACTCCTTGCCGCTGCCCTGGGCGCGTGCACCACCTCGCCCGCGCCGGATTCGCCCGGTGCCGGGGCCAGCCTGAACCAGGCGCAGACCGGCGGCCCCAGCCGTTGGGAGCTGGTGCGCTGGCAGCAGGCCGACGGCACGCTCAAGCCCATCCCGCATGGCGACAACGGCGAGCCGATCATTTTTGAATTCAATAGCGGCATCGATTCGGCGCAAGGCACCGTCAGCGGCTACAGCGGCTGCAATCGCTTTACCGGCGGCTACGGCAAGACGGCGACCGGCATGCGCTTCGACAAGCTGGCCGGCACGCGCATGGCTTGCGAGCCGCCGCGCGGCGAACTGGAGGGGGCGCTGCTCACGGCCATGCAGTCGCCGTTCACCACCGTCGGCACGCAGCCGTCGGCCGGGTCGACGGGACGCCAGATCATCTGGAAGACCGCCGACGGCGACCTGCTGCAATTCGTCGAGCGCGAAGGCGTGGGCGCGCGCGGCGCGAAGACGGATGCGCAGGCGGCGGCCGGTGGCGTGGAGAAGATCGTGTACGTGGATTCGCAGCGGGTGGAGTGCTCGGGCATGGGCCGGCATACCTGCTATCGCGTGCGCGACAATCCCAATGCGCCATGGACGCTCTGGTATGGCCCGATCGAGGGACTGGATTTCGAGCCGGGCATCGCCTACACCTTGCGTGTGCGCGAGACCCGGGTGGAGAACCCGCCGGCGGACGCTTCGGCCATCCGGTGGCAGTTGCTGAGCGTGGAGTCCCGAACACGGGTCAACTGAGGGGCCAACTGAGCACGGCGCGGTCACCGGTCTGCCGGTAACCGTCCGGTAGTCACATTCAGCTGCGCGGCGCGGGCGCGCCGGCGATGGCTTCCTTGCGTGTGACGCGGCGCTTCCCCGCCGGCGTACCCGTCGTCGCCGCCGCCGATGCCGTGCCGGGCTTGACCTTGTCCGGCAGCATGTACATCGTGCCCGGTGCCGAGGTCAGCAGCGTATTGATCTGCACGACATCTTCCTCGGTCAGCGCGCCCGTCGCCGCCTTGAGACGCAGCCCGCTCATGATGGTGTCGTAGCGCGCCTTGGACAGGTCGCGGCGGGTGGAGAACAGCTGCGCTTCGGCGTTCAGCACGTCGATATTGATGCGCAYGCCCACTTCATAACCGAGCTGGTTGGATTCCACCGCGCTCTGCGCCGAATGCTCGGCGGCTTCCAGCGCCTTGACCTGGGCCAGGCCATTGGACACGCCCGAGTAGGTCTGCCGCGCGTTCTGGGCGGCGGTGCGGCGGGCGAACTCGAGGTCGCTGGCGGCCTTGTCGGCCAGCGCGGAGGTTTCGCGCACGCGCGACTGGATCGCGCCGCCGGCGTAGATCGGCACGCTCAGCTGCACGCCGATCTGGGCGCTGTTGTAGCGGCTGGAGATATTGACCTGCTGCGTGGCATTGCCGGTGGCGTTGACGAAGCCATAGGACGCCACGAGGTCGACCGAGGGCAGGTGGGCGGCACGCGCCTTGTTGTACTCGCGCTGGGCGGTGTCGAGGTTGTAGCGGGCCAGGCCCACTTGCGGGTTGGTGTTCTCGGCCTGGCTGGCCCAGGCGTTCACATCGGCCGGCTGCGGACCCGGGAGCGTGGCGGCGGCGCGCAATCCCGGCAGTTCGTCGACCGGCTTGCTGGTGATCTGCTGCAGGTTGGCGCGCCGGATTTCGAGGTCGCTCCGCGCCGCGATCTCGGTGGAGATGGCGAGGTCGTAGCGGGCCTGCGCGTCGTTGGCATCGGTGATGGTGGCGGTGCCGACCTCGAAATTGCGCTTGGCCTGCGCGAGTTGCTCGCCGATGGCTTTCTTCTGCGCACCGGCCAGGTAGAGGTTGTCCTGCGCGGACAGCACGTCGAAGTAGGCCTGCGAGGTGCGGGTGATCAGGTCGAGTTGCGCCTGGCTGAAGGTGACCTCGCCGGCCAGCGCCGCCAGTTCGCCCTGCTTGTAGGTTTCCCAGCGATCCCAGCGGAACAGCGGCTGGACCAGTTGCAGCGCCCAGTTATTGTTGTTGAGAAAGCGGTCCGCCACGAACGGCGCCGTCTGGTCCACGTTGGTGCGCGTGGCGCCGAGCGTGCCGCTGACCTGCGGCAGCAGGCCGGAGCGTCCCTGCGGCAGCTTTTCCTGGCTGGCAGCCAGTTGCGCGCGCGCGCTGGCGAACTGGGCGTCGTTGGCCTGCGCGTCGCGGTAGACCTGGAGCAGGTCGGCCCCATGCGCGGCCGGCAGATGCAGCAGCGCAAGCAGGGAACCCGTCAGTGCCAGGCGCGTCCTGGGCACGCCCCGCGCAGGGAAAAGCGCAAACCTCATGACATCTCCAGTCTGCCGGGCACCGGGCGCGCGGCTAGCGTTTCTAACGATCAGCGTTCTAGGGAATTGGCGCCGCGGGAAGCCGGCGCCTTGGGATTGATGCTGGTGGTGCTGGTGGTGCGATCGATGCGGGTAGTGCTGGTGGTACTGGTGGTACTGGCGGTACCGGTGGTGGTGCTCAGTACTTCGGCATCGCCGGGTCGACCTGCTCGGCCCAGGCGTGCACGCCGCCGGTCAGGTTGTAGACCTTGGCAAAGCCCTGTCGCTCGAGGAAACTGGCCACCTGCATGCTGCGCGCGCCGTGATGGCAGATGCAGACGATGTCGGCGTCCTCGTCGATCTCGGCGGCGCGCGCCGGGATCTGGCCCATCGGGATATGGGTGATGCCGGGCATGGCGCAGGTCTGCACCTCCCAGCCTTCGCGTACATCGAGCAGCACCGGGTGCGTGCGGCCGCTATCGGCCAGCCATTGCGCGAGTTCGGGGGCGTTGATCAACTGCATGTCCTGTTTCCCGCTTAGAAGTGGAAGCGCGAAGGCTGCTCGACGCCCATCAGCGGCGTGACGGCAGTCTCGAACAGGTTGACGGTCTTGTACTCGGTCTCGCTGACGCGCGTGATGAGCTGGGCTTCCATCGCCGGCAGGGTGCCGACGAAGGCGGCGATGCGCCCGCCGACCTTGATTTGCGACAGGATGGCCGCCGGCACCGAGGGCAGGGCGCCGGAGATGCAGATCACGTCGTAGGGCGCGCTGGCGGCCCAGCCGGCGGCGGCATTGCCTTCGGCCACGTCGACATTGGCCACGCCGGCTTCGGCCAGGTTCTTGCGGGCCAGCGCGGCCAGTTCCGGCAGGATGTCCACGGTCAGGACGTGGCGCGCGCGGTGGGCCAGCAGGGCCGCCATGTAGCCGGAGCCGGCGCCGATTTCCAGGACCTGTTCGTGCTTGCGCACGGCCAGGTCCTGCAGGATGCGGGCTTCCACGCGCGGGGCCAGCATGTTCTGGCCGCCCGGCAGCGGGATTTCCATGTCGACGAAGGCCAGCGCGGCATACGCCGGCGGCACGAACTGTTCCCGCTTGACCACCGCCAGCAGGTCCAGGATTTCCTGATCCAGCACATCCCACGGGCGGATTTGCTGTTCGATCATATTGAATCGGGCTTTCTCGAGATCCATCTTGCCATTCCTTCCAATGCCAACCGCTAATCGGTTCTGAGTTCCGGCCGCGCAGTGCCAGGGGCCGGGGAAATCCGTCAAACCTGACATTTTAACCTCTCGCCAAGGCAGTTGCCGAAGCGCGTGGCCCCCGGTGTGGCCTGCATGCCGCACTCCGGTCCGGGCGACGGCATTCCGGGTATCCGCCCGCGTTTTCCCATGACCTCATTCCGCGCTCGCCGGCCCGTGCGCGGGCGCATTGCCCGCTTCATTGCCCGCTTCCTTGCCGCGCCACAGCCGGCCCAGCCAGGCGCTGAAATCGTCAAGATACGCATAGATCACCGGCACCACTACCAGGGTCAGGATCGACGAGGTGATGATGCCGCCGAGCACCGTCTGGCCCATCGGCGCGCGCTGCTCGGCGCCTTCCCCCAGGCTGAACGCAAGCGGCACCATGCCGAAGATCATGGCCAGCGTGGTCATCAGGATCGGCCGCAGCCGCACGCGCGCGGCCGCCACCAGCGCAGCGTCGCGCGACATCGGCGGCTGGCCGTCGGCGCCGCGCCTGGCCTGGTTGGCGAAGTCGATCAGCAGGATGGCGTTCTTGGTCACCAGCCCCATCAGCATGATGAAGCCGATGATGGAGAACATGTTCAGCGTGGAGCGGAACAGCAGCAGCGCCGCGAACACGCCGATCAGCGTGAGCGGCAGCGAACTCATGATGGCGAGGGGCTGGAAGAAGCTGGCGAACTGCGAGGCCAGGATCATGTAGATGAAGATCACCGCCAGCGCCAGCGCCGACACCGCGAAGCCGAACGATTCGTTCATCGACTTGGTGGAGCCGCCGAAGCGGTATTTGTAGCCCGCCGGCCAGTTCATGCCATCCAGCGCCGCCTTGACCTCGCGCGCCACCTCGCCCTGCGAGCGCCCCGCGGTATTGGCGGTCAGCTCCACTTCGCGGCTGAGGTCGCGCCGGCTGATCTGGTTGGCGCCGGTGGTGGGCACCAGCTCGGCGATCTGGCGCAGCGGCACCATGCGCGGCGAGCCGTCGGGATTGGCCTGGCTGCTGGCGATCATCAGCGCGCTGAGGTCGGCCATGCCGGTGCGCGCGTCCTTGGGCAGGCGCACGCGCACGTCGTAGTTCTGGTCATCGGGAGCGCGCCAGGAACTGATGGCGTCGCCGGCCAGCAGCGGGCGCAGCGCATTGCCGATCTGCACGATGCCCACGCCCAGGTCGGACGCCAGCTCGCGGCGGATGCGCACCTCCACCGTGGGGCGGTCGTCCTTCATGCTGGAGTCGAGGTCGGTCAGGCCGCGCACGGCGGCCATGCGCCGGCTGGCCTCCACCGACAGGCGCCGCAGCGTTTCCAGGTCGTCGCCCTGAATCGATACCTGCAGCGCCTTCTGCCCGCCGGCGCCGTCCGGCATGCCGACCATGGTCAGCGTGATGCCGGCGATGCCCGCCAGCCGCTCGCGGATCATCGGGTTGAGCTTCGCGGTGGTGAGCTTGCGCGCGCGGCGCTCGGTCAGGCGCACCGAGACCAGCGCGTTATTGCGCCCGGAGGTATTGCCCGAGTTGATGGTGGCGTAGGTGTAGGCCACTTCGGGGAAGGCCTTGAGCGCGGCTTCCACCTGCCTGGCCTTGGCTTCGGTGACGGCGAGCGAGGTGCCCACCGGCGTGGTGAAACCCACCTGCGTTTCGCCCAGGTCGGCGGCGGGCACGAACTCGGTGCCGATCAGCGGCACCAGCGCGAAGCTGCCGAAGAAGGTCGCCGCGGCAAGCAGGGCCGTGGCCAGCCGGTGCCTGAGCGCCCAGGCCAGCATCGCCCCGTAGCCATGGCCGAGCGCGTCCATGCGTGCCGAGAACCAGTCGAGCATGCGGCCCACGGTACGGCCGTACAGGCTCTTCTTGTTGCCGGTGCCGTGCAGGTCCGGGTCATGCCAGACCGAGGACAGCATCGGGTCCAGCGTGAAGGAGACGAACATGGAGATCAGCACCGCCGCCACCACGGTCACGCCGAACTGGTGGAAGAAGCGGCCGATGATGCCGCCCATGAAGCCCACCGGCAGGAACACCGCCACGATGGAGAAGGTGGTGGCCAGCACCGCCAGCCCGATCTCGTTGGTGCCGTCGAGCGCCGCCGTGCGGTGGTCCTTGCCCAACAGGTTGTGGCGCACGATGTTTTCGCGCACCACGATGGCATCGTCGATCAGCAGGCCCACGCACAGCGACAGCGCCATCAGCGTGATCACGTTGAGCGTGAAGCCAAACATATACATCACGCCGAAGGTGCCGATCAGCGCGATCGGCAAGGTCAGCCCCGTGATCACCGTGCTGCGCCAGGAGCCGAGGAACAGGAAGACGATGGCCACCGTCAGGAAGGCGCCTTCGAGCAGGGTGGAGCGGACTTCCCGGACGCTGCTGCGGATGCCGCGCGCGGCGTCGTTGACCACGGTGAGCTGCACGTCCGCCGGCACCAGCTTGCGCACCTCGTCGGTCATCTTGACCAGGCCGTCGACGGTATCCACCGTGTTCTGGCCCTGTGCCTTCACCACCGCCAGGAACAGCGCGCGCTTGCCGTCCAGCATGGCCAGGCTTTCCTGCTCCTCCTCGCCGTCGCGCACGTCGGCCAGCTGATCCAGCGTGACTGGCTGGCCGGCGCGGCGTGCGACGATGATGTGGCGGAAGTCGTCCGGCGAGATCATGCGGCCCTTGATCTGCACCACGGTCTCGGTGGACGTCGAGCGCAATTCGCCGGCGGGCAGTTCCTGGTTCTCGTTGCGGATGGCGTCCATGACCTGGTTCACGCCGATGCCCAGCGCTTCCAGCTGCCTGGGGCGGATGCGGATTTCCACCTCGCGCTTGGTGCCACCGACGAGGTTGATGGTGCCCACGCCGCGCACGGTTTCCAGCCGCTTGCGCACGATCTGGTCGGCGATGGTGGTCAGCTCGCGCTGCGTGCGCTCGGCGCCTGGTGCGTTCGATACGGAGAGGTAGAACACCGGCGCCTCGGACGGGTCGTAGCGCAGCACGCGCGGGTCTTTCACCTCGTCGCGGAACTGCGGGCGGATCAGCGCGATCTTGTCGCGCACGTCCTGCGCGGCTTGGCCCACGTCGACGGAGAGATCGAACTTGATCACCACCACCGAGGTGCCCTGGTAGGAGTGCGAGAAGATCTCGTCGATGCCGGAAATGGTGTTGACGATCTCCTCGATCTTGCGCGTGACGTCGTGCTCTACCGATTCCGGCGCGGCGTCGGGATACTCGGTCTGCACCACCACGATCGGGAAGGTGATGTCCGGAAACTGGTCGACCGGCAGGCGCTGGTATGAGAACAGGCCGATCACGATGAAGGCCATCATCATCATGGTGGCCAGCACCGGGTTATGGATCGACAGGCGGGTGAACCACATGGGCGGGGGCTCCTACGCCTTGACCAGCTTGACGCGACTGCCCGCGCGGAAGGTGCCGAGGTTGTTGCGAATCACCTTGGCGCCGGCGGCCAGGCCGCTGGTGATTTCCACCACCCCGCTTTCATCGTCGCGGATGCCCAGCTTGACCTGGCGTTCGGCCAGCGTGTCGTTCTCCACGCTATAGACGAAGGCACGCTCGCCGTCGCTGCGTACCGCCGTGGCCGGCACCGCCACCACCCCGGCATGTTTGCCGAGCACCAGCGAGCCCTGGGCGAACATGCCCGCGCGCAGCCGCGCGTCCGGGTTATCGACCTGCACATAGACCATGATGCTGCGCGTGCCCGGGCTGGCCGCGGGGTTGATGCGCACCAGCCTGCCCTCGAAGCGGCCGCTGCCTTCGACTTCGAGCTGCACGGTCTGGCCGATGGCGGCGCGCGCCACGTCGGCCATCGGGATCGGCGCCTCCAGTTCCAGCGCGCGCAGGTCCACCACGTCGATCAGGCGGGTGTCGGGCGAGACTTTCTCGCCCGGCTGCACCGCGCGCGCGGCCACCAGGCCGTCCAGCGGGGATTTGACGATCGTGTCGGCGAGGGCTTTCTGTGCCACTTCCAGGCCACCCTGGGCCGCATCGAGGTTGGCGCGCGCCACGTCCAGGTTGCTCTGGAAGTTGTCGAAGGCGGTCTTGGAGATAAAGCCCTTGGCCACCAGTTCGCGGTTGCGCGCGAAGGTCTGCTTCGAATTCTCATACTGGCCGCGCGCCGCCAGCATCTGCCCGCGCGCCTGCGCCACCTTGGCCTGGTATTCGGTCGCATCGATATGCACGATGACCTGGCCGGCACGCACGGCTTCACCCTCGCGCACCAGCACCTGCTGCACCTCGCCCGAGACCTTGGCCTTGACCGAGGCCTGGTTCAGCGCCCGCAATCCGCCGGACAGCGGCAGCGAAACGCGCAGGTCCTGCGTGGTGGCATCGACCAGGTCGGACTGCAGGAATTCCACCAGGCCGGGAGCAGCGGCTCCCTGCGCCGTGGCTTGCGCCGGGGCCGCGGCTGGCTTGCCGCTGCCCGACTTGCGGACCGCGGCGGCGGCGCTCAGCACGGCGATGGCGGCAATCGTAGCAAGCGCAGCAATCAGGATCTTCTTGCGTCGGGTCATGCGGTCTCCGGCGGCCGCGCCGGGGGATCCCGCGCGTCCTGCTGCCCCCGCGCGTGCGCAAGGGCTTGTTGTTCTTGTTGTTCTTGCTGTATCTGCTCCCAGATATAGGGGCCGGCCTGGGGTGGCAACGGCGTATCGCGTGCCGCGCCGGTAGTCAGGCCGAACAGCAGCATTTGCAGCAGGTTGTCGAGGAACGCCTCGGGGTCGATCTCGATGCACGACGTGGCGCTGAACGCGCGCTGCCACAGCATCAGGAACATCAGCGGCGCGCAGATCAGCGTGGTGGTCGGGTTGGCCGGGGTTTCCCGAAACTCCCCGCGCTCCACGCCGCGCTTGAGCACACGCGCGAACAGCGCATCGGCCGGCAACACCACCTCCTCATGGTAGAACTGCGCGATGTCAGGGAAATGGCTGGATTCGGCCATGATCAGCTTGGTCAGGCCGGCTACCGGCGTGGCCCCGATCAGGCCCCACCAGCCGCGCAGCAGTTCCCGGAGCAACTCCGGTGTCGAGCCCTGGTAGTTTTCCACCAGATCGGTGCCCCTGGTCAGGGTCGGCACCAGGTTCTCGCGCACCACGGTCTTGAACAGCTCTTCCTTATTGGCGAAATACAGATACACCGTGCCCTTGGACACGCCCGCCGCGGCGGCAACATCCTCCAGCCGCGTGGCCGCATAGCCGCGCTGCACGAAAAGCTCGAGCGCGGCTGCCACGAGTTCGTGCGGACGCGCAGCCTTGCGGCGAGCCCAGCGTTTGGTGTTTGCCGCTTCCTGATTCTGGTCTGGGGACTTTTTCACTGGGTCGCTGCGCACCTCTGCAGGGGCGTTCCGCGAGAATTGCCGATAAATAACTCTTGGGTCAGTAATGTAGTGGAGGCGATTCCGGCGGTCAAGCGTTGGCAGCACATGGCGCCGCCGGGGTCAAAGCGCGGGGGAGGGGGCACGCCTTGGGGCACAATACGAAGTTGCCGGGCGATGCCTGCGCCTGAAACTTTGCCATGACCCATCAGTCTGAACTCTCCTGCCGGCCCGATTGTGGCGCTTGTTGCACCGCCCCCTCGATCACATCGCCGATTCCCGGCATGCCCAATGGCAAACCGGCCGGCGTAGCCTGCGTGCAGTTGCTGCCCGACCGGCGCTGCGCGATTTTCGGCGAGCCCACACGTCCGGCGTTTTGCGCCGGGCTGAAGCCTGCCGCCGATATGTGCGGCGATTCGCGCGTGCATGCACTGGCATGGCTGTCGCGACTTGAAGCCGCCACAGCGCCCGGCCACGCCGGCTAAATCCGCAAGGAACACAAGGAACAAGCAGATGCGCAAGATGACTCGCCGGCGCTGGCTGGCAGCAAGCGGTGCCGCCGCGCTCGTCGCCGGGCTGGCCGCCTGCGGCATGATCGGCAACGACTACACCTTCTCGCAAAGCCAGTTGCAATCGGCCCTGGAGCGCAAGTTTCCGTTCAGCAAGCGCTATATGGAGCTGTTCGATATCCAGCTCGCCAACCCCCAGCTCACGCTCGATCCGGGCCGTAACCGCGTCAACGTGCAGTTCGACGCAACGCTGGACAACCGCCTGTTCTTCCGCCAGCCGCTGACCGGGCGCTTCGCGCTGGACAGCGGCCTGCGCTACGACCCGGCCAGCCGCGCGGTCGTGCTGCAGGACCCGCAGGTCCAGCAGTTCGACGTCGCCGGCTTGCCGCCACAGTTCGCGCGCCAGCTCAATGCGCTCGGCGGCATTCTTGCGGAGCAGTTGCTGCAGGGCTACCCGCTCTATACTTTCCGCCCCGACGAACTGCGCATTGCCGGCGCCAGCGTCGAGCCCGGTACAATCACCGTTTTGCCCAACGGGATCAACGTCAAGATCAATCGGCCGTAAAGGTTGCTGGGTAGTTGGGCAGGCGGCGCGCCGCGCGCGAGCCCGGTGCCTTTGCACACGGCAGTGTCATGCTGGTGGTCGATAGTTGTGCTTCCTTGTGTTTGAGACCGTTCGCGTGTTCGTTTCCTTTTCCTCGCCTCTCCTTCGTTTTCCTTCGCTCTCCCAATAAGAATGGATATTGCTCTCGCCTTGAAAGCCGTGATCCTCGGCATCGTCGAAGGACTGACCGAGTTCCTGCCTATCTCCAGCACCGGCCACCTGATCCTGGCCGGCCAGTTGCTCGACTTCAACGATGAAAAGGGCAAGATCTTCGAGATCGTGATCCAGTTCGGCGCCATCCTGGCGGTGTGCTGGGAATTCCGCCACCGTATCGCCACCGTGGTGAGCGGCCTCGCCACCGATGAAAAAGCCCGGCGCTTCACCGTCAACGTCATCGTCGCCACCTTGCCGGCGATCGTGCTTGCGCTGGTGTTTGGCAAATGGATCAAGGCTCACTTGTTCAACCCGATTACCGTGGCAACCGCGTTTATCGTCGGCGGGGTGGTGATCCTGTTGGCCGAGTGGCGTGAAAGCCATCGCGGCCGGGTATCCCACCCGCAAGGCAATGCCTTGCTGAAGGCTGCCCAGGCCGGCGCGCCGCGCATCGAATCGGTCGACGACCTGCACTGGCGCGATGCGATCAAGGTCGGGCTGGCACAGTGCTTCGCCCTGATCCCTGGCACGTCGCGTTCCGGCGCGACCATCATCGGCGGCATGCTGTTCGGCCTGTCGCGCCAGGTGGCGACCGAGTTCTCCTTCTTCCTGGCTATCCCGGTGATCTTCGGTGCCACTGTGTACGAGCTGTACAAGTCGCGCGCGCTGCTGTCCGCCGACGACCTTGGCATCTTCGGCATCGGTTTCGTCTTCGCTTTCCTGTCCGCCTTCCTGTGCGTGCGCTGGCTGTTGCGCTTTGTCGCCACGCATGACTTCAAGCCGTTCGCCTGGTACCGCATCGTCTTCGGCATCATCGTGCTGGCGACGGCTTACTCCGGTCTGATTGCCTGGCACGCCTGATACCTGATCGGCTCAGTACGTGTCGTACTCGTCGTGACGGCGCCACCAGACGCCCGTCTCGTTGCGCCCCTTGGGGGCGCGGTCGAGCCACTGGTACATGCCCCAGAGGCCGTCCAGTCCGCGCGCATAGGTGGAATAGGTGTGGTAGACCACGCCGTCCTCGCGCACGAACGCGCTCAAGCCCGGCCTGTCGCGCGAGTACGTCGGCGCGTCGGTTCCGCATGTGGCCGCGAACTGGGCGACGGGTTCCGGGGCCGGCGTCGCGTCCATCGCGTGGCCGCCGCGCTGGTAGTTGTATTGGACGACGCCCTCGCGCTGTTGCGCCTCGGTGAACGAGACGTTGAAGTCGAAGTTGAAGTCGCTGCCGAGCGATGACGCCCAGGGAAACGTCCACCCCATCCGCCGCTTGTACGCCTGCAGCTTCGCGAGCGGCGCCCGTGACACTGCCGACAGCGTGACGTCGTGGTTCGCCAGGTGGACGACGAAGCCGTCGAACCCGTCCGCGATCGCCGAGCAGGACGGGCATCCCGCCGTGTAGTCGGGCCCGAACATGAAGTGGTAGACCAGGAGCTGCGAGCGCCCTTTGAAGAGGTCTGCCAGCGAGGCGCTCCCTTCATCGGTCTCGAATCGGTATTCCTTGTCGACCCGGACCCACGGCAGCGCCTGGCGTTGCCGCGCCAGCTCGTCGCTGCGCCGCGTCAGCGCCTTCTCCGCCTCCAGCAGCTCGAGCCGCGCTGCCAGCCACTGTTCACGTGTCCCGTTCCTATGCCTGGTCATGGTGCTTGCCTCCTTCGGGTGTCCTGCGTCGTTCGTTCCGTTCTCGACACGACGAGAGGGTTGGTGGTCGTGTGCTAGATTAGTGCCGGACATCGAACGGCGGGAGTGACAAGTGTGTCGGGATTCGGATGGATTCGCTGATCACGGCCGCGGCGCGCGCGCTCGCGGCGGGTGACCCCCTCGGCGCGCTGAACCGGGTCGCCTTGCGCGACGATGCGCCTGCGCTGGCCCTTCGCGGCATCGCGATGGCACAGCTCGGCGATTTCGTTCGCGCGAAGGCGCTCGTGCGAAGTGCGGCGCGCGCCTTCGGTCCGAAAGAGCCCGTGGCCCGCGCGAGGTGTGTCGTCGCCGAGGCCGAGATCGCGCTCGTCTCGCGCGACCTGGGCTGGCCTGCGAAGGCGCTGGACGCAGCGCGGGCGACGCTCGAAGCGCACGGCGACCGGGTGAACGCCGCGCATGCGCGGTATCTCGAGGTCCGCCGCTTCGTGCTGATCGGGCGCCTCGACGAGGCCGAGCGTACGCTCGCCGGGCTCGATCCCGCTCCCTTCCCGCCCGCCTTGAGAGCCGCCCATGAACTGGTCGTTGCGGGGATCGCGATGCGGCGCCTGCACACGAAGCCGGCGCGCGCAGCGCTCGCCCGGGCCTGGCGCGCCGCGCGCCACGCAGGTATCCCGGCGCTGGCGGCGGAGGTCGAAAGCGCGGCACGCGTCCTGAACACGCCCGCGGCGCGCCTGATTGCGCGCGGCGAGGAGCGATTCCTCMTGCTCGAGGAGGTGGAGGCCTTGCTGGCATCGAGGGCGCTCGTCGTGGACGGATGCCGTCATGCCGTGCGTGACGCAGGCACGGTGGTCTCGCTGGCAAGTCGTCCGGTGTTGTTCGCGCTGGCACGCGCGCTGGCTGAAGCGTGGCCCGCGGACGTGCCGAGGGACACGCTTATCGCGCGGGCATTCCGGGCGAAGCTCGCCGATGAGTCGCATCGCGCGCGGCTGCGGGTCGAAGTCGGGCGGCTTCGCACTATGCTGCGGACGCTGGCCGGCGTGAGCGCGACGAAGCGAGGGTTTGCGCTGGTGCCGCGCCGCGCAAGCGAGGTCGTCGTGCTGGCGCGGCCGGTCGAAGAGGCGCATGCGACGGTGCTTGCCTTTCTCGCGGACGGAGCGTCGTGGTCGAGTTCGGCCCTGGCGCTTGCGCTTGGAGCGAGCCAGCGCACCGTGCAGCGGGCACTCGACGCGCTTGCGGCAGCCGGCAAGGCGCAGTCGTTTGGCCGCGGGCGAGCGCGTCGCTGGATGACCCCGCCCGTGCCGGGATTCGCGACGACCTTGTTACTCCCCGCGCCACTGCCGAGTGACTAGGATGGAAGGCATGAAACGATCAGCAGCCGAAATCATCCGCGAGTATGAACCCTTTCCGGGTGTCGACAGCGTGCATGGGGTCACGTATGACGGACAGCAAGTCTGGTTTGCTGCCGGCGACAAGCTCAATGCCATCGATCCGGCGAGCGGGAAGATACTGCGCTCGATTGATGTTCCCGCGCATGCGGGAACGGCCTTCGACGGCCAGCACCTGTATCAGATCGCCGAGGATCGCATCCAGAAGATCGATCCGGAGACCGGCCGCGTGCTCGCCACGATCCCGGCGCCCGGCGGCGGCGGCGACTCGGGGCTCGCGTGGGCCGAAGGGACGCTCTGGGTGGGGCAGTATCGGGACCGGAAGATCCATCAGGTCGATCCCCGCACAGGCGCGATCCTTCGCACCATCGAGTCCAACCGCTTCGTCACCGGGGTCACCTGGGTCGACGGCGAACTCTGGCACGGCACCTGGGACGGTGACGAGAGCGATCTGAGACGAATCGACCCGCAAACGGGAGAGGTCCTGCAGAGGCTCGAGATGCCGCCCGGCGTCGGCGTGTCGGGGCTGGAGTCCGATGGCGGCGATCAGTTCTTCTGCGGAGGCGGAAGCAGCGGGAAGCTGAGAACCGTGCGCCGGCCCAGGCGAGGCCCCGCGGCCGGCAGCGGCTCCGGCATCCCCGTCGACGCCAAGAGCAAATGACCGCAGCGGCCTCAGGCCCGCTTACGGAACACCACGTCCCACACACCGTGCCCAAGGCGCACGCCGCGGCGTTCGAACTTGGTTACCGGGCGGTAGTCCGGCCGCGGCGCGAAGCCGCCGGCAGCGTCCGAGGTATTGACCAGGGCCGGCTCGCCAGAGAGCACTTCCACCATCTGGTGGGCATATTCTTCCCAGTCGGTCGCGCAGTGCAGGTAGCCACCCGGCCTGAGGCGGCTGGCCAGCAGCTTGACCAGCGGCGGCTGCACCAGGCGCCGCTTGTTGTGGCGCTTCTTGTGCCAGGGGTCGGGAAAGAAGATGTGCACGCCATCCAGGCAGGATTCCGTCAGCATATGCGCGATCACCTCGACCGCATCGTGCGGCATGATCCGCACATTGCCGATCTCGCGCTCGCCAATCAGCTTGAGCAGGGCGCCGACGCCGGGCTCGTGCACCTCGCAGCCCAGGAAATTGTCCTGCGGGCGCAACTGCGCGATATGCGCCGTGGTCTCGCCCATGCCGAAGCCGATCTCCAGGATCGCCGGCGCGGCGCGGCCGAAGGCCGCCTCCCAGTCCAGCGGCTGCGGGGCATACGGCAGGATGAAGCGCGGCCCCAGGTCATCGATGGCGCGCTGCTGGCCGGTGGATGTTCGCCCCGCGCGGCGCACGAAGGAACGGATGCGGCGCGCATGCGCGACGTCGGTGCCGGCGGCTGCCGGGGTGGGCGCGTTGTCAGCGTCGTCGGCTGGCGTCGGATCGGAACTGGGGTCTTGGGGGAGCATGGCAACAAAAAAGCCGCCGGGCGAATCCTGGTCGGGCATGCGACCAGGTGGCGAAGGCGGCTCGTTTCAATCTGAGGTGGAGCGGGCGATGGGAATCGAACCCACGTCTTTAGCTTGGGAAGCTAAGGTAATGGCCATTATACGACGCCCGCTAAGGCTTGCTGGAGGCGGATTCTAGCATGGTTTTCATGGCTTCCACACTTCTGCGGTCGGGAGCTGCCTTGTCGGCGTCGGGGCGCTTTGCTTGTACGCCAACCAGGCCGAGCAACAGCCCGATAATGCCGGCGTAGAAAACGATGTTCGCCTGGTGCGCCATCGTCACCTGGGTCAGGCCACTAATCATGCTCGCCATCACGACGCCGAGGCCGGCGCCACTGAGGCTGACGCCCAGCGCGTTGCCATTGTTGCGGCATAGGCGCAACGTCCGCACGAATATGCCGGCCGGAATCAGGAAGATGCCCAGCAGCGCGAGCATGCCGGGCAGGCCGGTGGTTGCTGCAGCCTCCAGCACGTCGTTGTGCGCATGTTCCAGATTGCAAGCCACGGACCTGCTGCCCGCGCAGAAGTCTGATGCATGCAGTATGCGTGCGAACTGCCCGACGCCGACGCCCATCCACGGGTGCCTGGCGATCGAGGCTGCCGCGATCCTCCACACCTCCAGCCGTGCCCCGACGGATGTTTCCGCGTTCCCTCTCTCGAACAGCCCGATATCACTGCGCACCTGATCAATTTGCTGCGCCACGGGACTGCGAGGAATCATATACAGGCCAGCCCCCAATGCCGCAACCAGCGCCATTGCCGCAAAGAATCTCGCTGGACTCAATCCGCGGTACCGGACAAAGAGCAGCGGTAGCGCTGTAAGAAGCATGGCGAGCGTCGCTCCCCGTGTACCGTTCAGGATCAGGATCAATGCTGCAAGCGCCAGGTTTGCCCAGGCCAACGCGTGCGTGCCACGAGTGGTGCCCGGTCGGGCAAAGCCGATCAAGCCAAGCGCGGCGACCATGTTGCCGAATGCAATGGCCTGCGTCCATGCGGACGGCCGGTCCTCGCTCAGCGCGAAGCGCTGGATGGCGACGATGACGAGACCAACTACGAGTGCGATCGTGATGCCGTGCCAGATTGCCCTGGGATCCGGGTTTGTGCGCATGACTACCAGGCAGGCCAGCAGGGCCAGCAAGATTCTTGACGGATTGTCGATGACGCTCCACGGCACGCCGAAGTACAGCTTTGAGCCCAGGTAGACGACCATCAAGGTCAGAATAGCCAGGCCAACTGGATACAGCAGGTCGCGGTATGTCCTCCACGTCTTGCGCATTCCGTGGCCGGCGCATAGCGCCAGCACCACGACGGCGGCCAGGAAGATGCCTGAGCCACGCGGCACGCACAGAAGAAGAATCGGAAAAGCGAGGACCAGGGCGCTGGCAAAGGCAGCCAGCTTTGTTGCTCGAAACGTCATAGACTCCGCGTGAATCTCAATAGCGGCGGAACTCCCGTCGCGACCGCGATTATAGTTGATGCGGATGGCTCGCTTCCGGCGGAGCGGGGACAGGGAGTCCCGGGCTGCACTTTTCGGCTTTGTTCGGGCAAGCGGGACGTGCGCGCGCAGGCTATCGGTCCAGGCGCAACTGGCAAATTGCCGCTTCTTCCTGGCCTGGCGCGAGCGAGCGCAACCCCACGCAGTGGTGGATGGCGTCAGGCAGGCCGAGCCAGGGCTCGACGCAGTAGTAGTCGGCGTCGACGTGCTCGGACCAAGTGGTGACGGCGAACCACGGCGTGCTGCCGGGCGGATCCAGGTCGATCACCAGCTTGCGCCCATGCGGGGCAGCGGCGTTGGGCGCCATGGCCAGCGTGCAGGCGCGCGGCCCGGCAAGCCGTGGCTGCAGGACGTGGAAGGTGTCCTGCAGGCGCGGGTCGTCCAGCCGATACGCCGCGGCGCCGGCGCCGCTGGATGCGGGCGAGCCATGCGCGCGCTGGTGCGCCAGGGTGGCGTCAGGCATGGCCAGCCCGGAAGTCCCGCGCGCCTGATGATCGAGTGCAAAATAAAAATGATGGCCCGCGTAATAAGGCATCGAAAGCATCGAAGGCAGCGGCTGCGCACCCGCATTGCGGGTGCGCAGCGTGGCTTCGAGCCCGTCTTCGAGCAGGCGGTAAGTGACTTCGAAACGGAAATCGAACGGGTAGGAAGCGCGCGTCGCATCCGAAGCTTCCAGCACCATGGTAATGCTGCGTTCCGGCTCGTGGCGCGTGACCGTGAAAGGCAGGTCGCGCGCAAAACCGTGGTTCGGCATTGGGCGCACGATGCCGTCGGCGTCTTTCCAGGCGCCGGGCACGCCGTCGGCGAAATGCCTGGCGATGAAGGGGAACAGCAACGGATTGCCGCCGCGAATGCGCCCGGGCTGGGACCAGTCGGCGTTGTCCGGCCAGTACAGGATGTCCTCGCCGCGATATACCCAACGCACCAGGCGGCCGCCGAACTGCGGGGCGAGCAGGAGGAAACTCTGTTCGCTCCCAACCCGGATCAAAGCCTGGCCCTGGAAATGGATATGGGAAAGAGGCTGCATGCAGAGCTTCCTGGGAGCGCGTATCGTTGCATCATAGCCGTCATCGCGCCGCCCGCGCAGGCGAACCGCCGGGCCGATGACCGGCATGCATGGCACCGGCCCGGTGCCCCGGGGGTGCCAGGCTGAAACGCCGCGCCTGCGCCAGGTGCATGCGCGGCGCGCGAGCGGCTGGCGATCCACATTCAGATCGGCTTTTACGCATTTCGGGGCCAGCGCGCGCCGGCCCGCTGCTGGCGTGAATGTTGCGTCCCAGCGCAGTGCGTTTTCCCTCAGTGAAAGGAGCTTGTCATGGCCGGGTCCTTCAGCAAGTCCAGCGCGTCCGCCGGCGATCCCGCCGCGGACTCCACACCGACGAAGTTTTCCCACGTGCGCCCGCAGGACACCGCCTTCGTCGACCAGGGTCTGCGTGATTTTTTCCTCTATCGCGACCTGGGTATTGCCGAGGCCACCGGCGGCAAGCTGCTGGTGCAACTGGTCAAGGCCAACCAGCCGCCGGTGCAGGGCACCGGCTGGCACCGCCACGAGGCGCAGTTCCATGTGGTGCTGATGCTCAAGGGCTGGGCGCGCTTCATGTACGAGGACAAGGAGACGCTGGTGGCGGCCGGCGATTGCGTCCACCAGCGTCCCGGCATCACCCACTACCTGTTCGATTACTCGCCGGATATGGAGTACCTGGAGATCGTGGGTCCGGCCGACTTCCGTACGGTCGAGGCCGAGGGTCCATGCGCCGTACCGCCGGTGACGCCGTGGCCAAAGGACACAAAGGACACAAAGGACAAGGACGCCACCTAGCGGGGCCTGCGCGGGCCCTGCGCGGCGTCACGAACTCATATGCACGGCGTTGCGCACCAGCGGATAGACCTGCGTTTCCCAGCGCTTGCCGTTGAATACGCCGTAGTGCCCCACGCCGGTCTGCACGTGGTGCATGCGCATATAGGGCCGCAGGCTGGCGCACAGTTCCTGCGCGGCCATGGTCTGCCCGATGGCGCAGATATCGTCGCGCTCGCCTTCCACCGTGAGTAGCGCCGTATGCTGGATCGCGCGCGTGTCGACGCGGCGGCCGCTTACGTCAAGCTGGCCCTGTGCGAGCAGGAAGCGCTGGAACACCATGCTGACGGTTTCGAGGTAGAACTCCGCGCTCAGGTCCATGGTGGCGAAATACTCCTCGTAGAACACCTGGATCGCATCGGCGCGGGCATGTTCGCCGTTGGCACGCAGGTCGTAGAGATCGCGGAAGGCCTGCTTGTGGCGTTCGCTGTTCATGCACATGAAGGCGATCAGCTGCATGAAGCCGGGATAGACGCGGCGCATCGCGCCGGCGAAGCGAAACGGCACGTAGCCGGTGAGCGAGTTCTCGAACCACTCGATAGGCTGGCTGGTAGCGAGCGCGTTGACCTTGGTCGGGTTGATGCGCGCGTCGATGGGGCCGGCCATGAGGGTCAGGCTGGGCGGCTGGGCCGGGTCGCCGTCTTCCGCCATCAGGGCCACCGCGGCGAGCGCTGCCACGGTGGGCTGGCAAACCGCCATCAGGTGCGTGCCGCCGCCGAGGACGTGCAGGAAATCGATCAGGTGATGGACGAACTCGTCAAAGCCGAAGCGCCCGTGCAACAACGGGATGTCGCGCGGGTTGTGCCAGTCGGTGATATAGATATCGTGGTCCCGCAGCATGGTCAGCACGGTGCCGCGCAACAGCGTGGCAAAGTGGCCCGACATCGGCGCCACCAGCAGCACGCGCGGCTGGCCGGATACGCCGTGCTTGCGAAAGTGCAGCAGCGAACAGAACGGCGTGCTCGCGGTCACTTCCTCGGTCACCTGTAGCGGCATGCCGTTGACGGTGACGCTCTCGATGCCGAAAGCCCGGCGATGGTGCGTCAGCCTGCTCAGTGCGAGCACTTCGCAGGCGGCACGCGTGACAAGTATCGGCTCGCAAGCAGCTAGGCGCGGGTTCGTTGCCAGCAATAACGCCACCAAGTCGGCCAGGCTGCAGGCAGGGTGCATGAGGTCCGCATAACTTTGGTACACCTGGTACAGCATGGCTTCCCCCCTTTTTATGCGTTGACCTCATTAGCCGCAATTTGTGTGCCACGGCGACGTTGTTGGCATGAGGCTTGCAGGCCTGCCCGTATGGGACAACGGGGTGACCTGTTCTGGTTCGTATGTGGCGCAAGCGCCGTGCGGGAGCGGCGCGCTTGGGCCTTTGCCGGTGTCGCTGCCTCATGCTGGTGCTGCGTGGCGCACCGTGCCAGTGCCGCGCCGGTTGCAGCGCTTCCGCGCAGGCAAAGGTGTCTGCAATACCAATGTCATCGCGATGATGTAGTACAAATTCATAGTAGAGGTAACGAGTAAAGGCAGAGAGTAGAAGCAGCGAGCGCAAAGCACATGGCACGTGGCACGACACTGCACCGAGGGGCACAGGCACACTGTTCAGTGGCGCACACAACGGCGTTTGCCAGGGGCAAGGAGGCGTGATGGCAAGGACGACACTGACCATCAGCAGCAAGACGTATTCTTCATGGTCGTTGCGCGGCTGGCTGCTGGCGCGCTTCGCGGGACTGGAATTCGATGAAGTGCTGGTCCCGCCCGACGATGCCGCGGCGCGGGCGGAAATCCTGCTGCTGTCGCCTTCCATCCTTGTTCCCCGACTGCTGCACGAGGGCGTGACAGTGTGGGACACGTTGGCCATTGCCGAGTATCTCAACGAGGTCAGCCCCAAGGCTGGGCTGCTGCCCGAGGAGCGCGCGGCGCGCGCGCATTGCCGGGCCATCTGCGGGGAAATGCACTCGGGCTTTGCGGCCATGCGCGCGGCGCTGCCGATGAACCTGAAGGGGCACTTTCCCGGTTTCAAGGTGTGGTCGCGCGCGCAGGCCGATATCGACCGTATTACACAGATCTGGACCGAATGCCTGACGCAGTATGGCGGGCCCTACCTGTTCGGCGGGAAGCGCACCATGGCCGATGCGATGTATGCGCCGGTGGTGACGCGCTTTTTGACCTATGGCGTGCTGCTGGACCCTGCGCCGGTGGAATACTGCAAGCAGATCCTCGCCATGCCCGAGCTGCAGGAATGGATCGCGGACGCGAAGAAAGAGCCCGATGAAATCAGCGAGCTGGAAGTGGAGTTCTGAATGGTGTTCTGATTTGTAGCGCGGGGAGGGCAGCGGGTGCGCCAATGCGGCGCACCCGCTTTTCTTTTATTTCACACCGGCGCCGATTCGCTCGCGCGCGCGGCGAGAAAACGCGCGGCGTAGGCAAAGTACCAGGCCAGCGTCTCCGGGTTGGCCATGGCATCGCGATTGGCGATCTTGTCCGGCGCGTGGCCAAGCAGCAGCTTCTTGACCGGCACTTCCATCTTCTTGCCCGACAGCGTCCGCGGCACGCCGGGCACCTGCAGGATCTCGTTGGGCACATGGCGTGAGGACAGGGCGCTGCGGATGCGCGCGCGCATGATGTCGCGCAGCGCGTCGTCGAGCGTCAGGCCCTCGCGCAGCACCACGAACAGCGGCATGTAGGAGTCGCGGCCGAGATATTCGAGATCCACCACCATGCTGTCGAGCACTTCCGGCAGGTCTTCCACCACCCGGTACAACTCGCTGGTGCCCATGCGGATGCCGTGGCGGTTGATGGTCGCGTCCGAGCGGCCGTAGATGATGGCGCCGCCGTGCGCGGTGATCTTGATCCAGTCCCCGTGGCGCCAGACGCCGGGATAGGTGTCGAAGTAACTGTCGCGGTAGCGCTTGCCGTCGGCGTCGCCCCACAGGAACAGCGGCATCGACGGCATCGGCGCCGTGCAGACCAGTTCGCCCACTTCACCAATCAGCGCGTGGCCTGCTTCGTCGAAGGCTTCCACTTTTGCCCCCAGGCAGCGGCACTGCATCTCGCCCGAATAGACGGGCAGGATCGGGCAGCCGGCGACGAAAGAGCCGGCGAAGTCGGTGCCGCCGCTCATGGGCGCCAGCCAGATATCGGCGCGCACGTGGCGGTAGATCCAGTCGTAGGCTTCGGCGGGCAGCGGCGAGCCGGTCGAGCCGAGCGCACGCAGTCGGGACAGGTCGGCCACGCGGGCGGGTTCGATCCCTGCCTTCATGCAACTGGTGAAGAATGCCGCGCCGGCACCGAAGGCGGTGACGCCGGCCTCATCCACGAAACGCCACAGCACGCCGGCATCGGGCCAGGCGGGGTTGCCGTCGTAGAGCGCGATGGTGGTACCCAGCAACAGTCCCGCCACCTGGGCGTTCCACATGATCCAGCCGCTGCTGCTGTACCAGTGGAAGACATCGTCCGGCCCGAGGTTGTTGTGGAACGCCATCAGCTTGAGCTGCTCGATGACGATGCCGCCATGGCCATGCACGATGGGCTTGGGCATGCCGGTGGTGCCGGAGGAGTAGACGATCCACAGGGGGTGGTCGAACGGCACCGGCTCGATCGCCAGCGGCACGCGATGCGCCAGCACGTCTTGCCAGGCGTGGCGGCGCACGCCGGGCGGAAGCGGGATCGCGCCGACATCGGCATTTCCAGCCGGATTTCCAGCCGGATTTCCAGCCGGCACCAGCACCAGGTCCGTCAGCGAGGGCAGGGCGGCGGCGAGGTCGGCCAGCACCGGTGCGCGGTCGTAGGCCTTGCCGCCATAGTGGTAGCCGTCGACCGCGATCAGCACCTTGGGCTCGATCTGGCGGAAACGGTCTATCACCGCGACCTGGCCCATGTCCGGTGCGCAGCCCGACCAGATCGCGCCCAGGCTGGCGGTGGCGAGGAAGGCGACGACCGTGGCGGGAATATTCGGCAGGTAGCCGGCCACGCGATCGCCGCGGCGCACGCCCATTTCGCGCAGGGCGTGCGCCAGCGAAGCGACCTGCTGTTCGAGCGCGTCCCAGCTGAGGTCCGTGACCTCAACGGATTCGCCCGCGTAGCGGATGGCCGCACGCTGGCGCGCCGCGCCGCTGCCGGCATGGCGGAAAACCTGCTGCACATAATTCAGGCTCGCGCCCTCGAACCAGCGCGAGCCGGGCATGGAGGCATCGCCGAGCACGCCTGCGGGCGGTGTGTCGAAGCGCACATCGAAGTAGGCGCGGATGGCGTCCCAGAAAGCCTCCAGGTCCGTCACCGACCATTGCCATAGCGCGGCATAGTCTGCGAAGGCGAGGCCGCGCTCGCTTTCCAGCCAGCGCATGAAGTGCGCGATGCGGCTGCCGTCGCGGAACGCCGGCGACGGCGTCCACATCAGTTTTCCTTCTTCAAGGGTGCTCATGTCTCCTCCTTGGGTCCGTCTGCGCGGACGTGCGGATGGGTTGCGATGCGATGCGATGCTGTGCGATGCCTGGCGATACGAGTCGGGGCCGGATTTTGGGCCGGGGCGACGCCATGCATCGCCGCCCCGGCAAACGTGATCTTACATGCTGCCCGCCATCACGCCTTGGCCCGGGCCTCGAACAGGGAGTCCCACATACCGTCGACGCGCGCCTTGACCGCGGCATTCATCTGGATCGGGCGGCCCCACTCGCGGGTGGTCTCGCCGGGCCACTTGTCGGTGGCGTCGATGCCCATCTTCGAGCCCAGTCCCGATACCGGCGAGGCGAAGTCGAGATAGTCGATCGGGGTGTTCTCCACCAGCACGGTATCGCGGGCGGGATCGACGCGCGTGGTGATCGCCCAGATCACTTCCTTCCAGTCGCGCACGTCGACATCGTCGTCCACCACCACGATGAACTTTGTGTACATGAACTGGCGCAGGAAGCTCCAGACACCGAACATCACGCGCTTGGCGTGCCCGGCGTACTGCTTCTTCATGCGCACCACGGCCATGCGGTAGCTGCAGCCCTCGGGGGGCAGGTAGAAGTCGGTGATCTCCGGAAACTGCTTCTGCAGCAGCGGCACGAAGACCTCGTTCAGCGCCACGCCCAGCACGGCCGGCTCGTCGGGCGGCTTGCCGGTGTAGGTGGAGTGGTAGATCGGGTCGCGCCGCATGGTGATGCGGTCGATGGTGAAGACCGGGAACCAGTCCTGCTCGTTGTAATAGCCGGTGTGGTCGCCATACGGGCCTTCCAGCGCGTGCTGGTAGCCCGAAGGGTGATTCGGGTCGGGCTGGATATGGCCCTCCAGCACGATCTCGGCCGACGCCGGCACGCTCAGCTCGGACAGGGTCGGCGTGATGCAGCCGGCCAGCGCCGTGCGGCTGCCGCGCAGCAGGCCGGCGAACTGGTATTCGGACAGGGTGTCCGGGACCGGGGTGACGGCGCCCAGGATGGTGGCGGGATCCGCGCCCAGCGCCACCGCGATCGGGAATGGCTTGCCGGGGTGGTTCAGCGCGTGTTCGCGGAAATCCAGCGCGCCGCCGCGATGCGCCAGCCAGCGCATGATGACCTGGTTGCGGCTGATGACCTGCTGGCGGTAGATGCCCAGGTTCTGGCGCTTCTTGTGCGGGCCCTTGGTGATCACCAGCCCCCAGGTGATCAGCGGCGCCGCGTCCTCCGGCCAGCATGTCTGGATGGGCAGGCGCGCCAGGTCCACGTCGTTGCCCTCCCAGACCACCTCCTGGCAGGCCGGGCTGCCAACGCGCTTGGGCGCCATGTCCCATACGGATTTGGCCAGGGTAAACAGCTTGCCGGCCTCGCGCAGGCCGCGCGGCGGTTCGGGCTCCTTGAGCGCCGACAGGACACGGCCAATGTCACGCAGATCGGCCAGGCTTTCGGCACCCATGCCCAGCGCCACCCTGCGTGTCGTACCGAACAGATTGGCCAGTACGGGGACGCTATAACTCTGGCCAGGCTTGTGGGGATCGCTCGGGTTTTCGAACACGACTGCCGGTCCTTCCGCCCGCAAAAGCCTGTCGCAGATTTCGGTCATTTCGAGGTCGGGCGACACCGGCGCATCGATCCGTTTCAGTTCGCMAAGGCCTTCCAGCTGGCCCATGAAATCGCGCAAGTCGTTGTATTTCATAGTGAATTCTAGTGGTGGTCAGGCGTCCGAGCGCACCTGTCCGGGCAATTGATGCGCATCAATCTACACATTGGTGCAGTGAGACGCAAAAAAATCGAACGCATTTGCGTCATCAAATTGTAAATTTTTTGACTCTGCCGAGGTCAGCGACGACGGCCTCCATGCTTTGCCAGTACTGACTTTCCCCGAGTTCGGGGTGAGCAAAAGTGCATCAAAGAGTCTTGTTACATATAACCAAAAGCTTTGATAAATAAAAACGTTATTCTTGACGAGGTATAAAAGGGTTTCTACAATCCGTTCTTGCTCATTGGAGTGTTGCGGTGCAGCACAGATTTTTCCTCCCTGTCAAGGGGTGCGTGAAGAATCATCCATATCTGATCAATGAACGGATTCGCCTGAGCAGGGCGGGTCCGGACGATCGCCCCGGCAGTGGCCGGGTGCCTTGAGTAGTTCGCGGCAGGGCAGGCTCCCCCAAGAGCCTACCCTGTTTCTCGTTGGGCGCATGGGGAGCGCCCACCAACAGGTGCTGGACGTCATTGCTAGGCGGCGCGGCATCCTTACTTGAATACGCGGTCAACGGGCGTGCGGCGCATCAGCGCGGCATGAAGCGGACGGCGGATGGAGGTAAGTATGAGTGGTTGGAAAACCCTTCATCTTCCCGGAGTCGGACGGGCATTGCAGGTCCGTTTCAGACAACCGGTACCCGGAGTGAATCGGGCTGTGCAGGTCCGTCTTGCGCATCCGGTCGCTAACCGCGCCATACGGGGCGGTCGCGCAACATTGAAATATGCCCTGAATAGTCTCGGGGTGGTGTCTGTAGTCGCAGCCGTATCGCTGTCGGTCAGCCAGGAATGGCGTACGGCCCTGGCTGGTGCACTGGCCGGGGAGGAAGCGCCCGCGGTACTGATGGAAGCCGCGGTGCCTGCCACCACGGCTGACGTGGCTGCGGCCAAGCTGGATCTTGCCATGGCCAAGCCCGTGGGCTTGCCGACGGTGTCCGGTACCGACGAGTGGGCCCAGCCGGCCGGCAAGGTGCCCTCCGTGGCCCACCTGGCCGCGCAGATCCCGGCCCAGCGCGTGGCGCTGGATGCACGCAACCCGGCGACGCTGGGCAGCGCGCGCGAGCAGGCGGTGGTGGCTGAATACATCGCACGCAAATACCGCGTGGCCGCGCAGGCAACCGCGCAGCTGGTGAAGGCTGCCTACCTGACCGGGCGCGAGGTTGGCATCGATCCGCTGCTGATCCTGGGCGTGATCGCCATCGAGTCCAGCTTCAACCCTTACGCCGAGAGCGGCGTGGGCGCGCAGGGCCTGATGCAGGTGATGACCAAGATCCACCAGGACAAGTACGAGGCCGTGGGCGGCGTTGCTGCCGCGCTCAACCCGTACGCCAACATCAAGATCGGCGCGCTGGTGCTGAAGGACTGCATCGCCCGCGCCGGTTCGCTGGAAGGCGGCCTGAAGTATTACGTTGGCGCGGCGACCACCAACAATGACGGCGGCTATGGCGCCAAGGTGCTGGCAGAGCGTGCCCGCCTGCGTCAGCTGCCGGGTGTACACAGCGTCGCGGCCACGCCCGTGGCCACCAGGCCCGAAGTGACTGCCGATGCCAAGCCGCAGGCCGAGCACCGTCAAGGTACGGCCGGCGACAAGCTGGAAGCCGCCGGGAACGTGCCGAAAAGCGCCTGATACGCTGTGGCAGGCAGGAAAAAAGCACCCTCGGGTGCTTTTTCCGTTTGTGCCCGCCGTCGCGCCGTCGCGCCGTCGTTCAGGCGAAGAACTTGCCCAGGCGCGCCATGGCCTCCTCGATGTTCTCCATCGATGTCGCGTACGAGATCCGGATATAGTCGCTGGCCGTGTAGGGGCCAAAATCCTGGCCAGGCACCATGACCACGCCGGCATCGTGCAGCATGGCCTGGGTCAGGGTATCGGCGTCGCCCGCGGCGGGGTGGTTGACGCCGCGGCAGTCCGCATACACATAGAATGCCCCATCCGGCTTGACCGGCACCCGCAGGCCAAGCGCCTCCAGCGCCGGCACAATGGCCTCGCGGCGGCGGTGGAACTCCGCCTTGCGCGCGTCGTAGATGGCCAGCGCTTCGGGGGAGAAGCAGGCCAGCGCCGCGTGCTGGGCCACTGCCGAAGCGCAGATAAACAGGTTCTGCGCCACTTTCTCGAAAGCGTTCACCAGTTCGTCCGGCACCACCAGCCAGCCCAGGCGCCAGCCGGTCATGTTGAAGTACTTGGAGAAGCTGTTGACGGTGATCACGTCATCGTCGAGGCTCAGCGCCGATACCGGCGGCGCGTCGTAGGACAGGCCCTGGTAGATCTCGTCGACGATGGCAAAGCCCCGGCGGGCGCGTACCGCCTTCAGGATGCGCGCCAGCTCGTCCGGCAGAATGGAGGTGCCGGTGGGGTTGGAGGGCGACGCCAGC
This sequence comes from Cupriavidus sp. 01T418, assembly GCF_056398885.1. Classification (NCBI taxonomy): domain Bacteria; kingdom Pseudomonadati; phylum Pseudomonadota; class Betaproteobacteria; order Burkholderiales; family Burkholderiaceae; genus Cupriavidus; species Cupriavidus sp. 01T418. The sequence goes on from NZ_JBFTQG010000004.1 coordinate 303,292, forward strand.
AGCACGCCGCGGGTACGCTCGCCCCAGTGCGCTTCCACCTGCCCGGCCGTGAGCTGGAAGCGCTGGGCCGGCCCGCTCGGGATCATCCTGGCGCAGCCGTCGAAGGCTGCGACGAAATGGCGGTTGCAAGGGTAGCTGGGGTCCGGCATCAGCACCTCGGCGCCAATCTCCACCAGCACTGCGCAAGCCAGCAGCAACGCACCCGAGGCACCGGCGGTGACCATCACCCGGCGCGCCGGGATATCGATCCCGTATGTGGTCTTGTAATAGCCGGCGATGGCCTCGCGCAGCGGCGCGATGCCCAGCGCGCCGGTGTACTGCGTGACGCCCCGGCGCATGGCTGCCTCGGCAGCCCGCACGACGGGCTCGGCCGCGGTGAAGTCGGGCTCGCCGATGCCCATATGGATGATGTGGCGCCCGGCACGTTCAAGTTCAGCGGCCTGCTTGGCCAGCTCCATCACGTGGAAGGCTTCGATGTTGGCAAGTCGGGAGGCGGTGGCGAGGCGCTGCATGTCCATGGCGGGGATAGGCTTGGTGGGCGGGGTTGAAGAGAGTTAGGCGGAACTGAATAAGGTAGAAGTAAAAACACCCGCCGGAGCGGGTGTCGGTACGGCAGGCCTGGTGCCGAGAACGGCGCCGCTGGTGCGTCGATCAGCGTGGTTCAGCGTCGGGCGGCCAGCTCGGGTGCGCGCACCTTGGCGGCCAGCTTGTCCAGCACGCCGTTGACGTACTTATAGCCTTCCACGCCGCCGAAGGTCTTGGTCAGTTCCACGGCCTCGTTGATGACAACCTTGTACGGAATGTCGACGCAGTGGATCAGTTCGTAACTGCCGATCAGCAGGGCGGCGCGTTCGACCGGCGACAGCTCGGCCACCGGACGGTCCAGGAAGGGCTCGAACGCCCCCGTCAGCCTGGCTTCCTCGCGAATGGCGCCATTGAGCAGCGCGTCGAAATGCTCGCGGTCAGCCTTGTTGAAGCCTTGGGCCTCGTGCAGATGGGCCTGGATCGCATTGGTATCGTTGCGATTCAGCAGCCACTGGTACAAGCCCTGCAGCGCGAGTTCGCGCGAGCGGCGGCGCGCGCTCTTGGGCGCCGCCTTGGGCTCGGCCTTGGCGACGGGCTTGGCGCCGGCGTCGTTGCTGCCAGGGGTGCTGCTATCGGGCGCGTCACTCATCGTCGTCCTCGTCTTCATCCTCTTCCTGGCCGCGCAGCGAATCCAGCGCGGAAACCAGGTTGGCCATTTCCACCGCGGCGCGGGCGCAATCGCGGCCCTTTTCACGGGTGCGGGCGTGGGCCTGGGCGTCGGTGTCGACGGTCAGGATGCCGTTGGAGATGGGCACGTTGAAGTCCAGGCCGACGCGGGTGATGCCGGCGCCGGACTCGTTCGAGACCAGCTCGAAATGGTAGGTCTCGCCGCGTACCACTGCGCCAAGCGCGATCAACGCGTCAAACTGGCCGCTTTCGGCCATCTTTTGCAATGCCAGCGGAATCTCGAGGGCGCCGGGCACGGTCACCACCAGGGTGTCCTCGCCTTCGATGCCCAGCTTTTCCAGTTCTGCCACGCAGGCTTCGCGCAGTTCGTCGCAAACCGGCTCGTTGAAGCGTGCCTGCACGATGCCGATACGCAGGCCTTCGCCTTCGAGGTTGCTGGGGTAGAAACCGTGATCCATCTTATGTTCTCCTGGGTTCGGGGTGGCGGCCGCATCAGGCAACAGGGTTGCGGCCGCCGGATATCCGGTAGTTCAGTTTGCCTTGCCGCCGTTCATGGGCTGGTAGCCAGTCACTTCAAGGTCATAGCCGGTCATGCTCGGCATTTTCTGCGGCGATGCCAGCACACGCATCTTGCCCACGCCGAGATCCTTGAGGATCTGGGCGCCGGTACCGTAGGTGCGCAGGTCCGGCTTCACGCGCGGGCGATTCTGCGGCGCATCGAGGGCCGAGAACTGCGTGAACAGCTGATCCGCCGCGTCCCCGCAGTTCAGCAGCACCATGACGCCGTGATCGGCCTGGGCGATGGCCTCGAGCGCGGCGGGCACGCCCCACGAATGCGTGGTGCACGACACTTCGAGCAGATCCAGCATGGAAAGCGGCTCGTGGACCCGCACCAGCGTTTCCCGATCGGGCTGCGGCGTGCCCTTGATCAGCGCCAGATGCGCGCGGCCGCTCGGCTTGTCGCGGTAGATGATGCTGTTGAACGTGCCGTAAGGCGTTTGCATGGTGCGCTCGCCGGCGCGCTCGATAATGCTCTCGGTACGGCTGCGGTAGTGGATCAGGTCGGCGATGGTGCCGATCTTGATCTGATGCTCCTGCGCGAACTCGATCAGGTCCGGCAGGCGCGCCATGGTGCCGTCGTCCTTCATGATCTCGCAGATCACGGCAGCCGGCGTCAGGCCGGCCAGGGCGCCGAGGTCGCAACCGGCCTCGGTGTGGCCGGCGCGGATCAGCACGCCGCCGGGCTGTGCCGTCAGCGGGAAGATGTGGCCGGGCTGGACCAGGTCGGCGGCGCGGGCATCCCTTGCCACGGCGGCCTGCACGGTGCGGGCCCGGTCGGCTGCCGAAATGCCGGTGGTGACGCCCTCGGCCGCTTCGATCGACACCGTGAAATTGGTACCGTGCACCGTGCCGTTGCGGCTGACCATGGGCTGCAACTCGAGCTGGCGGCAGCGCTCCGCGGTCAGCGTCAGGCAGATCAGGCCACGGCCGTACCTGGCCATGAAATTGATTGCTTCCGGTGTGACGAAATCGGCGGCCAGCACGAGGTCGCCCTCGTTTTCGCGGTCTTCCTCGTCAACCAGGATAACCATGCGGCCGGCACGGATTTCGGCAATGATTTCTTCTGTACGGGCGATTGTCATGGCATGCAGGCTGGAAAGCTGACTGAGGTCGGGGCTGGAATTCTGCTGAATTTCGGGCGGGACGGCTTGCTGGCCGGCTGTCGGCGCCGGCTGGCCGGGACCCGCTCGGGGGTAAGCCGGCAGGCAGCGGAGCGGTCTGGCCCAATATTGTACGTCAAGCGGGCGCCGCAGGGCRCGCGATGCCCGCCGCCAAGGTATGCGGTGATCGTGGCGGGCCGGCGCCGCCCGGAAAAGCTGCGCGTCAGGCGGGTTTCGGCGCGCTCAGCATCCGCTCCACATACCGCGCAATCAGATCGATCTCCAGGTTCACGCGCGCGCCTGGCTTCAGATCCTGCAGCGTGGTGACCTCGATCGTGTGGGGGATCAGGTTGATCGAGAAGGTGCAGCCGTGCTCATCGTCGATCACCTTGTTGACGGTCAGCGACACGCCGTTGATCACCACCGAGCCCTTGTAGGCCAGGTAGCGACCCAGTTCGCGCGGGGCACGCACGCGCAGTTCGTGGGATTCGCCCACCGGTGCAAAGTGCGTGACTTCCCCCAGCCCGTCGACGTGGCCGGATACCAGGTGGCCGCCAAGGCGGTCGGCCAGGGTCAGCGCCTTTTCGAGGTTGACGCGCCCCGGCTTGTCCAGGCCGGCGGTCTTGTCGAGCGACTCCCGCGAGACATCCGCGTCGAAGGTGTCGCCGTCCAGCGCGATCACCGTCATGCAGGCACCCTGGATGGCGATGCTGTCGCCGAGGATGACATCGGACAGGTCCAGGCCGGTGGCGCGGATGCGCAGGCGTACGCCGGCGTCGGCAGCTTCGCTGGCGCCCAGCGGGGTAACGGATTCGATGCGGCCGACGGCCGCGACAATGCCAGTGAACATGATCGATGCGTGATGCAATGGGAAAACACGCATGCTAGCAGGTGCGGGGCGGTTTCGTTTTTGCCCGCGCTTTCCTGCCGGGCGACAGGCGGCCGGTTACACGTGGTCGGCGCGGCGGGCGATCAGCCGCAGGTCTTCCCCGATCATGCGGACGTCGTGCCAGCGGAAGGCGGCGGCGTCCTGCAGCCGCGCCAGGGGAGGCAGCTGGAACATGCCTTGCGCGTCACCCAGCAGCTTGGGCGCCAGGTAGACCAGCAGTTCATCGGCGCAATGCTCGCGGATCAGCGATCCGTTGAGCTTGAAGCCGGCTTCCACATGCAGTTCGTTGACGCCGCGCCGCCCCAGTTCTTCCAGCATGCGGCGCAGTTCCACCTTGCCGTGCGGATTGGGCAGCACCACCACTTCGGCGCCGCGCGCCTCCAGCGCGCGCCGGCGCGGGCCGTCATCGAAGGCGCAGAACACCAGCACCGGCTTGGCAAAATCGCCGGTATCCGGCACCAGCAGGCGTGCATCCAGGGGGATCTCCAGCCTGGAATCCACAACCACGCGCTGCGGCTGGCGCGGAGTGTCCACGGCACGCACATTCAACTGCGGATTGTCATCGCGCACGGTGCCGATGCCGGTAAGGATGGCGCTGGCGCGCGCGCGCCAGGCGTGTCCATCGTCGCGCGCTGCCTGGCCGGTAATCCACTGGCTGGTGCCATCGTGCAGCGCGGTGCCGCCGTCGAGCGAGGCGGCAACCTTGATCCGCACCCACGGCAGTCCGCGCGTCATGCGGCTCACGAAGCCGATATTGAGTTCGCGCGCTTCTTTCTCCAGCAGCCCGCAGCGTACGTCAACGCCGGCTTCGCGCAGGCGCTGCAAGCCGCGGCCGGAAACGGCCGGGTTCGGGTCTTCCATGGCCGCCACCACGCGCGCGATGCCGGCACGCACCAGTGCATCCGCGCAGGGCGCTGTACGGCCAAAATGGCTGCATGGCTCCAGCGTGACGAAGGCGGTGGCACCGGCCGGATCGTTGCCGCGCGCGGCGGCATCCTTGAGCGCCTGGATTTCGGCGTGATCCTGCCCTGCAGGTTGCGTGAAACCCTGGCCGATGATCTTGCCGTCCTTGGACAAAACGCAGCCAACGCGCGGATTGGGCGTGGTGGTGTACATGCCGCGCGCCGCTAGTGCGAGCGCCTGTGCCATGGCTGCGTGGTCGGTATCGGAGAACATGAGGCCTGGTGCTCTTAGCCGCGAGGGCGGTAGATTCGGGTTGGTTGCAGTCTTCAGTTGTCAGGGCGGCGGAGCCGGGTCGAGGCCACTGCAATCGGCATCCTGTCCCGGCGTGCACAGGCGGCCGCGGCCGTGGGCACTGAGTCTTAGCTGCCGCTGTTCACCCTGGCAGGTCACGGTGAAGGTGGCGGCGAGGAAACCGCCTTGCTCTGAGCGAGAGTATCCCACAGCTGTCATGCGCAGCGTATTGTTGCCTTGCGCGGTTGAGCGCAGTGCGATGCGCAGGCAGGCGCTGCGCAGCTCGACCGTGGCGAGCAAGCCGCCGTCCTGTTGGCCAGGTGCACCGGCGGGCGCGTTGCCTGCCGGCGCCAGCGTCAGGCGCCAGCCCTGATCCAGCGTAGCCGCGCCGGGCAAGGGCGCCAATAACACTTCCGCGCGCCGGGCCACGGCGGTGGCGCGTGCCAGCGCCAGCGAGCCGGCGAGGCGGTCGGCCGCCAGCACCACCTGCTGCCGTGCCTGCAAGCGCTGCCAGGACGGGTAGGCCTGTGCTGCCAGGATGGCCAGCACGGCCAGGCAGGTCAATAATTCGGCGAGCGTTGCGCCGCCGCCTGGATCCGGATGCCGATACCGGCGTCGGTGCGCCGGCATCTCAGCAAGCCTGCGGCAGTGGCACAGACTCTGCCGCAAACGCGGGCTGTGCAAGCCACTCGCCGGTGCTGCGCAGGATCAGCGTGCCGCATGACGTATCCGGGGTTTGTGGCACGGCGCGCAGCTCGACGCAGCGAGCCAGGTCGCCGCTCGGGCAGGCGCCGGCGTTGATCCAGTGACGCGGGCGCGCCGGCGGGCCCGGCACGGGCAGCGGCCATTTGCCGGCCACCACGGCGCCGCCGGGCTCACCCGCGAAGCTCACGGTGGCGAGCGCATGGCGTTCCAGTTCCAGCATCGCGCCAAGCATTGCGCTGCGCGCCTCGGCGCGCCAGCCTCTTTCCATATGCCGATGCCAGGCAGGCACGACCATCGCCATGAGGATGGTCATTACCGTGAGCGTGACCAGCAGTTCGAGCAGTGTGAAACCTGACAGGCGAGGGTGGGGCATGAACATGTTCCGTAACGCCTCCGGTCGACGCGCGAGCGCGCACGCGTTCCGGCGGCTGATTGGGGGCACGGGCCTGGTCATGTGCCGGGTGGCAGTCCTGGCGCGATGTGGGCTCAAGGCGCGCTGGAACGGATGAGCTCGCGCCAGCGCAGGCGGCCGGTGCGGCGGCTGGCGACGGTACGGTTGTGCGGCTCGGCACGGCCATCCTCCAGGGACCAGAGCGTGAGCGCCGTTGCCTCGCGCGAAGTGATCCCGGGCGTTGCAGGTCGCTCAGGCGGCAGCGGCTCGCGGCCAAGAACGACCGCCGCGTGGGCGCCGGCTTCAAGCCCGGTCATGGCGTGGACGAGGGGGCCGCCGGCATGTTCGCTGATGGTGGACTCTCCGCTCAGCGCGTGGATCAGGTAAACGCGCTGGCGCGCGTCGGGCGTGCGGGTCACGATGCCGAGGTAGCCTGGATCGGCGGGAATGAGCCGGTCCAGTTGCTCACCGGGATTGGGAAAGGGCAGGTGCCAGCCGACCGTCGCTGGCTGGCCGCCGGGGATCCGTGGCTCGCGCGGCTGGCGGCGCAGCACGACGCCGCCTCCCTCGGGCAAAGCCGCAATGCGCGTTGGGCTGGCCCGGGGGGCGCCTGTGTCCGCGAGAGAGGCGCTGTCGAAGACGGCGGAGGTGTGATTGCCGCCACCGTACACCACCAGGTGGCCACCGGGGGCGGCGATCAGGACGGGTGCCACTGGCGTCGCCGTGCCGTTCAATGGTGGCGCTGGATTCTCCGCCCGGTGAATGCAGTGGACGCGCTGGTCGCCATCGTGCCATGGCGCCGCGCCGCGCACGTCGAAGCGCCAGAGCCGCCCGATGGCATCCACGGCATAGGCTGCCAGGGCCACGCCCGATGCGTCTGCCAGGATGCTTGCCGCCAGCAAGGCGGGGCTGGCCCCCCCGATCCCGCAACCGTTGCCGGGCAGGTACAGGCGCGGTATCGCATGCCAGGGTGCGCGGGTCGGTTTGTCCAGCGGCAGCAGGGCAAGGCCTGCCTGCCGCATAGTTACGGATGGATCGTGGCGCGGCGCGGCGGACCAGGCCTCGCTGCCTTCCACGGGTGCCAGCTGAGTCAGGGCGTACCAGCTCGACCCCTCGGGCGTGGTTAGCGCCAAGGCGCGGACGGGTCCGGCGGGCGCCAGCGGCAACGTGCCGGAGGCCGTGGCCTCCCACAGCAGTGCAGGCGACGGCTGCGCGGCGCTGGTGCCGGTGATGTCGAGGGCGAACACGCCCGCATGCGCACGTTGGCCTGCGTGTCCCGGGTCGCTGGCCATGCTGGCCGGCAGGCCGCATAGCAAGACGGTACGCCAGCCCCCGGGCTTCACTACCACGTCGGCCGCCTCAGGGTAAGGACATGGCGCGGCCGGCGCGGGTCCCCCGCTCCGCGATGCCCAGCCGGCAGCCTGCCTCAGCAAGCCGCGCGGTACGTAAGCGAGCACTTCCTCGCCGGACCCGGCATCAAACGCATGCAGCAAGCCGTCGCGCGTGCCCAGCCACACCAGGGCCGGGCGTGCCTTGTGCCGCGCGGCAAATTCCGCGTGTCCGGGCCTGCCAGGCATCCAGGAGGGCGGCGGCACCAGCACCGGTGGCGTGCCGGCCGGGCGCCCCAGCCGCTCCGGCCGGGGGGCGGGCGATGTCCGCACTGCAGGGTCCCGCGCAGGCCGTGTTCCGCGCAAGCGTGCCAGCCGTTCCCGGCCCTGGCCACCGGGGAGTCCTTCGGAGCCGGGGCGATCGAGCAGGCCGCGCGTCGAAGTATCCAGTGCCTCCCAATGCAGCGGAGCCAGCCGCGCCGGCGTTTCCTCCGGGCCCGCGAGTGCCGTCAGCAAGCGGCGCGAATCGGGATCGCGCATAGCGAGCAGTGCCCCCGCTTCCCAGGCGGGCAGCGGCAACGGATGCGCCGCCTTGTGCTCGCCCGATGGGAGTGGCAGGCCAGTCAGGCGGCCGCTCCAGGGTTGGCCGCCGCGCTCCGCGATGTAACTGAGAGAGCCGGCCGCCGCCGGGCGGCCGTCGGCCCGCGCCGCGCCGGCACACAGCAGCCATGCGCAGAAGGCAATCAACGCGTTGAGGCCCCGGGTGCCGGGCATCATGGCTGGAACTCGCTTTGCACCAGGCTGCGCACCGCCGTGTCTCGCCCGTTGCCGAGCGCCGTAATGCGAAAGCGCAGCCGCGGCCCCGCGCCAGCCGCATAGTCCGTCCCCAGCCACTCGCCGGGTGGGCGCTCGTGCAGCAACTCCGCGACATAGCGCGGCATGGTGCCCACGCCTGCCGTCCCGGCCGGCAAGCTGGGCAGGGTGATGCCGCTGAAGGTGCCCACTGCTATGCCGGCGGCCTCATCCGGCCCGCGTGCGGCGAGCCAGCTCTCCCACGGCGGTGCGGCATTCGCGGCAGGCCGGCACAGCCCCAGCTGCGCCGCGCGCCCGCACTGGCCCGGCGGCGGCCAGGCAGCAAGGCGGGCGTCCGCCCCGGCGGCCCCGGCGCGGAGTGCCGCCAGCAATTCCCCTTCCGCATCGAGCAGCGCCATCTCCGCCGCACGGAAAGCGATTTCGCGCTCCAGCTGATAAGCGGTCACTTGCCGGCTGGAGAGCAGGAAATGCAGGCCAGCCATGGTGGTGGCGATCACCAGCAGGAGCATGGTGGTTGTCAGCAGGAGCGTGGTGCTTCCGCTGTGATGGCGGCGGTGCGCGAAGGCGCCGCGTGACATGAGCGATCGAGGTTGCGGGGCCGGATTCAACATAGCGTCTCCTCGCACAAGCCGCTATTGCGCAGGCGCACGGAAGCCGAGAATACCCGGCGTATCACGGCAGGCCGGGCAGGGACCTGGAACACGAGATCCTCCGCATGCGTGTCGGCCGCGCGCCGTGGGAACAATACAAGCGCGATGCCAGCCGCTGCCGGTGGCAGCGGGCGCTCGCCCCGCAGCACCAACACCACCTGCACCACCTTCACCTTGCCCCAGGCTGCATCCCCTTGGGCGTGTAGTTCCTCGGCGCGCAGGAAGACATCGCCCTTGCCGTCGTCGTCGGTATCGATGCCGTAACGCAACTGCATGGTCTCTACGCCGCGCACCAGCGCGCCGGAAGTCCAGCTGTCCCGCTGCACCCGGCCGTCGCGCCGGCTGGCATAGCGGCACAGCAGTTGCGGCTCGCCGTCAGGGGCATTGGCCACGTAGAGCAAGCTGGCGCCGGCATAGGCGTTGCCGCCTTCCCCGGCTGCGCCGCCGACACTCGCCGCTGGCAGGGCATAGCCGCTGCAGTCGATCATGGTCTGGTCGGGCAGCGTCGGATCGTGCGCGCGCCCGCTGCCGCTGAAGCGCACCAGCAGCGCATCGCTGCCGTTGACGCCGCGGCGCGCGCATCCGGGCCGTGTGGCGATGCCGGGCTGGCCGCAATCATCGCGTCCGGCCACGGCCGGCGGTGCCTTGGCCGGCATGGCTGCAGCAGGTGGCTGCCATCCGGCATGCCGTATCAAATGGGAAATGATGGCAAGCGCGCGCTGGCCGCGTTCCTCCAACAGCACAAGGTCGACCGTGGCGCGGTAGGCGACTTGTACCGCATGGAAGGCCGAAGCGGCCACGGCACTGACGAGGAGTCCGAGCGCAAGGCCGATCACCAGTTCGATCAGCGAGTAGCCTTGCGGGCGCCTGCGGCCCGCGCCGGGGCGGGCATGGATGCCGCGCATGCAACCGTTTCTCACGGCCGGATCCACAGCGCAATGACCCGCAACCCAACTTTATCGGCTACGCCGCCGCGTTGACCCGAGACACGAGGCAGCAGCCCGACGACCGCCAGCCGCGATCCCGCTGCACAGCCAGGGTGGCCATGCTCGCTGCCGGCCGAGGCGAGTGAGCGGCAAAACCGGAGTTGATGTGAACCGATGCAGCAGGCGTGCAGCGGCGACAGCGTCAGGCCCGGATCCTCCAACTCCGCCAGTTCGGCGGCGGCACGCGTGGCCTGTCCAAGGGTCTCATATTGCCGCAGGGCGCTTAGCGCGGCCGGAGCGAGCGCGGCGAGCGGCAGCAGGCCGACGCCGAGGACCGCGAGGGCGGTGAGGGATTCGATCAGGACATAGCCGCGGAAGCCTTTCCCGCGAGCGGGATGGTGACGCGTTTGCGCGCGCATTGACATGGCAGCCTCGCATGGAAGACATGATGTCCGAGGATAGCCAGAAGAGCGGCCTGGAAATGTTCCAGACTGTGGCGATGCGTAAGGGAAATGCTAACGGCGGGTTGGCCGGAAGACGTTGAGCGCGAACTATCCCATGCCTGGCGCCTTCATTCCGGATGCTTCGCGGCTAGCGCAGTATCTCGCGCCAAGCCAGGCGCCCACTCGGGTTCGCCGCGCTCCCAGCGATGGTCTCGGTGTTGGCGTTGGAGCCCGACGATATCTTGCATTCCTTGCCCGGCCCGCATTTGGTCACGGTAGGTGCTGGCGTAATACCCACTGTCGAACCACGGCCACCGACAGACACGGCTATCCGCGTCTGGGGATCCGGCATGAAGTCCGCAGGGGTGAAGTTGCCGTCACCGTTGACATCGAAGGGGGAGATGTTGGCCAGATGCCCTCCGGTGAGTGCCTGCACCTCCATCAGCCAACTGGTGCCCCCATTTTCGCATTGCGCGGCGGATGGGATCAGCGTCGTGAAAATGATACGGTCTCCTCTCACCGAGGGGCC